>CAYFMD010000007.1:0-42782 GCA_964344105.1 Candidatus Woesearchaeota archaeon | reverse complement strand
ATAAGGTGCAGGGGTGGAAAAATTTGTGTTGAGATATTAATTGTTAGACACGTTCGACACTTCGGAAGCTTTAAATAGGGCAATTTTCTCGTTTTATTGAGTGAGGTAGTCAACTTACGGAGCTAAGTCATTGGATTGACAAGTGATGATAAATGATCGCTAGTTCTGAGGAAGGTCCGCCCATCCTGATATTATATCAGCTTACATATGTAAGAATCATCTGTGAAAGCAGCCAATCGCGAGGTTGAGCTCTGTTACAGAAACGCCACAGCCCAATTTGAGCTATGAACTTTGTGGGAAGCTACGAAGATTGGGATTTGATGAAACGAACATCTTGGTTGATGCAAGCGTCCAAGCTGCGTGCTAAGTCGAATGTTGACGCATACTGCTAGAATAAGATTCTAAGTATGACAAAAGGTGGCCTACTCCTCACTCATTTTTTCTTTAGTTACACTTAAATACTCCATATTTTTGATACTTGCATGGGGGAGTAGCTCAGTGGGAGAGCACTACGCTGAAGACGTAGGTGTCGAGAGTTCGATTCTCTCCTTCCCCATCTATATTTATTTATAGTTAATTGTTCTTTGTCTGTTATGAAAATTACTCGGCTAGAAGATATAGAAAGGCAGAAACATGAGGAGAAAAGAGAGAAATTGACTGAAGATATTAATGAGGTCATGGAGGGGGTTCTTGGAGGTAAGAAGAAAAAGAAAGAAGAGAGTATTTGGTGGACTGTAGGGAAGATTGCTTTGTTGATATTTGTTTTGATGGTAGTTGTGAATTTGGTTTTAGGAAATATTTGGTTGCTGAGGTTTTTCTGGGGCGAGTTTTTTTAGTAAGGTTTATAAGTAATTGTTGATATGTTAAAGAAAGAAGATGGTGATGAATCTTAGAAAGATAAAGAGGAAGAATAAGCGTGCTGCGCTTGAGTTATCTATTGGTACTATAGTTATTCTGGTTTTGGCGATGAGTATGTTGATTCTAGGTTTGATTTTGATTAGAACTATTTTTACTGGAGCTAAGTATAATGTTGAGACTATGAATGAAAAGGTTGAGGCAGAGATTAACAAGTTGTTTGTTGAAGATCAGAGAGCTGTGCTTTATCTTCCGAATAGAATTGCTGAGGTTAGTCAAGGTGATGAATTTGGTTTAGGGTTTGGTATTCAGAATGCTGTTGCGAACCAGAAGTTTCGTTGGGCAGTTACTGTAGCTGACGATAATATAAGAAAGAAGTGTGGTGTTAGTGAGAGAGAAGCTGAGGCTTGGATAACTACTGGTGGAACAGGTAGTGTTGAGATTGCAAGCGGGCAGAAGTATACAGACATTGTAAGATTTAATATTCCTGAAGCATCAGTAAGTGATATTTCTACTTGCATAATACGATATAAGTTAGAGATAAAGAAAGAGGATGGTACTCCTTATACAACTGAACCTTTCGATATTGATGTACAATAATCTTTATTAATTTATTTTCTTGGAATTTCTTATGAGTGAAGGAACTATTGAGTGTAGGTTGATTAGGAATGGTGCGCGAGTTGTTTTTAATGGTGAGGATACTGATAGTGCATTGTTACGATTGGTAGGACTTAGAGAAGTTTTGGCAGGTGCTAGAGATGATGGAACTTTTGGAGAGGATGTTGCTGGTGAGGCTATGTTAACTCTTGGTCAAACCTCTTATAGAGTTTCTCATGTCTATTTTGAAAGTCCTCTGCATGATGGGGATCCAAGAATAGACGGATATGTGGGTATCAAAACTCCTGTTACTGCAGGAATGCCTTGGGCAGAATATGTTGAGAGAGATAAGCCTACTGCAATAACTGTTAATTTTAATTATTTTGTTGAGACTGCAGCAGAATAGTTTTTATACCTAGAATATTAGTTAATTTTATGTTGAAGTTGTTTAATACATTTGGGCGGAAGAAACAGGCTTTTAAGCCGATAAAGAAGGGAGAGGTTGGGATGTATAGTTGTGGGTTGACGGTTTATAATTATGGACATATAGGAAATTATAGAGCTTTTATTACTTCTGATTTATTATCGAGGTATTTGAAGTATTCTGGATACAAGGTGAAGAAGGTTGTGAACATTACTGATGTGGATGATAAGACTATTAGAGATAGTATTAAACAAGGCAAAAGTTTGAAGGAGTTTACTAAGAAATATACTGATGCTTTTTTTGAGGATGAGAAGAGTTTGAATATAGAGAAAGCTGATGAGTATCCGAAGGCTACGGAGCATATTGATGATATGGTTAAGATGATTGAGATTCTTTTGAAAAAAGGGATAGCTTATGAGTCTGATGATGGAATTTATTTCAATGTTAAGAAGTTCAAAGATTATGGGAAATTGTCTGGAGTTAAGATTGACAAGTTGAAGAGTAGTGTGAGGATTGATAATGACGAGTATGATAAAGATAATGTTAGTGATTTTGCTTTATGGAAATTTTATGATAACGAGGATGGGAATGTTTTTTGGTCGGAGAAGATAGGTAAGGGTAGACCTGGTTGGCATATTGAATGTAGTGCTATGAGTACAAAGTATCTTGGTAAATCGTTTGATATTCATACTGGAGGAATTGATTTGGTCTTTCCGCATCATGAAAATGAGATTGCTCAATCAGAGGGAAGTTGTGATAAGAAATTTGCGAATTATTGGGTTCACAATGAATGGATGATTGTTAATGGAAAGAAAATGAGTAAGAGTTTAGGGAATTATTATACTGTTAGAGATTTAGTTGATATGGGCTATAGTCCATTGTCTCTTCGGTATTTTTATTTAACTGGACATTATAGAAGTCAAATTAATTTTACAATAGATAATTTGAAGGCTGCACAGAATTCTCTTGATAGATTGAAGAGGATAGTTAGTGATTTATCTGATGATGGGGAAGATAATAAGAAGTATTTGGATATGTTTTCAAAGGCAATGGATGACGATCTTGATACTGTAAGTGCCTTGCAGGTTTTATGGTCGTTGGTACGAGATGAGAAAGCTAGTGGTAAAGTGGGAACCATTAAGAAGATGGATGAGGTTTTTGGGTTGGATTTGTTAAAGAAGGAGAAGGTTAGTGTTCCTGCTGATGTTAAGAAGATGGTTAAGGATAGAGATAAAGCTAGGAAGGATAAGGATTGGAAGTTAGCTGATGAATTGCGAGATAAAATTAAGGCTAAGGGCTTTGCAGTTGATGATACTAGTGAGGGTAGTAAGATACAGAAACTTTAAAAGTAAAAGATAATTAGATTTAGCATGGATTTTGAGTCATTGTTTGGCAAGACGTGGAAAGAGTATAAGCTGAATTTTAGACAGATCCTTCTATTGACTTTGGTTTTTATTGGTATCCCATTGATACTTAGCAATATTATTTTGTATGTGATGGGAATGAATGATCCTACTTTTTACAGTGCGTTTATGAGTGAGGAGCTTGATGCAATTACACCGAGCTTTGCTATAATATTATTCTTGGTATATTTTGTTTCAATTGTGCTGTATATGATTTGGGGTGCAGGATTGGTTAAAGATAGTATTAAAGGTAAGTTTGAGTTCCATAAGACGTTTGCTTCTGGAAAGAAGAACTTTTGGAGATTTGTTTGGTTCAACATAGTAGTTATATTCTTCTTGATAATCCTATTCTTGTTGTTGATAATTCCTGGAATTATATTTAGTGTTTATTGGATGGTTGCTATTTTCGTTTATTTGAATGGGAATGGTACTGTTATTCAGAGTTTGAAGAGCAGTTATAATATGGTTAAAGGTAATTGGTGGAGATTGTTTGGTTATACAATTATATTGTTCATAATAATTGGAGTAATAGGTGCTGTGATTAGTTTGATTGGGCTGCCTACTGCATTAATGGTTGAAGGTGCTGCGAATCCTAGTCTAGGTTTGCTATTCTTGGATTTCATAATGCAAGATATAGCTAATTTTATTTACACTGTATTTGCAACACCGTTCGGAATATTATTCTATAAGAATATTTATCTTGAGTTAAGAGGCAAGGTTAAGAAAAAGAAGTGATGCTATATGAAAAATATTTGAAAGGGATGAAGAAATGTCCTTTCTGTTCTTTGGATAGAGATGAGATTATTAGGCAAAATGATTTGGCAATGTTGATACTTGCTAGAGCACCTTATGTCAAAGATCATTTATTGATAGTTCCTAAGAGGCATGTTATGAAATTGAATAAAATGACTCCTGCGGAGAAGGATGCTGTTGAAAAATTAGTTTATTATGGCATGAAAAAACTTCATAAGAGATATAAGAACGTTAGTGTTTTGTATAAAGAAGGGAATAAGAAGGAAGTTGGGAAGAGTATTGATCATTTGCATTATCATTTGATTCCTGAGTTGCAGATTGGAAGCAGTAAGGTTAATTGGAAGACGAGGAAATTAAGGAGTGATGAGGATTATAAGAAGCTGGTCAAGAAGCTCAAATCTAGACTATAGCAAATGTTATATATAGTTAATTTTTAGGTTAAACATGTTTGGGAAGTTACGTCAGATGAGAGAAGCTAGAGATTATATGAGTTATAGATGGTTCTTTACTGCGGATGGGACATTGGTTGTTGGTGGGAAGAATGAAGATCAGAATGAATTGGCATTGAGATTTTTTAGAAAGCCCAATTATACAGTGATGCACACTTCGAAGCCAGGAAGTCCTTTTATGATTATTCAGAAAGATGATCCTTCAAAAAGTGATTTGGATGAGTGTGCTGTTTTTTGTGCTTGTTTTTCTAAAGAATGGAAACATGTTAGTAAAGGTGGTAAGATAGATATTGATATTTTCAAGGGAGCTGATATTTTTAAGCAGAAGGATATGAAGACGGGGACTTTTGGAGTTAAGAAAAAGAAGAAGGTTAAGGTTAAGCCAGAGTTGATAGTAATAACTCAGAAAGGTAAGATAAAGGCTGTTCCAAAAGTTAAGAGGAAGGAAGAGAGTTTGGCAGTTATAACTCCTGGGAAGATGGATAAAGAGAAGGCTGCTGAGAAGATTGCTAAGAAGATTAAGGATAAGTTTTTTATGCCAGTTTCTAAGGATGAAGTTATGCAAGCAATTCCTAGTGGGAATATGAGCGTTAGGTGAATTTAAATACAATAATTCTTTCTGATTATTATGACATCACAAAAGGAAATACAATTGGGTAAGAATGGGATTACTCCCGAGTTTGTTAAGGATATTGAGAAGAGATTGGCAAATGAGAGGAACGTTGTTTTGAAGGTTAGTGTTTTGAAATCGGCTAGGCCAAATGGTAAGGAAGATGTTAAGAAGTATGCTTCGGAGCTTGTGGATAAGTTGGGAGATAAATATACATCTCGGACTTTAGGGTTTAGTGTTTTTTTGAGGAAATGGAGAAAAGCTAGAAGCTAATTATTTTAGTTTCTTTTCTGCACGTTTGATCATTTCTTTTTTTAGTCCTAGAAAAACTCCACCTTCTTTAGATCCTACGAATGTTGATTCTCCAGGTTTTAGAATATCGTTAAGTTCTGGTAGCTCTATATCAATGTGAGTAGTGGTTGCACCAGATTTGCCTTTTTCGTGGATATACACGTTGGCTTTTCCTAAAAGTTTCTTTCCTGGTCCAGGTCCTGACATGATATTGAGAGGATAGTTAGATTTATATAGTTTTTTTAATATTTACTTAGATGAAAAGTGGTGTGTTGATTTTTAGTACATTTTTAGTATTAGCCTTGTCTGTTAGTATTGTTAGTGCTGGGCCATTGTGTAAGTGGTTAGGTGTTAATTGTGATAGTGATTTAACAGGAGAGTTATATTCTATATCCCCTGTTGCAGAAGAGGGGGTGAGAGAGATACATGTTACTAATCTTAATGAGAATGGTCCTGGATCATTAAAAGAAGCCTTGGAAACTCCGGGGGAGAGAAAAGTAGTTTTTGATGTTGGAGGAGTTATTGAGTTAAGTGAGCATTTGATTGTTACAGAGGGAGATTTAATCATTGCTGGAGAGACTGCTCCCTATCCAGGAGTCATATTATATGGAGATAGCTTAGTTCTTGATGGAGTTTCAAATGTTGAGATTAGGCATATTAATATTTTTGCTACAAATCCTGAGAAGGTTAATAATGACGACAGGTCTAATGATGCCTTGAAAATATGGTATACAAGAGGAGATATCGAAAACATTTACGTACATCATAATTCATTTTATTGGGCAAGAGATGAGACTATAGAGATAATTTGTTGGAAGAATGATCCAAGATTCCCTGATTTAGATTGTGATGAAAATGAAGCGAAGAATATTGTTTTTGAGAGAAATATAATTGGTGAAAGTCTTCTTGCTGAGAGAGGCCATGCTCAAGGAGTATTGATGGGGCCTCATGTAAAGGAAGTTATATTTAATAAGAATCTTTTTACAAAAAATAAAAAGAGAAACCCTAAATTCTCTGGAGATTCTACGGGACTTTTAGTTAATAATATTATTTACAATCCTCAAACTGCTGGAATAGATGTTAATAATGGTTACAACCATGATGGGAGTGTTTCTAATCCTACTTACATATCTGCAGTCAATAATGTAGTTATTCCTGGAAGAAATTCTAGAGCGCATGCTGACTTTATTCAGCTGAATGATCACCTTGCTAGGAATTCAAAGTTTTATCTGAGTGGAAATGTCTTTTATGGGAGAGGAAGAGATTGGGGAGTAATACAATATAATAACGAGAGATTTACATATTCGTCTGTTGATTGGAGGATAAAAACTGCTGTTAGACCCACTCATCCTTGGATGCAAGAAAAGCTTGCAGATATGTGGATCATACCAACCTGGAGAACTGAAAATATAGTATTGAATATGGTTGGTGCCAGGAATGAGTATAGGATTCCTAAAACGAAGAAGATATTAAGAGAGGTTAGGACTAGGAGAGGGAGGATAATTAGTAGCCCTCACCAATCAGATCTTGATTGGCTTGAAGCCCAGATTGCCAGCCAATAGCTTTAAAAAATTTCATTTTTTAACTCTTCCAAATCGGAGATTAGGAAGCTTTATATACCCTTTTTCTTGTGTTATTTTAGACTAAACAGCTTATAGCTGATCTAATTCCGAAAGGAATGGTCTATTAATAATATGGTAAAAACAAGCACAGTATATAGTACACCTGCTGGTGAATATAATGAAAAGTTAGCTAATGCTTTGAAGGAAGTTCCTGAGATTAAGGAACCAGATTGGATGGCTTTTGTTAAGACAGGTATCTCTAAGAAGAGACCTCCTCAAGAGGCTGATTTCTGGCATAAGAGAGCGGCTAGTATTATGAGACAGGCTTATGTTAGAGGGGTTGTTGGAGTTAATAGGTTGAAGACTAGATATGGTAGTAAGAAGAATAGAGGTATGCAGCCAGAAGTTTTTAGAAAGGGTAGTGGAAAGATAGTTAGAGTAATTTTACAGCAGGCGGAAGCTGCTGGATTGATTGAAAAGACTACTGAAGGTAAGGCAGGTAGAAAGTTGACAGATAAAGGTAAGGAATTAATGGAGAAACTATAAGATGTATGAGAAGAAGAGACAGCAAAAGAAGAATAAGTTGAGTAAAGCTACTAAGAGAACTAAGTGGGCGCCTGTTTGGGTTGTTCTAAAGAAGTTTGGAGCAGGTAAGAGAGTTCATCCTAGTGCTGTGACTAAGATTAGAAGACAGTGGAGAAGGACAAAATTAAAAGTAAAGCCAAGAAGAACAGGACAGGCTAGAGGATAAGATGGCAGATAAAAAGACTGAAGCTAAAGTTGAATTTGAGAGAGAATATGTAGTTCCACTTAGACAGGGATGGTTGAAAGTTCCAGAATATAAGAGAGCTAACAAGGCTGTTAAGACTTTGAAGGAGTTTTTGGCAAGACATATGAAAGTTTATGATAGAGATTTGAGGAAGATTAAGGTAGATGTTGATGTTAATAATGAAATAAGATTTAGAGGAATGAAGAAGCCTCTTGCAAAGATTAGAGTTAAAGCTAAGAAGTTTGATAATGGGACAGTTGGTGTGGAGTTAGTTGACTTACCTAAGCATATTGAGTTTAGGAATAAGAGAGCTGCTAAAGCTCCTGCTGCAAAGACTCCAGAAATTAAGCCTGTAGAAGAAGTTAAAAAGGACGTAGAAAAGGCTGTTGAAGAAACAAAGGCTAAGGTAGCTGATAAAAAGGACACTAAGAATAAAGCAGGTAAAGGATCTAAAGATCCTTCAGGACACACAAAAAAGAAGGAAGAGAAGACAGAGAAAGCAGATAATTGATTTCTAGTTACTCGTTGATTTATGACAAAACAGTTAAGAACATTAGAGGGAAAAGAATTTTTAGGAGATGTTAAGCAGTTTATTAGAGGGAGTCATGATTTCTATAGGGATAAGAATCCAGAGATAAAGGTTCTTGCTGAGAGGTTGTATGACGATCATAACATTTCGCAATTCTATAGGATTTTCAATAGATTATGGAAATCGGGGTATCATAATGAGAGAGTTATGGCAGTTTATGCACTGAGAATGTATGAAGAAGATTATGATAAACAAACTTGGAAATTTTTGATACCTAGATTAAAGGAAATAAAGGACTTTGATGAAGCTGAAAGAATTGGAAGGATTATTGGGAGAATCATACTTAAGTATCCTGAATTGAAGAGAGAGGTTTTGAAAATGAGTAATAGAAGGAATGTTTACTATAGAAGAATTGCTTTGGCAACGTGTTTTCCTTTGATAAAAGAAAAGGATTGGGAATATATTTTTGGATTGATTGGTAAGAGAATTGAGGACAGAGAGGAAAATATTCAGGAAATAAATGGATGGATATTAAGAGAGATTAGTGAGAAGAATAAAACTATTGTTAAAAGATTTGTTTTGAAAAATATTTCAATGCCTCAAATTACATTTGATATTGTGAGTGAAGAAATAACTGAATTGAAGAAGGCTAGGAAATTTAAGAAGCTAGATAGTAGGAAGGTTAACGGGCTTAGTTGGTTAAAGATGATTGGTTAACATAATGGATAGATAACTTGTTTTTGATTATAGAGCTTTTTATAGATACTTTTTTATAGATAAATGTTTATATAATTCTTAGAGGCCCCAATTTTATGAGAAGTAGAGTGTATGCTTTATGGATAGTATTTATTTTGATTCTTTCTGTTGGATTTATGGAACTTCCCTTGTTACATTCTGCAGGAGTCAGTAATGGGCTGGTTGCTTTTTATGATTTTAATGGAAATACAAATAGCAAGGTAGGTAATCCTCATCTTTTTGCATTTAGTTCTGTTAACTATGTTGAGGGGATGGGTGGAAGTGCTATTGATTTTTACAAAGGACTTACACTAAGAGCTACTAATAGCAGATTAAGATCTTTGAACGATAATGAAGTTAGTGTTGGTTTTTGGGTTAAGTATGATGACGGTTGGTTGTTTAAAAAAAGGTCTCAGGCTTCATTAAAAGATGGTCAGAAGGGTTTTTCTTTAAGAGGTAATGAAAATGAGCTTAGATGGTTTGCAGGAGGCTTAGGAGGAGAGATAGAGACAGTCTGCTCTAATATTGACCTGACCGATTGGTCTCATGTTGTCTTAACTGGAAAGACAAATGAGAAGAAAAGAATTTATGTTGATGGTAGATTGTGTGCTGAAGGGAATGCAGGTACATTTGGTATGAAGAGTCCAAAGAATTTGTTCATAGGAACAAATGGTGGTTTTGATGGAGTTGTTGATGATTTTAAGATTTGGAACAGAGTTCTTTCTAGTGAGGAGGTTATAGCAGAGTATGAGGTTTATAGAGAATTTAGTGAAGCTAGTTGTACAGATAGTGATGGAGGAAAAGATTATAGTGAATCTGGGAAAGTTACAGTAGTTTCTAATGGCAATACTGAGGAGTTTAATGATGCTTGTTCAGGAGATAGATTAACAGAGTATTTTTGTTCAGGAGCTCAGAAAGATAGTGAGAATCATGATTGTGAATTTGGTTGTAATAATGGTAAGTGTAAGCCTGATCCTTGTGCTGGTGTTACTTGTAATGAAGGATTCTTTTGTAGTGAGGGTTCTTGTTTAAGAGAATTGAGTTGTACGGATAGTGATGGTGGAATAGATAAAGATGTTTTTGGTAAGACTGAGACTAAGAATGAAAGATTGGATCAGTTAATTGATACAAAGTTGGATGCTTGTTTTGATTTTAATGAAAATACTAATAAGTATCCGGTAGAATGTTATGATAGTTCTGGTTCTAAAGGTAATGGGAAGTGTTTGATTGAAGCTTATTGTAGTGAAGGTGATGGAAGAAATGATGATAAGATTTTTGTTTGTGAATTTGGGTGTGATAATGGTAAGTGCAAATCAGATCCGTGTAAGGATATAACTTGTTCTGAAAATCATTTTTGTCAGGAAGGAATTTGTGTTCCAGAAGTTAGGTGTGTAGATAATGATGAAGATGATAGTTTTTATATTAAGGGGGAAGTTGAATTAACAACTGGAACAGACAAAGAGATATTTATTGATAGCTGTAGTGAAGATAAGCTGACCCAATATTCATGTAATTTAGATGATATGGATAAAGTAAATAGCTGTGATTTTGGATGTAATAATGGGGCTTGTTATAGACAGAAAGTTGATTCTATTAGTGGAAATAATGGCAAGTATTTTCCTCAAACTGATGTTAGTTTAGTTGTTGACGCTGTTGAAGATGATGACAGTCCTGCTAGGAAAAGTGAAGGATGGTCTGTTAAGTATTCTCTTTATAATTCTGATAATGAAATTGTTAATCATGAAAATGTTGATGCTAAATTTATGAATGATAAATGGAACATAGACTTTAGTTCACCTTTGGAAGTTAATGGTTATTCATTGAAGATTGTTTTGAGTTGTACTGAGGAGAATTCTGATTGTTGGGATTTGACTAATGGAGGAATGCCTTGGGAAGAGACTGTTAGTTTTGATGTGATAGCGATTCCATCTTGTACAGATGATGATGGGGGAGAGAATATTAATTTGAAAGGTAATACTAGTGGTGCTTTGGTTGGAGATATAATGGGTAGTTCGGTTGTTAGAACAGATTCTTGTAATAATAATGTGTTGAATGAATATGTTTGTCAGGAAACTAGTGAAGGTTCTGGAGTTTATGGAATAGCTCAGAAAAATATAGAATGTGCTAATGGATGTAGTGATGGTGCTTGTATTGCAGATGCTCCTGTTGAATGTAGTAATGGTTGTTATCTAGATGACAAGTGTTATCCATTTGGTGTTAGGAATGAGGGAGAGTATTGTGATTTGAGTAGTAATTTTGCTGATCAGAAAACTGAAGGTTTGTTTTGTCAGAATAATTTTGAATGTTCAAGTAATTTGTGTTTAGATAATCAATGTGTGAAGGAAGGTTTGTTTAAGAGATTCCTAGAATTTTTGAGGAATTTTTTCAATTTTGGAGAGAAGGAAGGAGTTTTTCTAGAGAAAAATAATAGAGCAGAATTAATTGATAGCTGTAGTTGGACTAGTTCTGGAGATAGAGACTCGGATGGTGTTGATGATTGTAGAGATGAATGTTCTACAGACCCCTATAAAACAGAAAAGGGAGTTTGTGGATGTTTGGTTCCAGATGTAGATCTAGATAATAATGGAGTTTTCGATTGTTTAGATAATTCTTTAGAGAATACTAAGCCAACTGCACCTAGCGGATTGTTTGTTAGTATGTGGAATGCTGATAAAGCAAGGATTGTTTGGAATGACAATGCATTTAATGAAGAAGGTTATATAATTGAGAGAAAGGTTAAAGGGGGAGAATATCTGATAGTTGGAGAAGTTAAAGCTGATGTAGAAGAGTTTATCGATGGAGAATTAGTTGATGGAGAATATTATGAGTATAGAGTTAAAGCCATAGGTAATTTAGATTCAGATTATGGTAGGAGTATGGAGATTAGAGCTTCTGAATATTATTTAGATAGGGCAGCTGTTTGTAATAAGTATGAAAGTGGTTTGATTGAAGATAATATGATTATCTTTAATGGAGTTGGAGATGGGCAGACAGATAATTATTATGCCCTGAAAGATGCTACAAACAAATTAGTTAGGCTCGGGAGTGCTGAGGATTATAAGGATAACCCTTTGTTTTTTATAATCCCCGAAGGAGATTATTTGATTGACCAATATGTTATTAATAATCTGCCAGATCCAAATGCTCCTGTTGTGCAAAGGGCAGCATGTATTCCAGAAAGTGAAGGTGGACCTGCAGAACCGATAGTTAATAACAATTCAGACTATGTGTTACCAGATGAGTTTAAGGGTAATGGGATTAGCCATATTAGATTCAGAAGTTTGAAGTATACCAGAGTTCTTGGGTGTGGAGATGTTAAGTTTGATATTAAAGGAGATTTTGTTAAGGATACTAGGTCAGAGCCATTGCATGCTTTTAGATTCCAATTGGGAGATCATTTTAGTGTAGAAGGATTTGAAATTGATAATAATGTAAATGAGATGACTCTTGGTGCTGGTGCTCAGAGGGGTATGGGAATGCACTTTAGGGGAAATTCTAACTATTTAATTAAGGATATGTATGTGCACCACTCTGGAAAGGACGGTATCTTATTGGGACAGGGATGGCCAGATGATGCCGAATGTGCTAAGATAGCTGATAAGAATGCTAGAGTAGATAATGTGATTTCTACCAATAATGCGAGGCTAGGATTTTTTATACCTCAAGCTAGAAATGTTTGGATAAGTAATTCTAGATTCTCAGATACAGGTAGAACTGAGAGTGAGAATTATCCAGGTACCTTGCCAAGGGCCGGATTAGATATAGAGCCTAACTTTTTCACAATAAAGGCGGATGAAGATGGAAAGAATTATCATAAATTAGGATATTTTTCTGATGTGCTGACTGGAGAAATTTTGATCGAGAATACTAAGATAAATGATAATTTAGGGAGACAATTTTTTGTTACATTGGGAGTCCATATTGAAGATGGAGAGAGGAGAATATGGCCTTTGCCTAGAGTAGAGGGTGTTACATTCAGAAACTCTGAATTTATTACATCTCCTGATTCAGATAAATTCATGGGAAGCCTTGCTGTTAAGGATGGTAAGATTGAAAATTCGTTACTTGATATGAGAGCTAATGAGGCAGAATTTAGAACATCTATTCATACTGGATCAAGTCCTGGAGCCAATACAAATCCTGGAGCTAATAAAAATGATGAGTTTATTCAAACTACAATTAGAAATAGCAATATATTTGGAGGAGACATTGCATTGAATAATCATTGGGGAAGGCATCCGCTAGTTTTGGAGAATAATCACATACATGGAAGCATTGTTGTTTTAACCAACGAGGTTGTTCCTGAAAATCCTGGTGCAAAGCTATTGAAGAAAAACAGAATATTTGCTCCTTCAAGCTATGTTGATCAGTTAGTTGATGAGAATATAATTTATTCTAGAAGTTTGTTTAAGAATTTTGAAGGCAATCAGCATTGTATTCAAGACATCAGTACTGAGAGTTTTGCTTGTGAAGATAATTTGCCTGTTAAGGATAATAAGATAACTTTCAATTATGGTACTGGAAAGGTAGTTAGAGATTTATATAAAAGTGGTTGTTTGTTGAAGCCGCACTTTGAAGTTGAATGTACTGATGAGCCTTATCTTTTTTCTAAAGGGTAAATTTATATTTCTTAATTTGTAATTTATTTGATGTTAAAGGAAGTTGATAAGCGTATAGAAGAAAAAGCTGTTCCTGAGAAGATTCCTATTTATCAGAATTTTTTCAAGACAGGCAAGGGCCAGTATGGGGAAGGAGATGTTTTTGTGGGATTAACTGTTCCTAGCTGTAGAGAGATTGCTAAGGAATTTGTTGATATGGATTTTGGTAAAGTTAGAAAGTTGTTAGATGATAAGGTTCATGAGAAGAGGTTGATTGGTTTATTGATTTTAGTTGAAAAGTATAAGAAATGTAAATCTGAAGAAGAGAGAAAGGAGATTTATGAATTTTATATGGATAATTTGGATGGAGTTAATAATTGGGATTTAGTTGATTTGAGTGCAGATAAAATTGTTGGTAACTGGCTGATAGATAAAGATAAAAAAGTTCTTTATGATTTAGCTAGGAGTAAAAATTTATGGGAAAGGAGAGTTGCGATTCTTTCTAGTTTTTGGTTTATTAAAAATAATGAATTTTTAGATAGCTTAAAGATTAGTAAGATTTTGTTGTATGATGAGCATGATCTGATCCATAAGGCTGTTGGGTGGATGTTAAGAGAGATCGGAAGAAGAGATGGTAAGGTCCTTAGAAATTTTTTGAAGAAACATTATAAAAATATGCCTAGAACTATGTTGCGTTATGCTATAGAAAGATTTCCTGAGGAGGAAAGGCAGAGTTATTTGAAGGGAGTTGCATAATTATTATATAGTTCTATAGGTTAGTTATTTTATGGTGTGGAGGAGGCAAATTTTTGATTTAAGTGGAAAGGATCTGGCTCAAAGTAAGATCTTTGTGCAGAGGGTTAGAAGCTTTAAGATAGAACATCTAGCAAGTGTAACTAGCTATGCATTTCCTGGAGGAGGTGGAAACATTAGAATAGGAGATATGACACTTGAAGATTTCTTTAGTTATCAGGGAGATAGGCATATGGAGCTAGATTTTGGTAGCCCTGGAGATTCAATTACAATATTTTCTACATTTAGTAAAGGTCCTGTTAATTTTTATCTGATGGAGATGTTAGGTATGGAACATGAATCAGGAGTTTTAGATGCATATCAAGGAGCATATGGGATTCCATTGAATGAATATGTTGTTAGAGGGAAAGTCTAATAAAGGTTAATTTTTCTTGAGTTTTATGGAATTAAGTGAATTGTTGGAATTTTCTATAATTAATGTTGATAAACCGGCAGGAATGACTAGTCATGATGTTGTTTATAAAATTAAGAAGATAGTTGGTGCTAGAAAAGCAGGGCATTTTGGTACTCTAGATCCGATGGTTACAGGGGTGTTGCCAGTTGCAATAAATAGGGCTTGCAGATTATCTAATTTTTTGATGAAGAAAGATAAAGAGTATGTTGGTAAGATGAAGATTCATTCTGAGATTTCTGAAGATAAGTTAAGAGAAGAGATGGAGAAATTTGTTGGAAAGATAATGCAAAGGCCTCCAGTTAAATCTAGAGTTAAGAGGGTTTTGCGTGAAAGAGAGATTAGTAAGTTTGAGCTTTTGAGTTATGATCCTGAAAGCAAGATAGCTGAATTTCATTCTGATGTGGAAGCTGGAACATATATTAGGAAGTTGATTAGTGACTTAGGAGAGAGAATTGGAGGGGCCCATATGGTTGGATTGAGAAGGATAAGAGCAGGATATTTTAACGAGAAGGATAGTTTTACATTAGAAGAAATTAGAGAAGCTTTTGAGAAGGAAGATAATGATAAGATCAAAGGGATGTTGATTTATGGAGATATTGTGGGAGAGATAATTGGAAAGGTTAATGTTTCTGAAGATTTAGTTGAAGGTTTGTTGAATGGTAAGAAGTTAGAGATTGCTAGTAATGAAGATATGATTTGTGTATTTTCAGAGGGAAAATTTATTGGGATTTATGGAAGAGAGGGTGAGATATTTAAACCTGAATTTGTTTTGAATTAAATGAGAGAGTTTGTTTTTTATTCTAGTAAGGCAAGGACAACTGGAAAGTTTGATGATCCTATGAAAGCTGGCAGATTAGATATTGTTTTTAATGTAATTATTCAGGCTTTGAGCCTGAGTAATAAAATAAGAGATGATGTGCACTTACATTTAATATTTGATGGGCCTCCAAATGCACCATTGCACTTAGAGTTTGATAGTAGTAAGGATATTCCTCTGAGTAAGAAAGATGTTGGCGGATTGATTAAGAGAATGTTGTATAAATGGACAGATAAGCATAAGGTTGAAGTTTTTCCAGGATGTTTTATTGAAAGAAAGAGTTTGAGTCAGTTGCTTAAGGAATTATCTGAAGAGAATAAGAAGATTTGTGTTATGGATTTTAAAGGAGATAATGTTAGGAAGATTAAGAATTTGAATGATTGTGTTTTTATTATTGGAGATCATGAAGGTCTCCCTAAGAAAGAGTTGAAGAGGTATAAGGATAAATTTTCAGTTGGCCCTGAAGTTTATTTTGCGAGTCAGGTTTTTGTTATATTGCATAACGAAATGGATATTAGATCCTTATAATCTTTATAATGCTATTTTGTGAATTTAGTATTGTATGCAATTTTTAAAGAAGGATGAGTTGTCGGCTCTTTGTTTGGAGAGAGCTAGCGAGTTAGTTGAAATATCTAGAAAAGAAGTAGGAGATATTTTTGAGGCAGGAGTTTCAACCTCGGACAATGTTAGATTAAGAGAGAAAGAATATGATAGATCTCCGATGCATATTTGGGTGTTTACTTCCCCCCACCATAATGAGATCTCTCTTGATGCTCCAAGATATGAGGAAATTGCTATCAAATTAGCCAGAGCTTATGCTGCTGCAGGATTAGGCGAATTTACAGTTGTAGGACATTATTGAGTAAATTTAAATATTGAATTTTTCTAGTGTTATAATGAAGATAATGAAGATAATAAAATTAAAAATTTTAAATCTCCATTTTTAAAATTAGAGAAAAATGAAGACATTAAAAGTAAAAGTAAGTGGAACGGTGCAAGGTGTTTTCTTTAGGAATTTTGTTAAGGAAAATGCGGAGGCACTTGGAGTTAGAGGGTATGTTAGGAATTTGGATGATGGATCTGTAGAGATAGTTGTAGAAGGGAGAGATGAGAATGTTAATGAGATGTTGAATAAATGTAAAAGTGGGCCTAGCCATAGTGAGGTTCAAGAAGTTGAGAGTGAAGAGATTAAACATCAGGGGTTTCCTGACTTTAGGATAAGTAATTTGTAGGATGGGAAGAGAAGAACAGATAATTAATGAAAGGAAGAGAAAATTGAAAGAGTTACGTGGAGAGGTTAATCCTTATCCTCATAAGTTTGATGTTAAGCATTATTCCGAAGATATTAAAGAGGAACATAAGAAGTTGAAGGATAATGAAAGATCTATGAGTAGAGTTGTTGTGGCTGGAAGAGTTATGACAGTTAGAAATCTAGGTAAGTTGATTTTCGCTACATTGCAGGATAAGCAAGGTAGGATACAATTGATTTTGCAGAAAGGTGAAACTAGTGATGAAGATTTCAAGTTATTCAAGAGGTATGTTGATGCAGGAGATTTTGTTGGATGTAAGGGAATGGTTATGAAGAGTAAGACTGGAGAAGTTTCAGTTTTAGTTAAGAAAGCTCAGATGCTTTCTAAGAGTTTATTGCCTCTTCCTGAGAAATTTCATGGATTGAAGGATGAAGAAGAAAGGTATAGGAAGAGATATTTAGATCTGGTTATGAATCCTGAAGTGAAGAAAGTTTTTGATAAGAGAACCCAGATACTTGCTGGAATAAGGGAAGTAATGAATAAGAAAGATATTATTGAAGTTGAGACACCTTTCCTTCAGACATTGTATGGAGGGGCTGCTGCTAAGCCATTTAAGACACATCTTAACGCTTTAGATATTGAATTATTCTTAGCTATAAGCCCTGAATTATATTTGAAGAGATTGATTGTTGGAGGATATGATAGAGTTTATACTATAAGTAGGAATTTTAGAAATGAAGGAATTGATAGATGGCATAATCCAGAGTTTACTATGATGGAAGTTTATTGTAGTTACTGGGATTACAATGATATGATGGATCTTATGGAAGAAATTTATGAATCGGTTGCTAAGAAAGTTAACGGTACTACTAAAGTTGAGTTTAGAGGAAAGACTGTTGATTTCAAGAGGCCTTGGAAGAGAATGACAATGTTGGAGGCTATTAAGAAATGGGCTAAAATTGATATTAATAAGATGTCAGATAAGGAGATTAGCAAGTTTGTTAAGGATAATAAAGTAGATAGTAAGGAGGATGTTTGGGGATGGAATGTTCAGGCTATCTTTGAACATTTTTGTGAGGATAAGATTGAGCAGCCTACTTTTATTTTAGATCATCCTTTAGAAACAACCCCTTTATGTAAGACACATAGAGATGAAGGTCTGTGCCATATGATTGAGAGGTTTGAGCCTTTTTGTATGGGTGCTGAATTAGGTAATGCTTATAGCGAGTTGAATGATCCCGAGTTGCAAAGAGAGTTGTTAGAGAAACAGCAGGCAATGTTAGGAAAAGGTGATGAAGAAGCTAATCCATTGGATGAAGATTTCTTGAATGCTATGGAAGTTGGGATGCCTCCAGCAGGAGGATTGGGAATTGGAATTGATAGAATGGTTATGTTACTTACTGGACAAGATACTATTAAGGATGTAATTTTGTTTCCTTTTATGAAACCTCTTGAGGAGAAGAAAGGGAAAGAGGGTAAATCAGATAAATCTGATTCAGGTCACAAGAAAAAGAGTAAATAAATACTTATAAAGAATTCTTGGGTGGTTTTTTGATGCCAAGATGGATGCAAAATATTACCTTAACCAGAAGATATGGAAAGGAATTTGATTATGCTGGTTTGAATGATGATCAAAGGGCTTTCTTATTAGATAAGAGGGTTAGGAATAATCAAGATCCAATGGGAAATAGAACGGTTCAGCTAGTTGAAATTGTTGATGGAGAATTAAGAGTTACTGATACTTATGCTTTTAATGCTAAGCCAGATCAGCTTCTTGCAAGTACATATAGGGATGACAGGGAAAGAACTTTTGGGGAATTAGTTGGAGATAGAACAGAGGCTTCTGATATAATGGATACCAGGATGGTTTATGCTGCTGGAAATTCTACAATTTCTGTAAAGTATGCGGCAAGGAATTTAATTGAGAGAAGAAGGTCTGTTTAAATCAATCGAAGCTATTAAAAAGATCAAAAACGATGTAGATTTGTAAAAAGATGGTGACTAAAATTACGATTAAGAATAACATTCGTAAGATTGTTAAAGAGTTAGATGAGGAGAATGTTGTTAATAATGTTGCGGGAGAGGTTGAAGAGGCTTTGGAGGAGAAGGTGAAAGAGGATTTAAGGAAGGCTATTGGAAGAGTTAAAGCAAATCAAAGGAGGACGCTTTTTGCTAGAGATTTATGAAAAATAATTTTTTGAAATGGTTAGTGATTGTAAATTTTTTGTTAATCCTATTCTTTGCTCATCATTACTATAAGCTTGGTAATTTGGAGTTTGTACTTTATAATTTAGTTTTAATTTTGATATTGGTTGGTATGTATTTTTTGCATAAGAGATATAATTTTTCAAATACAGTTTTGGTTGGATTGTCTGTATGGGGATTCTTGCATATGTTAGGAGGTTCTACACTAATAAGTGCTACAAGGCCTTACTCATGGGTTTTTGTTAATATCATGACGGTAGGAGATACTCCAGTATTAAGATATGATCAAGTTTTGCATTTCTATTTTTATGTTGTTGCTACTGTTATTTTATATCAGATATTGAAAAAGCATTTATCTAGTAATGCTCACTGGCCAACTGTTGCTACTATTTTAGTATTTGCTGGCATGGGGGTTGGAGCAGGTAATGAAATAATTGAGTTCTTGCCAGTTTTCTTTGATGTAGAGAATGGGGTTGGAGGATATTTCAATACATTGTTGGATGTTATCTTTAATACATTAGGAGCGATTGCTGCCGTGTTGTATATTGGTTGGAAGAAAAAATGAAATGGAAAGATGATATTGCCAGAGATTTTTTATCTCTAGGAAGTTGGATATTTTTTGTTTTGGTTGTTGTCAGAGTGCTCATACTGCCCTATAGATGGCCATATTTGACACATTTATTGGTTGCAGGCGGTTTGATATTAATTGTGGATATTTTTGCTAGGAAGAAGGTTGATGGATATTTGGCTAGAGCTGTTGTTCTAGCATATTATCTGTGTTTATTCTATGAAAATAGGCAGTTTAGTATATTTGTGACACTTGCGGTAATTGGATTGTTGATTAGTAGTAAGCATCTTGGAAATGATTGGAAGAAGATAGGTTATGGAGTGGTTTTGGGATTAATTGGAGTAGGAGTTAGGTTTATTTTATAAAGTTGGATTGATATAATTGTTAGAGGTGATTAAGATTCCTAACAATAAGGCAAAAGGTTCGAAGGCTGAAAGAGAGTTGTTTCAGATGTTTGTAGATAATAATTATAGAGCAGTTAGAGTTGCGGGTTCTGGAATGATGGATAATGCTGATTGTGATATAATTGCTGGTAGAAAGGGTAAGGGGAAGTATGCCATAGAGGCCAAGGCTTCAAAGAGAACTACTAAGTATATTACAAAAGATCAAGTTGGAAGATTTATGGCCTTTTCAGATATATTTGGATTGAAGCCAGTTATTGCAGTTAGATTTAATCAGATTGGATGGTTCTTTTTACATCCTAAGTATTTGGAAGATAGTGGGAAGAATTTTGTTATTAATTTGAAGAGGTGTAGAGAGAAAGGGAAGAGATTTGCTCAATTTTTTTGATTAATTCTTATTAACTTATAGAACTCTATGATACAATATTCTGTGCACAAGCTATTTGGCATTATTTCTTTGAGAGATACTAGTAAAGATTGAACACAGATATTTTTAAAAACAGAGAATAGTTTTGGTCATTATGAAGTATTTGGTTGTATTGTTTATTCTATTTAGTGTTAGTTTTGTTTCTGCGGTAGATTATGAGTTGAATTGGGATGAAGATGATGTAATTAATGGAAGAGATTTTGAAGTTACTGTAAGCCTTGAAGATGGAGAGGATGATACGTTGTATGATGGAAAGTTGTGGATTGAAAGTAAGGGAAAGATAATTAGTGATAGATATGATGAGAAGAAAGAAAGTTGGCGTTCTGGATATTATTATATTAATGGGTTTTTCGCTGATGGAGTGAATAAAGTTATGCTTAGAATTGATGAAGAATATAGAGATTTTGTTGGAGACGCTTTTATTTATTTTAGAGTTAGAGATGAAGATCAGATTGGTGATGAGATTGAGGTTATTTCAAATGATATTGGTATTCCAAAAGAAGATATTAATGAGGAGCCTGCCGAAATAGATGATTCACCTGAAGAGGATAATTTAGAGAATAATAAATTAGTTGAAGAGATTGTTGTTGAGCCTATCTCTCTTGGAAGTAAAGTATCTAATGTGGAACGAGAAGGTATAAATAGTGAGAATGTGGTTTATCAATCAAAAGGATTGAAGATAATAGAATATTCTGTCTATGGCTTTGTGCTGTTGTGTGTTTTATTATGTATCCTTGTAATGTGGAGAAAATTGGACTGATGGTTAAAATAAAGACGTTGTTTATCTTTGAAATATTGGGGAAGCCCCCGGAGCATATTAAATCTTCTTTAGAGAAGATGATTGAAGAGTTGAGTAGACAAGATAAGTTAGAGATTACTAG
The DNA here is from genome assembly GCA_964344105.1 of Candidatus Woesearchaeota archaeon. Lineage (GTDB taxonomy): Archaea > Nanobdellota > Nanobdellia > Pacearchaeales > GW2011-AR1 > ARS1285. Next base: position 21,451 of record CAYFMD010000007.1, on the reverse strand, counting down.
ACAAGTTGTTCATGAACCTAAGTTGGTTGAGAAAAAAGAAGAGGATTCTGAAGAGAAAAAGAAGTTGGTTGAGCAGGAAATTTATAGTACTTTTGCGGAAGTTGAGATAGTTACTGAAGATGTTAAGTTGATTATGGCTATTGTTTTTAACATGTTGCCTAGCCATGTTGAGATTTTAGAGCCAACAGAATTTAGTTTTAGCAATCATGATTTTAGTAGTATAATGAGTGAGATAACAATAAAGATGCACAAGTATGATGAGGTTACTAAGTATTTGATGTTGGAGAGAAATGAGTTGTTGAGAAAGTTGAATGAGAAGGATAAGATGATTGGTGTTGAAGATAATTCTGGAGTTGAGAATGATACAGTTAGTGATGAAGTTATTGAGGAAAACATTGATAAAGAAGATAATTCTGAATTAGATAATGACAAGTGAAGTTATCATAGTTAACAAGGAAGATTTTGAGAAGAAGAAAAAGGCTTTTGTTGAAGGTGGGAAGGATAAGGTTCATGTTATTAGTGATTTTGATAGGACTCTTAGTAAGGCCTTTGTGGATGGAGAAAGAGCTCCGACAGTTATTGCTCAGATAAGAAATGGAGGTTATCTGAAAGAAGGCTACCCTAAACAGGCTCAAGACCTATTTGATCATTACCATCCAATAGAAAAAGATGAGACTATCCCTCAGGAAGAAAAAAATAGGTTGATGCAAGAATGGTGGAGAAAACATTTTGATCTTATAATAGAATCCGGTATGAATAAAGATGTAATTAAGAGCATTGTTGATGAAAAAAATATTATTCTGAGAGAAGGCGTTACAAAACTTATGAGCAATCTTGATTCTACAAAGATCCCCCTAGTAATAATGTCAGCTAGTACAGGGGATATGGTTATTGGGCATCTTAAGGAGGATAAGGTCATGTATCCGAATGTTCATATTGTTGCGAATCTGTTTAAGTTTGATGATTCTGGAAAAGTTACAGGTGTTAAGGAGCCAATTATACATTCACATAATAAAAATGAAATAGTGGTTAAAGAATTTGATTTTTATGAGGAGTTATTAGAAAGAAGAAATGTTATTTTGTTGGGAGATAATGTAGGAGACGTTGGAATGATAGAAGGATTTGATTATGATAATCTGATCAAAATTGGATTTCTAAATGAAGATGTTGAAAAGAACTTAAAGAAATTTGAAGATAATTATGATGTTATAATTACAAACGATGGAAGTTTTGAATTTATTAATAATTTGATGGAAGAAATAATTAGATAGTATCTAGTTTACCATCTACTTTCCTGCCCTCTATTCTCCTCTTATATTTTTCTTCCTTGTCCTTTAGGACATCCCCAGTAGATTTAGCGGCTTTATTCTTCTTTGATTTTCTGTATACATAGTAAAGTAGACCGACTAATATTAGGATCAATACTACCCCCGTTATTGTTGAGCCTAATGAAGATTCTTCTTCTTCGCAAATACCTATGCAGCAAGAGCCTTCTACAGATGCTACTGTGTCTCCACTACATACCTGATTATTAGTGCAGATCTCTCCGATTTGTGCGCAGCTTAATGAGCCTGTCCCAGATCCAGTTCCAGGAGTTGTTCCTGATCCTGCAGGAGGGTTGGTTGCATCAACAACTTCTATTTCTGTTTCATTATTAGTTATTGTGAATTCTACTGGCAGAATGAATTGTTCGTTGTTGGAAGTAGCTAGGACATTACTAGATATAGGTTCTTCAGCTTCCTCAATTGTTATTGTTAGATTTATGAAAGCAGTTTGATTTGGTTCTAATAATTCTATTGTTGATGGATTAAATATTGTATTTAGGTCGCTTGTTAGGATAATGTTTTCTAGATTATTTTCAGTAGGATTTCTTATTAGTATTGAGAATTGATAATCGCTGTTTGGCAAGATTGTTCCTTCTATAATATGTGGGATGAACTCTATACTCCTTGTAGTTGGTTCAAATTCTTTTATCAGAAATACTGGAATTTCATAATCATTAACCGTTATTTTAGATTGTTGAGGAGGTGCTTCTGGTAAGTTGAAGTTTAATACTTCTTCAGTTTGTTCAATTAGAGAAAGTGTTTTTTGTTCTCCAGTTAGTTCGAAGGTAGCAGTTAGATCTGTGTTTCCAAAGAGACTTTTGACTCTCAATGAGATTTCGTTGTTTGCTACTATGAATCCAGGATTTATGAAAAGGTCTGATTCATCTTCGAATGTCGCATTTATTGGTATGCTGATTGGATCTGTTTTTATTTTTCCTCTTTCTAGATATTCAGCGTTTTCGATTCTGAATGAGTATTGTCCTTCAACAGATGGTAAGACTGCATAGAAATAATAGATATTATTTTGCTTTGTTAAGCCCTTTAAAGTGGGTTCTGGATGGACTTTTCCTTCTTTGTATATGAATACATTGTTTTCAGTTAATGTTACAAAATTTCCAGTTATCTGCGCTTGGAATAATTCTTCTGGTTGATAAGAATCCTTGCTAGGAGTTACTTCTAGTGCTAGGGCAGTTGGTAAGATTAATATAGCAAATAATAAGATAATTTGTACGCTCTTTTTCATTATGTAAAATAAGAATTTATGTTAATAAATGTTCTTATGGCAAGATTTAAAACCCTCTTGTTATCGCTAATATTATGGCTAGAGAGTATTTCCCAGGATTTGCATTTACTGAGCCCACATATGTAGAGGAACCTCCCTTGGAAGCCTACCTAATTCCAGTTCCAAAAGATCGGATTATAGAAACTGGCCCTACGGAGATAGTTACAATTAGATTAGAAGATTATCTTTTGCCAGAGCTCGATGGAATTGAGGAGGTAGAGGAAAGAGAATTTGATTCTGCAGATGAGATATTACCCGATTTTCTGAGAGTACTTAGAGGAGTTAATCGTTCTACCAATACCCAATTGGGTATGAGAAAAAGAAGCCTTAAATTTGTTCCAAAGGAAGAACTAAAACCTAAGACTCCTGAAGAGGAAAATAGTTTAGTTAATCAGTATGGGGAATATATGAGGGGAGGGGGTGCAGGAGATTGTACAAGATTACCAGATGGAACTTTTGAAATGAGAGCTGGAGTTGAAGCTAGTAGTATTGATAGATTCTCTGTTATGTATGTAGTAGCTCATGAATATGGACATACATTGGGTCCACGTATTGAGCCAATAGTTTTTGAGGAACTAAAAGCAGATGCTTTTGCATCATTGTGTGAAAGAGTTGATCTTGGAGTAGATGATTCTACATTCCACGATGCCTATGGCAACTATAAACCAGATCACCCCCATGATGTTGCAAAACATAGACTAGGAGAATTATTAAGGGCAGATATTTCAGAGGGAGCTATTATCTCACATTTAATTGGTAGAAAATTTGGTAGATATAGCCCTAAGAGTTGGCAAAGTTGTTAAAATTATTTACTCATATCCCTAAGTTTCTTCATTGTTTCTTCGAATTCTTTATCTTTGGCTGGAGCCTTTCTTCTAGAAGGGGCTCTTCTTGCAGGAGGTCTTGGTAAGACCCTTTGAGCTGGAAGAGGCATTATTCCTGAAGGCCTAGATGAATTTCCCACCTTGCTTTCCTTAGCCTTAGATTTTCTTTTGAAGAAGAATACTTTTAGCTGGTTTCTGAATATTATTGCTAATATTACTAAGATTATTAGGATTACTAGAAGAACTATTAGCCAGATATTTGTTCCCCCTGTATCCGATGAAGGTCCACAACATACATCTCCGAAGTTACATGAGTTTGTGTATCCTGCCTTTTCTTCTTGAGATTCTGAGCAAGATTCTCTACAGAAGAATCCAAATGATTCACATTCATTTTCAGTTTGTATTGCTACACAATCACCTACACAACAGAAGTTACTATCTAGAGAATCAACTCTTGAACCAGAACATTCTTGATCTAGATCACATATGAATCCCCCTTTTTCTGAACAAGTAGGTTCTACTTCCCTTTGTTGACAACAAGTCTGAGCTGCACTTGGACAAAAGAAATTATCTAGAGAATCAGATAGGGAACATTCTCCTATTGGTACACAGAAGTGTCCGAAGTCTTCACAATTAGTTATTCCGCCACCAGTTCCAGAAAGCACACTTGGATTTTTAGGCCATCCTGCATGTAATAAGAAAGCAGTATCTGACTGCCAACAGCCATCACTTTTTTGTACATTAAGTAGGTATTTCTTTGCTGAGTCCACTTCATCAGAGTTTACGTCTTGTAATGCTAATAATGCTAATGCAGTATCGTAGAATTTGTTTCTGCTTTCATCCCAGAAGTTTCCAGATTTTTGTAGGCTTACAAGTTCAGAATAGTATTCATCCTCATTTGTTAAAATGTATAATGCTGCCGAAGGCAAGAACTTTCTGTTTTCTGCTCTGTCAGCCATTGAAGTTAGATAAGGAATTAGAGGAGCTACATCTTTTCCCTCTTTCTTTAAGAGTAGTGCTGCCCATAAACTTCCTTCAAAGTCACATTCACTCCCAGTTGTTAGACAGTATGAATCAACTCTTTCAGTTATTGAGTCGAATTCAGAAGCAGTCTTTGTATCACTAGAAACATGGAAAACATTACTTCCAGGTTTTTGGTAAAGTAAAGCAGTTATGAAATCTTTGTCACAAGAAATTGTATAATTTTGTTCTATATTGTTAATTTGGAACCAGTAATCATTGTAGGCCCTTGCAAGGCCTGCAGGAGGAGAACCAGATAGTTTCTTGTTATCTTCAACAGTTATTGATTTTCCATTGATATCACAAACGGTCCTGTTACTTGAATCAATCTCTAAGAACCAAGTCAATCCAGTATCTACCTTCTTGTTTTCTAGTAAGTATTCTACTTGATCATCAATATCATCTCCTACATATTGCAGAGCCAGAGTGGCTAGGGCTGTTGATCTTATGTTACAGTTTCCAGTATCTGTATCTGACCAACAAACATTTTTCTTTAGAGTATCGAGTGTTGATTTACAAGAAGATTGAATAGAAGAATCGTAGCCACCTGCCATTAGGTTGAATGCTGCTTGCTTTGTGCTTTTTGTGTTCCCACAATTGTCTCCAACTTGATTTTCAAAACATGAATAGGCTTTATCGATTTCAGTTGCTGCCACTTCCTCAGTCTCTTGGGCTAGAATGAAAGGTAGTGCTAATAATAGTAAAATTGCAAATAGTAGATACACACTCTTTTTGTACATTCTAAAAATAAGTGGATTGGGTATATAAAGTTATTTCCTCAATTGAAAATACCTTTTAACAGCGTAGCTAACTGGATTTTTGGTTTTCATAGCTAGCTTGTCAGGCTTGTCTACTCCAAGATCTTTATAGATAGGGTTTGAGAAATTGGGAGGGAGCCTGTCTGGATGTCGTTTGTACCAAGATAGCTGGCTTAGTATGTATCCTTTCTTAATTGGATTGTAGTTTTTTTCATTCCACTCTAACATTCTCTTTTCTATCTCTATGTCTGGAACTCCAAGAGATTTGAAGAAGCTAATTAAGATCATTAAGGCTCGCTTCCTTCCGTCCTGTTTTACTCCATCCATTAACAGTTTTATTTGAGGCGGAAATATTTTAGGATCTGGGTTTTCTATAGTTACTTTCTTGAATTCGCCAGTTTGTTTTTTCTTATTATCTGTTGGAATGTTTGCTGAAGCTTCTTCCTTCTTTTCCTGAATTGATTGCTCTTCTTTTTGTCTTTGTTCATCCCAGTCAAGTGCTTGTAGTAATAGGTCTTTAGCCTCATCTTGTAATGGTACAGGATAATACTCTTTGACCTCAAATTTGAATGGCTTGGCATCTGTTATTTGAAAATCTTCTATTTTATGTTTGTCTATAGTTATAGAGGCCAGTGCTGTTTTTTCGTGTAATGAATAGGGCATTCTGAATAAATGCCTTGGGGCTACAAGGATTAGATCTGCTTCAATTAATTTCTCTGTTCTTTGTCTAGATTTTGTGAACATTTCTGGATTATCTTTTGAGTTGAAATTGCAATATTCGCAGAATAAAATTTCTTTTGAATCTATTTGAGTCATTTCTTTTCTGCAATGATCATTAGGACATTTAGGAGTCCTATTTTTTCCTATTCTTACAACCTCTCCTATATCTCTGCAAGATTCACAAATCCAGGTTACCTGATTTTTTATTGTTGCTTCCCTATTACAAGATAGGCACTCATTGATTATTAGTTCAGATTCTTCTTTTCCAGTTCTCTCAGCTAGTTCTTTTAGGGATTGTTCTTGGAAGATTTTTTCTGTTAGTTTTGGTTTGATTATTGAATCTAAGTATTCACAGATTATTCTTGGCCATTCAGGGAACATGTTTTTTGTTTCTTGATCATAGACTTCTTTCGGGAACGCCTTCCATGGAACTATTATGTGGAATCCTTTTGATCCTGAAAATTTGACGCCTATGTTTTTTACGCCATGAAATCCTAGAGCTTCTATTAATAGTTTAGAATATAGTTTGCTGTATTCTAAATAAGGCGAGTCTATGTCTAGTAAAAGATCCCATCCAGTCCTTAGTTCATCAAATTGTTTTCTCACCATTTCAGTTTGTATTTCTAAGGGATCTGACCAATGTTCTTCTGAACAGTGGAAGGAAGTTGCTCCTTTCTTTACTTGTTCAATTAGGTCGTTTTGAAATTGGAGAGTGTCTGGTCTTTTACCAAATCCCTCATAATATCTTGGGACAGTTTCTCTAGATTCTGCGAATTCATGGATCGCCTTTTTTACCTCAGGCTGTGAATAATAGATCATAGTTAGTTCCCTAATTCTTTGTTCTTTGAAACTTCTTTCTGGCATGATTTATTGAATGGTTAGTTAATTATATACTAACCTATTATTGATCATAATAATGTTTAAAAGTAAAATAGGGTATTTGTAATGATGAAGCTTAAGTTAGATAATCCAAAGATATTTTCGGAAATAGTTGGCATAATTAGTGAGATGGTTTTAGAGGTTCGGATTAAGGTTAGCAATGAAGGATTGAGTATTACTGCGATTGATCCTGCTAATGTGGCAATGATTTTGTTTAAGTTGCCTGCAGATGCATTTTCAGAATTGGAAGTTGAAAAGGAAGAGGTTTTAGGAGTTAGTTTGGATAATCTTAAGGCAGTGTTGAGAAGAGTTAAGGCAGGCAGTGTTTTGTCTATGGAGAAGGAAGAGAATAATTTGAAGCTAACAATTTTGGATAAGATAAAGAAGGAGTTTAGTTTGGCATTGATTGATGTTGAGGGCGATGAGAAGCCAATTCCAAGTTTGAGTTTTGTTAGTAAGATTGAGATGACTAGTGTAGATTTTTCAGAAGCTATTGAGGATTGTGCAGTTGTTGCAGATAGTTGTAGTTTTGTTTCAGCCTCAGATAATTTTATGATCCAAGGTAAGGGGAGTTTGAATTCTTTTAAATCTCAGTTTACTGATGAGGTTAACATTCAAGCTGAGGAAGCTAGTAGTAAATATTCCTTGGAGTATTTGCAGAAGATGGTGAAGGGAACTAAACTGACAGATAAGGTGGTTTTGAACTTTGGGAATGACTATCCCTTGAAGTTAGAGTTTAACACTCCAAAGGTAACTTTGAGTTTTATTTTGGCACCTAGAGTTGAGACTGAGGATTAAGATGATAGAGTTGGGTAGTAGAAGAATTAGTAGTTTGGATGGAGCAGTTTTGATTAGAGGAGTTCCGGGACTAAAAAGAGGAAATTCTCCAGGGTATCTACAGTATTGGACAGCAGGAGGATCTAGAATGTATTCGGGGATTAATGGAGGGATTCATGTTGAAGGAGAGGTAGACGATATGAGATATGCAGGTTTTGCTGCAGCTGCTCATGGACTTCCCCTAGGAAATAGAGGATTTTTTGGGATGGTTAGACAAGAGTTTATGTATGATGAAGCTTCTTACCTATGCAGCGGAGTTATAGTTACTAGATCTGAAAGAAGGGAATTTTTTGGGAGAGACATGCCTAAATGGAATGAAAAACCAGATTCAAATTATCCTCAAATGAGAGTTAGTGAGAGTATGCCTGAGTATATGATTAGCATTATTGGTCAAACTCCAGAAGACATAATTACAGTAGGAGAACTTTTGAGGTTACCAGTAGATTCGCTAAGAGCTGATTAATTTTCTTTATTTTACTATTTTTCTTGGGAAAGCTTTAAATAGTTAAAGTATTACTTAGTGTTATAAATTCATATTAAGTAATGTAAAGGGTCATTTTATATGAATAAATGGTATAAAGTAATACTTTTATAGTATTAGGTCGTTGACTATGAAAGTGTTGAGCAAAAAGAGGTAGATAGAAGTATAACAGATGAAAGTACGTGTTTCAGCGACGATAGATGAGAAGAACAAGAAGTATGTTGATTCTTTATTGAAAGATAGCAAGTACAGAAATAAATCTCATGTAATTGATACTGCTATCGAACTTCTTAGAGAAAAGGAGGAGGCTGAAGATGGCAATAAATAATAGGGGGCAGGTGACGATTTTTGTAATATTATCTTTGATAGTTGTTGTAGGTTTTGCTATAGTTTTCTTATTGTTTAATCCTCCAGAAATTAGAGTTGTTGACAGAGATAATCCTCAGGCTTTCATAGAAACTTGTACAAGAGAGGCTACCGAAGAGGCCATAGATTTGTTGAGTAAGAGAGGAGGAGATATTAATCCTCAAGGATCTGTTGCTTATGAAGGAGAGGAGATAACTTATCTATGTTATAATGAAAGGTTTTATGAGTCTTGTATTAATCAGAGGCCTTTGTTGGTTGAACATATCCAGGATGAGATAACTAATCATATTACTCCAATTGTTGCAGATTGTTTCTTTGATTTGAGGAAGGAATTGGAAACTAGATATGATGTTGAGGAAGGGGAGATGGTTATTGATACTAGATTGCAAACTGGTCAGGTTACTGTTAAGATTGATAAGAATCTTAAGACAGTTAGGAGAGATGAGGTTAGAGATTATAATAATTTTAGGATGACCTTGGTTCATCCATTGTATCAATTTGCAAAAATTTCTACGGAAATAGTTAATCAGGAAATTGCTTTTTGTAATTTTGATGAGCTTGGTTATAATATATTGCATCCACAATATGACGTTCAGAAATTTATTACCGGAAGGTCTGATATAATTTATTCAATAAAAGATTTAGAAACGGAGGAAGACTTTGTATTTGCTTTGAGAAGTTGTACATTGCCCGCAGGATTTTAAGATGAGAACAAATTTTACAAGTAAAATTTCTTCAAGAGAGAATTTTTCTGAAATTTCCTTCGGAAAACTGTCGAAGAAAAATTCCCTAAGTAAATATTTTACAGATGAGGCTATGATGTGCTACGCACAAATATTTGTGATGATAGTTGGTATGTTTGCATTTGGATATGCATTTAATGAGTATTATGAACAGGATGATATTTTAGTAGATTACAGTGATCAGGAAAGTTTGTTTAGTATTTTTGGTGATTGGTTGATTGGCAAATTGGAAAGTGGGATGGTTAGTGCTCAAGTTGTTGGCGAAGGATGTTGTGCAGTTACAAATGAAGGTAATTTGTGTCAGACAACAAGTTTAGCTAATTGTGATCCTGATTTTCAATCAGCTCCAACTAGTTGTGAGAATACGGAGTTTTGTGAACCAGGATGTTGTATAAGTCCTGAGACGGGATTGTGTAATAGGAAAACTTCTAGAGTTGATTGTGAGCAGGCTGGAGGAATTTTTGAGAGAGGGGAACAATGTAATGTTCAGGAGTGTAGATTAGGTTGTTGCGTTATTGGAGGAGAGAGTATTTGGACAACAGAAGCTAATTGTGAGTTTGAGGGAAATACTCAGAATAGAGATTTGCCTACAGATTGGAGGCAAGATGTAGAAAGTGAATTGCAATGTTTGTTTTTAGCAGAAGCTAATAAAGAAGGTGCTTGTATTTTTGATTCTGAAGATGGAGATACTAGATGTGTAGCAACTAGTCTAGATGATTGCTTCCAAAGAACAGGTAGTGAAGCAAATTTTATTGCAGATACTTTTTGTTCAGATCCAGATCTTAATACAGTTTGTGAACCTCAAGATCATAAGGGATGTTTGCCAGGAGAAGAAGATGTTTATTGGTTTGATAGTTGTGGGAATAGAGAAGATATTGCGGAAGATTGTGATTTCTATAGAGGAAATTATTGTGGTAAAGAGTTGACTGATTATACTTGTAAAGATATTAGATGTGATACAGATGGTGATGGTATTAAGGATAGAGAGAATGGAGAGAGTTGGTGTAGTTATGATGCTAACGTGGGTGATGGGAAGGATACTGGAGGAAGTAGGCATATTAAACATATTTGTAATATGGGAACTGAAAGAGTTGCTCCTTGTGCTGATGTTAGAAATGAAATTTGTGTTCAGGAAGATGCAGGTATTGAAGGAGGTACATTTAGTCAAGCTGCATGTAGGGTTAATCAATGGAGAACTTGTTTGGATTTGAATAAGATAAAAGATGAGGGGAGTTTGAAGGAGAAGTGTGAAGAGAATCCTGATTGTTGGGTTAAAGACATTGACATGTCTGGAAGTTTTGCATTTAGTGTTTGTCTTCCTGAATATCCACCAGGATTCGATTTATTGCCAGATAGTTTGTATGATGAGAATGGTAATTTGAATGAAGCTGCATATTATGAGGCTAGTCCTTCGGATGGGATTTGTGATATAGGAAGTTTGAAATGTACAGAGACTTGGGTATGTTCCATATTCGGTTGTGTTTGTGTAGATAATTGTGATTGTCATACTGAGAAGTTTACTAGAGAGATGAATGATCTTTGTGTTTCATTAGGTGATTGTGGTTCTTACATTAATTATTTAGGTAAGGGGACTGATACTGGTTATGCCGTTAGGGCAGTTGGTGGAGGAGGACCCCCAAGATTGACAAGTGATCAGATGAATCATCAGAGGTATGCAACTCAACCTGCAAATCCGATTCCTCCGGGAGATTTGGCTTTCTTTGAAACCCTAAATCCAGAATTATTACCTGCAGTTAATAGAAGAGGTAACGATAGTTTGACTCCTTTTGAGAATGAATTGTTAGGAGCTGCAGGATCTTATGGAAGTCCTTTATTGTTAGAAATTCTGAAGCAAGGTGCAGATAATGAATCTGACTTAGAGAATATAAATACGTTATCAGCTGGTGCAATTGGATTGAGTAGGTTTACCGGGGCCATTAGTAGTGCTAAAGCAGGGATATTGGCTCAGATAGGAGAGTATAACGAAGAGCAGCAAGACTATTCGATGATTGCTGCAATGATAGCTGGATTGATTGCTTTCGCGATTACAAGTAGTATATTAATAAGTATGGTAGCAGCATTGCTAGGGTTCCTGTTAGGATTGTTCTGGATTAAGAAAGTAGATATTTATTTCACATGTATGCCATGGGATCCTCCAGATGGAGGAGATGATTGTAATGAATGTAATTCATTAGATGTTCCATGTACTGAGTATAGATGTGAAAGCTTAGGACAGTTATGTACTTTGATAAATGAGGGGACTGGAAATGATCTTTGTGTTGCAAAGCCTTCAAATGAAACAATTCCAGTAATAGAGCCATTTGAGACTGCGATAACTGAGGGATATAAGTATCATAATGTTGGTCCTGATGGATTTGAAGTTGTTAATGCTACAGATGATGGATGTTTGGAACCTTATGAGCCAGTTGATATTGGAATTAAGGTAGATCCTTTTGCTAAATGTAGAATTGGAACTAGCCCAGAAGAAACTTTTGAAGAAATGTTTGATGCATTTGGACCTAAGGGAAATAATGTGTTGCCTGCTCACTTAATGAAATTGTTCTTCCCAAGTCCAGAGGCATTTAGGAACGTTTACAATTTGACGGATGAGCAAGTTAGAGTTTTGGGTAAGCAGGATTATTATATTAAGTGTAGGACTGCCAGTGGGAAAGTTAATCCGCATCCATATCATTTGAAGACTTGTATAAGGCCAGGCCCCGATCTTACACCACCTAGAGTTAGTATTACTAGACCAGTTAATGGCAAGTATATTAAGCATGGAACTACTGAAGAGGATTTGATAATTTATGTTAATGAACCTAGTGAGTGTAGATATGATACTACAGATTTAGAGTTTGAACAAATGCAGGAAAGCTTTGAGTGCGATACAAATCCTGCCAATTACACGTTGTATGGGTTGGGCTGTTCTACAACATTAACTGATTTAGATGTTAATCAGAAGTTCTATATCAAGTGTAGAGACATTTCTGATAATCAGAATGTAATGGAAGAGAGCTTTGTTTATGAAGTTAGAAAGAGCGAGAGTGAGTTGTTTATTGATGAGATAATCCCTAGGTTGAATGATGTGATTGAATCCGGTGTAAATCAAGTGACTGTTAAGTTAAGATTGAGAACTAGTGGTGGAGCAAATAGAGGAGAAGCATTGTGTGAATGGAGTGGATTTGGAGGAGATAGGTTTGTCTATGAAAATCCTAATGGGTCTAGTGTTCATGAGTATGAAGTTAACTTGCCAGGAAATACATATGATATTAATTTCATGTGTGAAGATCAAGCAGGGAATCTTGCTAGCAATAGTACGAGGTTTAAAGTTAAGATAGATAAATCCGGGCCTAGAGTTGTTAGGGTTTATTTTGATGGAGGCTTGAAAGTGGTTACTAGTGAAGAGGCTGAATGCAGGTATAGTTTCTTGAGGAACTTTAAGTTTGATAATGCAACCAAAATGGGAAGTGATGGTGTGAATCACTTTGCAGGATTCTTGCCTAAGACATATTATGTACAATGTCAAGATGATTTAGGAAATAAAGGAGGTAAGATTAGGGTTAAGCCTTACGTTAGTTAGTTGGCTAACTTTTATAAATAAACTAAGCGTTAAATGAGAGATAATATGATCAATAAAAGAGGGCAGGTTAGCATATTCATAATTTTGGGAATTCTAATAGTAATTGTACTGCTCTTGTTGTTCTCTAGAGATGCTGGTTTTGATGTGATTTTTAGTAGCCAGACCCCTTACGAAGAGATTGAGAATTGTGGGATGGAACCTGTAAGAGAAGGTCTTGCTATCTTAAGTGAACAAGGAGGAGTTATTGAACCTCAAAATTATTTTATGTATCAAGGTAAGAAGATTGATTATGTTTGTTATACTGAGAATGAGTATGAGAATTGTGTTATGCAGAAACCTATTTTGACAAATACTATTACAGATGAGTTGACTAGATATTCTGAACCTAAGATAAAGAGTTGTTTGAATTCTGTTAGGAGTAGTTTGGAAGATAGAGGGTTTACAGTTAATATGAAAGATCCAGAAGTTACAATTGAGTTGGTTCCAGATAATGTTTTGGTAGATATGGAACTTGATTTAAGCATTGAGAAAGAGGGTGTGGAGAGTTATAAGAATGTTAGAACTGGAATTAAATCTAAGATTTATAATTTTGCTTTGATAACTAGTTCAATTAGTCAATGGGAAACACGTTATGGAGACTCTGAAACTTTAAATTACATGTTGTATTATCCTAGCTTGAAAGTGGAGAAGAAAAAGCAAGGGGATGGTACTACGGTTTATATTTTAACAGATAGGGATAGTGATGAGAAGTTCTATTTTGCAAGTAGAAGTATTGCTGTTCCAGCGGGGTTGATAATATGAAGAAATTATTTTTAGTAGGCTTTGCAATTGTGGTTCTTCTAGCTAGCGCTAGTTTGATATTAGGTCAGGCATCTAATTTTTGTTGTGAAAGGACTCAATCTGGAGCATGGTGTCAGAATAGTCAGCAAGATCAATGTGATCCAGATTTTAGAAGTACGCCGACTAGTTGTGATGCTACAAGTTACTGTAAGTTAGGAGTTTGTATTGATAGTGCTGAAGGGTTGTGTATGGAGAATACCCCTCAGAAGGTTTGTGAGATAAGTAAGGGAACTTGGGTTGATGATGATACTGAAGAGATTCCGCAATGTAATTTAGGATGTTGTACAATAGGGAATCAAGCTAGTTTTGTTACTTTAACAAGATGTAAAAGATTGTCGAGTGTTTATGGATTGGAAACTAATTTTAGAACAGATATTGAAGATGAGGCTGCTTGTATTTTGACAGCTTATTCTACAGATGTTGGCGCCTGTGTTTTTGATGAGGAAGATGGAAGCAGAGGTTGTAGAATGACTACAAGAGGAGATTGTAGCACTGCTACAGGTAATGGAACTGCAACTGGAGAATTCTTCCAAGATTATTTATGTAGTGCTGATGAGCTAGCCACAGATTGCGGACCTACAGAAGAGACTATCTGTTTGGAAGGAAGAGATGAGGTTTACTTTAAGGATAGTTGTGGAAATTATGCCAATATCTATGATTCTAGTAAGGTGTATAACAGAGATCCGAGTTACTGGCAGAAAATAGTTCCTAAGGAAGATAGTTGTAATCCTGATGATAAGAAAGGTAATGCAGGCGATGCAAATTGCGGTAACTGTAATTATCTGCAAGGAAGTATTTGTAAGAATGGTGTTGCGACATTAGGAGATAATATCTGTAAGGATTTGAATTGTTATGATACTGAAAATGGTAAGGACTACAAGAATGGGGAGAGCTGGTGTGTTAATCAGGGTACTAGGGACAATGGAGAAGATACTGCAGGTAGTAGATATTATAGGCATGTTTGTGTTCATGGTGAAGAAACTGTAGAAGCTTGTGCTGATTTTAGAAATGAGATTTGTATTGAGGAAAGTTTGGGCACTCAATTTGGAGAATTTACTGAAGCTGCTTGTAGGGCTAACAGATGGGTTGATTGTATTGATCAGTTAGAGCAAGATGATTGTGAGAATACAGATAGAAGAGATTGTTATTGGGTCGAAGGATATCATTATGATGGAAGCAATAGTCAAACTAGGAGCTCTGCTGGACAGACAGTTAGCGATACAAATCAAGGATTTGATGGTGTTCCAGATACTCAGGGAAGCAATCCTGCTGCAAATCCAGATCTTGCTGAAGACGATCCGGAAGGAGAGAATTCAGGGATATTGATTGGAGGAGACGGGATTTGTTTACCAAGATATCCTCCAGGATTGGAGCATTGGGGGGAAGGCAATGCTCAGAATATTTGTAGTTTAGGTAATTCTAGACAGACAGTTCATTTTGAGGAAGGGTTATTTGGAGATCCCAAATGTGTTGAAAACTGCCATGTGTTGACTTCAGATTGGGCTGATGAGATGAATACAATCTGTAGAAGTTTGGGAGATTGTGGTAATTATGATAACTTGGCAGGAAGAGGCACTGATGATGGAATTGTCGTTAAAGATAATGGGGTTAGAAGAAAGATTAGTCAAGGGATTGTTGGAGCTGCTGCTGGGGCAGGAAGTGAAGATGATGGATTTTTAGGGGGTTTGTTTGATTAAGATGGATACTACAAAACTAAAGAGTTATTTTATGATTGTGAATATGGTTATTGCCATTGTTGCTTTTAGTGGATTGTTGGGGGCACATGATACTGGAATAGCCCACTCAGAACATAAACCAGGAGCTAAGTTGCCTACAGGGACTCCAAATCCTACAACACTCCCTCAAGGGCAACCTCAAGGAAAGACGGATCTGGATGATAAGGGTACTGTTCAGATAACTGGAGATGGGATAGCTCCGCAAGGGGTTGGAGGAACAGGAGGAACTGGCCCTAATGGAGGAGGGAATAGATTTAATCCAACTCCTGGAACCGGGACAACAGGTGGTGGTGGAGGTGGCACGGGATTGTTTGGGAATTTTTTGAATAATGAAGTTTTAGGAAATGCTATTTATTGGGGAGGTGCTGGTGCAGGTTTGTTTGGTACAATAGGTGCTTTGGCTGGAGGGGATGATGGTGCTCAATGGGGTGCTTTGGCTGGAGCAGTTGGAGGAGCAGTTGTTGCTTTTGCTCAAGGAGCAGGTTTAGATCAAACTACTTCGCTTGTAATGGGACTAGTTGCTGCAGGATTGATATTTGCATTTACATATAAGAAAGCTAGTACTGAGATTACTGAGTTCTATTGTTTACCATGGCAAGCTCCGGTTGGTGGCGGAGATTGTGAATTATGTAATGATTTTGAGGAATGTAGTGAATATACTTGTAGAAGTTTAGGGCAAGCATGTCAGATAGTTAATGAGGGTACTGAAGAGCAGAGGTGTGTTTGGCAGAATCCGGCAGATGTTAATAGTCCAATAATTGAGTTTACGGAAGTAAGTAGGGATCATAATTTTAGACCAGATAATAGCATAAGGCCTCCTGCAACAGGAGTTATAATAAAGCCAAATGATGATGAATGTATTAGAGCATTCTTCCCTCTTGCATTTAGTTTTGAAACTAATGAACCTGCTCAATGTAAGATAGATTATAATTTGACAACTAGTTATGAAGAGATGAATTTCTTCTTGAATGGAAGTAATCTTTATACTTACAACCATAGTGAGAAGTTGTCTTTGCCAGGACCTGATGCTTTGAATGCTGAAAATCCTGAATTAAGAAATGATGGCGAGTATACATTGTTTATTAGATGTCAAGATGCTAACGGTAATTTCAATCAGGATGCTTTTAGTGTTAATTTCTGTGTTGAGGCAGGACCAGATACTACTCCTCCGATAATTGCTGAAGTTAATATTCCTTCAGGAAATCCAGTTAGGTTTAATCAGAGTGATTTCGATCTAGAGGTTTATGTTAATGAACCTGCAGAATGTAGGTGGAGTAGAGTCGATCAGAGTTATGATAATATGGAAGAGATAATGGATTGTGATACTAGAATTTTCCAGATGAACAACCAGAATCTGTATACATGTAGAACTACCTTAACTGGGATCCAGGATAGAAAAGAGAATGAGTATTTCTTTAGGTGTAAGGATCAGCCTCAAGCAGAAGAAGGAGATAGAAATGTTAACACTCAAAGTTATAATTATGTTCTTCAAGGAACTCAACCTTTGAATATCTTAGAGGTTTTCCCTAATGAAACTATAAGAGGTGCTGCAGATGTATTGCCAGTTGAGTTGAGGATAAATACAGATAATGGGCATGATAATGGAAACGCACTTTGTTATTTCTATAATGATGAAGATAATAATCCTCCGTTGAGTGAAGAGGATTATGTTTTGTTCCATGAAACAAGAAGTAGTGTGCATGTACAGAGACAAGATTTGACTGAAGGAACTTACACTTACTACTATAAGTGTGTTGATCTTGGAGGCAATGCAGATTATGATTCTACTACTTTCAGAGTTGAGACAGATAGAAGAAGTCCTGAAGTTATAAGAGTGTATAAAGATACTGAGTTGAAAATTATAACTGATGAGAGAGCTGAGTGTACTTACTCTAACACAGATTGTAATTTTGAGATAGAATCTGGAATTGCTATGAGTAGTTTTGATAATTATATACATACAAGTGTGTGGGAATTAAATAAGAATTATTATATTAGATGTAAGGATAGGCATGACAATCAGCCTTTCCCTAATACCTGTTCTATAATTGTTAGGCCTTCTCAAACTGAAGCTGTTGGAACTAGTGATGGTTTCTTAGATTTTGGGTTTTAAGATGAAGAAGGCACAGATAACACCAATAATAATTGTCGCGATAGTTTTGGTAGTTGGTCTTGGAGTTTATTTTATGATTCCAGGTTCTGAAAGTGTTGAGAAAGTCGATCCCTCAGTTGAACCAATATATAATTTTGTTCAAGGTTGTTTGGAGGAAGCAAGTAAGGATGCTGTTTTGGAAGTTAGCAGGCAAGGAGGTTATTTGAATCTTCCAGAAGAAAATTTTGAAGGCTTTCCATATTATGTTAAGAATGGTAGAAGTTTAATGCCTAATACAGATAAAATTGGCAGTGAGCTTTCAGAGTATGTAGAGATAGCTGTTTATTTTTGTGTTAGAGGATTTGAGGATTTTCCAAGTTTTGAAGTCGAGAGTAATGAAGCAAATGTTAAAACTTTGATAATGGATGATAAAGTTGATTTTGAGATGAATTATCCTTTGACTATTACAAAAGAGGATAAGGTTTTTGATATTGGGAATTTTAGGGATAGTGTTGATGCTAGAATGGGGAAGATGATTGATCTTGCTCAGTTTTTGGTTGAGGATCAGTTGGATCATCCTATCAGTCTTTGTATAACTTGTGGAGCATATATTACGGAGACCTATGAGATGGATTATAATAATGTAGGTTTTGGAGAAGGAGATTTCTTGCATTCTATTTCAGATAGCAAGATGAAGATTGATAATAAGCCGTTAGAATTTAATTTTGCTATGAAGTTGGAGGTGAATGCATGAAGAGGTTTTTAGTTTTATTTCTGTTATTTATAATGTTAATTTCTGTTGTAGAAGTAGATGGAGTTAGAAGTGCTCTTAAGGAGCGACATGATCAACTTTCTGGGATAGAGTCTGTTCCAGAAGTTGTTAGAGAGGGTTTAGCCAATGGTAAGAACTGGTTTGACATTACTGAAAATGAAGATGGAAGTGTTACAATAAAATATCTTGGGGAGCTGAATGAAGATGGAGATGTTGCAGAAGGAAATGCAGGAATTGAATTACCAACTAGAAAAGATTCAGATGGAAATCCAATTAGTAAAATGCCCCTATTGAAGGGATCAGAGTTAACCTATAGCGGAGGAGACCTAGTTAAGGCAAATATTTTAACACCGAAAGAATGTACAACGGATGGGAAGGGTGCTTGCCCCCTAGATCATTTGAAGGGTGAAGGATATCAATTGGGAGATTATGAATATCCAGTTAGTCCCGGATCTAGAATAGAATATGAGATTATTGATGATGACGGTGTGGAAACTGAAAAAATTAAAATAACTGTTCCAAGTGAAGGAAATGTTATAGCACCTAAAAGAATAGATCCCAATAGGCCCTTGGATGTATCTTATCGTCCACAGATAGAATATAAGTTAGAGGATATAGGAGATGGTAATTCATTTACTATTGATAGCTATATGCTTCTTCCTGGAGATAATAAGATTTCGGCTCTTGGGAAGTTTGATTTTAGTGTTCATTATGATCCCAGTAGAGAAGCTTTCTTTTTAGATAGTGCAGCAAGAATTGAGAACTTTAATATTAACAGTTTAAGATCTGATCAGGTTTATCTTTATACTGGAGGAGTTCCCCCACCAAACCCAGGAGATAATTATTTACTTATGTCGGAAGATCTTGGATTAGGGATGTTTTCTGCTGAAGGAAGCACGGGTTATTCAATTGAGTTTCAGGGATTTGATAGTGGATCTCAATCTACTGCAAAATATTATGGAGGAGTTAAATTAGATAAAGATGAGTCTTATGTTTGGTATGTTCATGGTTCCGGAAAGGATCCAGAAGGAAAGGCATTTAAGGGTCCCAGTAGCGTAGTTATTGATCCAACAAAAGGTGTTGGTGGAAAGAAAGTTTTTGTTGAGACAAGAGGTTCTTTTTCTCATGTTAATGGGAATCAGTTTGTTCATTTGAATGGTAATGAAGCTAACAAGGGTCCTAGAACCTATTTATTGGATAAGGAACAGGTGATTAAAGGGTCTGAGGGAACAACTATTGAGAGAGATTTCCGTAAGAAGCAATCTACTGTAACTCAGATTGATTTTAAAGATCCAGATGGAAAGCCCATAAAATATCAGATTAAAGAAGGTGGGAAGACTACGGATTTTGAATTGAAGTATGATATTTTTGTTGATGATGCTAATCATATTCTTTTCCCAAGTAGTGAGAAGAGTGAGACGTTGTTGGCAGATACTAGATTCTATGATCTTAAAGATTTAGATGTTAAGAGGGAAGCCATACAGTTATTGAATGAAGGTAAACCTGTTGAGGAAATTTTTAAGGGTAACGATTTTGTAGATAGATTGGAGAAAGCGGCTGCAGATAGGGCTGCTAAGATAGCTGCTGAGGAGAAAGCGAAGCAGGACGCATTGCAGGCTAATTTGCCTACGTTTTTGAGAGGGGTTGCAATCGAGGATGGTTTGGTTAAGGGGTTGGATGAGACTGCTGCAGATAGATTGACTGGACAATTTGTTAGAAAGAGGCATCAAGGGAATAGTAGAGTTATTGCAGTAGTATTGAATAGTCAACAATGTGGAAATTGTGTTAATTGGATGAATAATCTTGGAAATCCTGGAGGGAATGTTTATGAGTTGGTAGATAATTCGATAGTTAAAGGAAGAATCGCTAAAGATTACGGAATTGATCTAAGTAGCATTAGAGGATCTCCTCCTGCAACAGTATTTATAGATACTCAGGCAAAAAGAATTATTGGATTTGAGCATTCATATACGAGTCAAGAAAGATTCAATAGTTACTTTAGATAATTATCTAAGGGGAACAATTGTATTTCCTGCAATTGGTCCCACTTCTCTTTTGTCTACTACCTTAAACTCTTGATAAACTGGGCCATCTGAGTTAGAATATTTTACTGTAAACATATAATCTCCTGCTGGAAGGCACCCTATGTTCATAGTCGCTGTTCTCTTAGCTCCGATATCAACTTCCCACTCCTTAACTGCTTTTAGATCTTCGCCTACAACATACATGTGAGCCCTAACTGGATCGTTACAAAGCCCTGTAGCAACACCTTTTAGATCTTGATGAGCTGAATATTCTGCCAGTTGTGGATTATCATGTTCCCAGATGCTAGGTCTGCCATCTCCATTTGTATCTGAATATCCGGTTGAAACAAATGTTGCAGGAAATCTTGGATCAAATTGATTCCATCTTAAATCGTTATTTTCCCCTCTTAGACTTTTTCCTTCAGGATCAGTTAAACCAAATGAGATTGTTGCCCAAGGACTGCCATTAACTTCATATTCTGCAGTGAAATCTCCGGGACCATGAACCTTTAAGGCTCTTTCTAGATCAAATGGTATGTGTGCTGGAATTCTATCTCTTGTTCTTCCAACGCCCTTAGTCACTGGAACTCCTCTTGAATCTCTAACTGTAATCTCATACCTATTTCCATCTGGTAGATTGTATATTCCCGGGATTAATTCCCCCTCTGCGCTGTAGCAATTTTCGTTAAGATTTCTAAGTTCATCTAGAGTAGTAAGGCCATCTCCGTTATCATCTTTATATCCCGTTGTAAGAAATGGTTGTGGCATTTCACAAATTCTTTGCTGTATTTGTCTTGGCTGAAGTGTTACAAATTGCTGTTGGAACGGAGTTCTTTGTGTTATTGGATGGAATGGCCTAATAACTGTGAAGTTTCCCCAATGCATTATTGTTCCAGTTTGTCCAACTCTTGGACCAAAATAAGTACGAAAATGAGGTCTTGGGAAGGCTCTTATGTTAAGCTCTCCTGCTTCTGCGTTAGAAGTTAGTAATTCTGATAAAGAAGGGGCTACTGCTCCTGCGGCAGCTGAAGCTAAAAAGTTTCTTCTTGATAGTTTTCTTTCTGCCATTTTTCTTAAAAATAGGAGCTAAAATCGCTATATAAAGCTTTCTTTTTGTTGAACGTGTCTAAAAATAAAATTAAATAGCTAGCACACCTTCTAATTTTAGCATA
>CAYFMD010000006.1:0-53718 GCA_964344105.1 Candidatus Woesearchaeota archaeon | reverse complement strand
TTGTTTTTAGATAAATTTAAATAGGGAAGATTATGGAAGAATTGATGGGAGATAGAAAGACATTGAGAAATTATGTAGAATCTGGTGAAAGTGTAGCTGGAGTTACATTTATGGGTAATTTTGGTGGAGCTGATGGAGACCTTAGAGATTATACCTTTGTTGATAGCACTATTTTAAAAGATACATCTGTTGTAGAGGTGAGGTTAACTGATGGTACTTACCAGGGCAAGGATCAAGTTGCTATTGGGGTTGGTAATCATTTGGGAGATTATGCTGCTTAAGCATAAATTTATAAACCCTAATTTTGATTAAAGTGTATAAATAGATAAGAGAGATACAAAATTATTAGATAAGTCAGAGAGATACTGCGTTGATACGCACATTATTTCTCGCCTTCAATAAGGTATTTTGATTATAAAATAAGTAAATGGAAAATAAATTTGAAAGTTTACTTGGTAAGGACAGTCCTTTGTTTAAGGCAATAGCTGATAGGGGATTTACTGAGCCAAGTGAGATACAAGAGAAGAGTATCCCTGCTATTGTTAAGGGAGAGGATGTTATAGCTGGTGCTGCTACTGGTTCTGGTAAGACTCTTGCTTTTTCATCAGGTTTAGTTAAGAATGTTGAGAAGGATAAGGGAATTCAAGGATTAGTTTTGACTCCTACTAGAGAATTGGCTGAACAGATCACTAAAGAGTTGGTTGATTTTGCTAAGTATAAAGATTTGAATGTTATCAGTGTTTATGGGGGAGTTTCAATCTATAATCAGGTTAAGATGTTGCCAAATGCAGAGATTGTTGTTGCAACTCCTGGAAGGGTTTTAGATCATTTAGAGAAAGGAAGTATTGATCTTAGTAGAGTTAATACTTTTGTTTTGGATGAAGCGGATAGAATGTTTGAAATGGGATTCATTGAAGATGTGGAGCAGATAATTGGAGAAATTCCTAAGAAAAGGCAAACCCTATTATTCTCAGCTACTATTTCTCAAGATGTAGTTAGACTTTCTGGAAAGTATATGAATGATCCTAAGGAGATTAGTGCAGTTGTTCATGTTGATCCTTCAAAGTTGGAGCAGATTTATTATGATGTTGAGGATCATTTGAAATTTAGTTTATTGAAGCATTTGGTTGAGAATGAAAAATCTGGTTTGGTTATGATTTTTTGTAATACTAGAAAGAATGTTGATTTTGTAAGTAAGAATTTAGGTTTCATGGGAATGGATGTAGTTCCGATTCATGGTGGTTTCTCGCAAGATAAGAGAAATAGATTTTTGGAGATGTTTAATTCAGAGAAAAATAAAGTTAAAATTTTAGTTGCTACTGATGTTGCTGCTAGAGGTTTGGATATTAAAGGGGTTACTCATGTTTACAATTATGATATTCCTTTGAGTTTGAGCGAGTATACTCATAGAATTGGTAGAACTGCTAGAGCAGGTAAGGATGGTAAGGTTATCAATATTTTGACTAGTAGGCATTATGAGAATTTTCAGCCGATTGTTGAGAGCAAGAATTTTAATTTGAAGCAGGAAGAGCCTCCTTATGTTGAGAGAGTTAGAATTAGATGGATGCCTGAGAGAAAGGATGATAGGAATAGAAGAAGATCAAGTATGAGACATGAAAGAGATAGTGGTAGTTATGGCCGTGATAGAGGCAGGGCTAGTGATGGGGGTAGAAGAAGGGATGATAGAAGATCAAGTTATGGTAATAGAGATAGAAGAGAAGGTGGTAGGAGAGATGATAGACGAGATTCAGGCAGGGGAAGTGATGGCGGAGTTAAGAAATATACTGAAAGAAGAACTAATAGGAGAGGTAGAGATGAGCGTGGTGGTCGAAGAGATAGTAGGCAGAGAAAAGATTTTGGGAGGGGGCGGAGATAGTTTTTTAAGCTGTCTTTGACAATTTAGATTATGGGAAAACCAAATAATAAGAATAATTTCAAGAATAAGAAAGGCCATGATAAGAGAGGTTTTGATAGTGGTAAGAAGAAGTTTGAAAGAACTAGATTTAAAGATCCTCGAGAGGTTAAGAGTCACTCTATTGATGAGATAAGTACTGATATGTTGAAGGAGAGAGTTGAGGTTAAGGGTTCAGTTGAACGTGTTGTTCAGACTGGAGGTCCTACAATATTTATTGTTAGTGATGGAACTGGTACTTTGGCTTTGAAGGGATTTGAGAAGCCAGGTGAGAGAGCTTATCCTGATGTTGATGTTGAAGACTTTGTTAGAGTTGTTGCTGAAGTTAGTGAGTATGAAGGAGAGCTAGAAGGAGAGATCAAGGAGATTAGAAAATTAAGTGAAGGCGAGAAAGAAGAATTAGCTAAGAAGATTGAAGAGATTCAATTGAAGAGGGCTAGAGTTGATCCTCCTGAGTTTTTAATTAAGAGTCCTATCTTGGATAAGTTGAAGGATCTTTATGTTCAGGCTGCTACTCAGATTAGATTAGCTATTATTCAACAGAGGCCTATAATTGTTAGACATCATAATGATACAGATGGTTATAGTTCAGGTTATGCTCTGGAGAGAGCTATCTTGCCTTTAATTCAGAAAGAGCATGGTGGTGAAAAGGCTGGATGGGAATTCTTTTTGAGAGCTCCTTGTGCTGCACCTTTTTATGAGATTGATGATTCTATAAGAGATTCAGCTAATAGTTTGAGGAATAATGCTAAGTTTTCAAACAAGATGCCTCTAGTTATTATTGCAGATAATGGTTCAAGTCCTGAAGATTTGATGGCTATAAAGCATGGTAAGATTCATGGAATGGATTTTATTGTTATTGATCATCACTTTTCAGATGAAGATGTTATTTCAGATGAGGTGTTAACTCATATTAATCCATTTTTGGTTGGAGAAGACGGCAGTCATTTTTCAGCAGGAATGTTGTGTGTAGAGTTTGCTAGATTTGTTAACCCTGATGTTAAGAATGTTAGTCAGATTGCAGGTATGGCTGGTTTGGCAGATAGAATTGATATTGGAAATGAGCAAGCTGTTAATGATTACTTGAAGATAGCTGAGAAGGAAGGATATTCTAAGCAGTTGTTGCATGAGATAGCTAGTGTTATTGATTTTGTTTCAGCTAAGATTAAGTTTATGGAAGTTAGAGAGTATATTGAAGTTTTGTTTGGAGAGCCTAGGGAACAACAGAAAGAGCTTGTTGGTTTGATGGCACCTTATATTAGTAAGTTGGCTGAGAAGGGATTGGCTATTGGAAAGGCTGGAGCTACTCAGGAATCTATTGGAAAGACTACATTGCAGATAATTGAGATTGATAAGACATTCCCTGGATTTGGTTTCTATCCTAAACCTGGTATGGCTGTTGGAATGGTTCACGATGATCTTCAGAAAGAGAAAGATGTAACTAATTTAGTTACTGCAGGTGTAATGGGAACTGCTATTACATTGAGGGCTACTGATGAATCTAACTTTAGTGTACATGATCTTATAACTTATATTAATGATAAGATTCCTAATAGTTTTTGTGATGGTGGTGGGCATAAGAATGCAGGTTCTATAGGCTTCTTGCCGAGCAAGAAGGAAGAAGTTGTTGATGTTCTTAGAGAATTTATTAAGAGTAGGCAGTAGGCTTAAATACTCACTTATTTTGGCATTTTTATGAATAATATTGATATTGCTAGGATCTTGCATGAGAGGGGGTGGATAGCTGATAGCCCTATTGGTAGAGATTATGCAAAGATGTTGTCTTATGGTAATAATGGCAGGTCCTTTCTTTTGGGAATAGTGATTATTAATGCTGATAATGCAGATTTTCAGGCTGATTTTTATGAAGGGGCTTATTTTACTCATGGGAGTGGTTTAGTTAGGGGTGGAGAGGTTAGGGGATTGAATGGGCTTAGTCATGCGGTGACTTTTGTTGATAGGACTCCTTACCTTTTTGGGACTACAGATGTTCATGAACGTGATTTGATAACTGATTTTACTGATAGTGGGTTGGTTTATGTTACTAGGCCTGAAAAATTTGAAGATATAGGAAAGTTAGAGCCTCTTGCTTTGATGTGATTTTCTTGATAGTTCTTTTTTAAACTTTTATGTAGTTACTTTCAACCAAAATGTTTAAAAGTGATTTTTGGTTATTCCTCGTATCAAATTTTACTTATAAATTATTGGAAGGAGGTTAAAAATGGAAGAAGAAATGAACGAAGAAACTACTACTGAAGCAGAAGCAGGTACAGCATCTGAAGATGCTGCAAGTGGCACTGCTGAAGAAGCTCCGGCTGAAGAGGCAAGTGAAGGTAGTGACGAGGAGTCAACTGAGGAAGCACCTGCTGAAGAGGCAAGTGAAGAGCCAGCTGAAGAGGTAGGATCATCTGAAGAATCAACTGAGGGTGGTGAAGATATTTCTGAGGAAGCAAGTGAAGAGCCTGCTGCTGAAGAAGCTCCAGCTGAGGAATCAACTGATGAGGCAGAATCATCTGAAGAAGATTCATCTGAGGATGAAGAAGCACCTGCAGAAGGTGAGACTGAATCTACAGAATAATAGGTCTAATTTTTTTATTTTTTTCAATCATTTTTTAATCCCTCTCGGGATAATTTTATATATTAAATTACATTAGATGTGTGATGGTTGATTTTATTAGTCACGCCTTGATCGGATGGATTATTTCGATCTTTGCTAAACTTAATAAGAAAGATACATATGTTGTTGTATTATTTTCATTCTTGCCTGATATTATCCATTCTGTACTGTATTTTTATGTAGGATTTATTAGCGGCAGGCCTTTTTTTATTCCACATGCTTCCGATTGGGTTGGTCTTAGGGATACTAGTATTGCTGCTGTTTTATTTAATGATATTCCACATAGCTTGTTCTTTTTGTTATTGGTAATAGTGCCTATTGTGCTTTATTTTAAACTTACAAAAATAGCTATTGTTGGATATTTATCTCATATCTTGTTTGATATTGTATCACATACTGGAGAATGGGCATCTAAGCCTTTTTACCCTTTTAGCTTGACTATTTCAGGATTAGCTGATGTTTGGGTTTGGCCCATATTTAGTTTATCGCTTTTATGGATCTATATTATACTCTGTAGTATTTTATACTATAGTTTGATTGAAAGCTTTTAATCCAATTTCATTGATGGCTTCAATTATATATTCACTTTGTAATGCAAATCCTAAGTTATCTCCTTGGACCTTGAAATTGTTAATCCCTATTACCTTTCCATCTGTATTAATTAAAGGTCCTCCAGAGTTTCCGGGGTTTAGTGCCGCATCTGTTTGTATGTAAGCAGGTATGTTATTTATTCCCGCTCTGTCTTTTGCAGAAACAATTCCTTCTGAAACTGAGAATGATAATCCTAATGGATTTCCTATAGCAATTACTTTTTCACCAATCTCTACATTTTCTGATATTTCAAATTCCAGGAAAGAACTTTGCGATGGTATTTTTAGTAATGCTACATCTAAATTTTCATTGAACCCAATTGGTTGCATTGATATTTCTTGTTTGTCAGAAGTTATTGCATTTGCAAATAGCCCTCCAGATAATACATGAGCGTTTGTTACTACATATCCTTCCTCGGAAATTATGAAACCAGTTCCTTGGGCTATGTCTGTTCTGATTGTTAGTACCGAGTCGACTGTTTGTTTTATCACTCCAGAGAAATCTGATGATGTTTTTGCCTTTATATTGCTTATTTCTGTTTCAAAAGAATTTTGAATTCCAAATAAATTTTGAGTTAGTTCATTTATCTTTCCCCTTATCTCTGCGTCACTTATTTCCATTTCTCTATTTAATTCTTCCTTGTATGATTCTAAGTTTTTTTCTGATTGTAATAGCTTATTCCACATTATTATGGAAAAAATTGTTTGTAATATTAGAAGAAATAAGATTAGTACTATTAGATGCGAGGTGTATTTTCTAGTTAGAGAAGGGTATTCTAGATGGTGTAATTTTGATTCTCTTTTTTTTATTGGCATGGGGTAGTGAAGGTTTTTTGGTTTATATAATTTGATATTTTTTAAATCCCATAAAGTTTAAATAGAAAGTGGGGTTTGGTATCATATGGATGATAAAAGAGAGGGAATTGGTTTGCCTAGTTCTTTAGTTGATGATGCTATTGGTAGCATGAATTCGGATTCTCATACCGCTAGTAATGATCCTGTTGTTCCTATTTCTGAAAGAGATACTGATGTTAGATTAGAGTCTGGTCAGCCTATGCCTGTTCCAGAGCCGATGGTGGATAGTGCTGGTGAAAGGACTTATCAGGAGATTGATACGATTGATCCAAATAGAGGGAGTAATGTTGATAGGCAAGGGATGTTAGATACGCCTAGCTCTGTTGATAATTTTGATTCCTCTAGTTTTGATTCTTCTGCTACGATGAATGATGGTTTGTTGGGGGATACAAGGGGTTCAACTGCTCCTATGATGGAACAGCCGGTTATGGCGGAGCAAGTTGGGCAGATAGATCTTATTAAGTGGTTTAATGAACTTACAAATAAAGATGTTGCTAGTGCGGGTGGTAAGGGAGCTAGTTTGGGGGAGATGTTTAGTAATAAATTTCCAGTACCTC
Source organism: Candidatus Woesearchaeota archaeon (assembly GCA_964344105.1). Taxonomy (GTDB): domain Archaea; phylum Nanobdellota; class Nanobdellia; order Pacearchaeales; family GW2011-AR1; genus ARS1285. Next base: position 47,187 of record CAYFMD010000006.1, on the reverse strand, counting down.
CGGGTTATGTAATTACAGCTCAAGCTTATGATTATTATTTGAAACATTCTGGATTGCATGGTCAGATAGATTCTATAATTAATGAATTGGATGTTGATGATACTGCTGCATTGAATGAGGCTTCTAAGAAAATTAGACAGTTGATTGAAGGAGGGATAATGCCGGATGATTTGAAGGAAGAGATTTTAGAATCTTATAAGATTTTGAGTAGTGAGGATTTGGGAGAGGTTAGTCCAGGGGTTAGTGCTGATGCGCTTAGTATCTTGAAAAATTCTCAGGAACCTGCATTTGTTTCAATTAGGAGTTCTGCTACTACTGAGGATTTGGCTGATGCTAGTTTTGCTGGACAGCAAGAAACTTTTCTTAATGTTAAGGGGGATAGTAGATTGATCGAGCATGTTAAGAGATGTTTTTCTTCTCTGTATACTCCAAGAGCGATTTTTTATAGAAAGAAGAAGGGTTTTAGTGGTGCTTTGATAGCTGTTGTTGTTCAGAAGATGGTTGATAGTGAGAAATCAGGTGTTGTTTTTTCTAGAGATCCTGTTAAGCAGGATGAGAACATTGCAATGGAGGCTGTTTTTGGTTTGGGAGAGGGGATTGTTAGTGGGAAGATTGCTCCAGATAATTATGTTGTGGATAGGGGGTTGGAGATTAAAGATATCAAGGTTGCAAATAAGAAGATCGCTATTGTTAGAAATTCTGGTGGTTCTAATGAGATTGTTAGACTTAGTGAAGATAAGAGTCAAAGTCAGGTTCTTTCTAGGGCTGAGATTAAGGAGGTTGCTGATTTTGCTGTTAAGTTAGAGGATCATTATGGAAAGCCTCAAGATATTGAATTTGCTTTGGAAGCGGGGGAAGTTTACATTATTCAATCTAGGCCAATCACAACTTTGGGCAATAAGCAAGAAGGTAAGGAATTAGAGGGTACTGTTTTAGTGGAGGGATTGGCAGCTAGTCCTGGTGTAGGTGTTGGTACTGTAAGGATTGTGAAGAGCATGGAAGATCTTGTTAATGTTAAGAAAGGAGATGTTATGGTCACTGAGATGACAAATCCGGATATGGTTGTTAGTATGCAGAAATCTGTTGCTATTGTTACTGATGAAGGAGGGATGACAAGTCATGCTGCAATTGTTAGTAGGGAGATGGGGATTCCTGCGATAGTTGGTACAAGTGAAGCTACTCAAAAATTGAAGGATGGCAGTAAGGTTACTGTGGATGGTTTTAATGGTAAGGTGTATGAGGGAGAAGTTGCTCAGACTACAATGGCTGAGATTAAGCCTGTTGTTGAAACTAGTAAGGTTAAAATGAAAGTTATTGTTGATTTGCCTGATTATGCTGAACGTGCAGCTGAGTCTGGAATTGATAGTGTTGGTTTGACTAGGTTGGAAGGAATGATTGCTAGTATGGGTAAGCATCCTTTGTGGTATGAAAAGCAAGGTAAGTTAGATGTGTATAGTAAGATTTTGCAAGATGGTTTGGGAAAGATTGCTAAATCTTTCAAGAGTGTTTGGGTTAGAGCTAGTGATATTAGGACTGATGAGTTTGCTAATCTAGAAGGAGCTCCAGAAAGAGAGATTAATCCAATGTTGGGTTTTCATGGTGTTAGATTTAGTTTGAAGCATCCTGAAATTTTGAGAGCGGAACTTAAGGCTATTAAGGAAGTTGCAGAATATAATCCAGATAAGAAATTGGGGTTGATGTTTCCTCAGATTATTAGTATGGAAGAGGTTTTGGAAACTAAGAAATATTTTGATGAGTTTAGAACTGATAATATGGAGTTTGGTGTTATGATTGAGACTCCTGCTTCAGTGCAGATTATTGAGGAGATTTGTGATCATGTTGATTTCATTAGTTTTGGTACGAATGATTTGACTCAATTTACTTTGGCAGTTGATAGAGGTGAGGATATGGTTCAGCATTTGTATAATGAATTGCATCCTGCTATTTTTTCTCAGATAGGTCATGTGATTGATGTTTGTAATAGAAAGAATGTTGTTAGCAGTATTTGTGGTCAGGCAGGTAGTAAACCTGAGATGGCTGAGTTTTTGTATAAGAAGGGAATTAAGAGTATTAGTGTTAATGCTGATGCTGCGCATGATATTAGTGTTGTTTTGAGTGAATTGGAAAAGAGTGTACCTGCTGAAGAAGTTAGGGAAGATGAAAGTATTGGTAATATTAATGAAGAAACTCGGGAAGAGCCTGTTCAAGAGGTGGAGAAGGTTGAAGAACCTGTTGTTGAAGAGAAACAAGAAGAAGTTGTTGAAGAAGACGCGGAAGAAGAATGGGGAACTAAAGGACAGATTAGTGTTGCACAAGTTGCTCCTGCTGTTGAAGAACCAGTTGAGGAAGTTCAGGAAGAAGTTCAGGTTAGTGAATCTGTTGTTGAGCAAGTTAATGATTCTCAGAATGATAATGCTGAGTTAAGTGATGAAGAGAGAAAGAGATTGAAGAAGAAAAAGAAATGGGAGAAATTTAAGAAATGGAAAGCTAAGAAGAAAGCTGAGAGGGCTGCTAAGAGGAAGGAGATGGAGAAACAAGAAGTTAAGGGTGATGGAAATGAGGTTAGTGGGGAGAGTACTGATAATGAAAAGCATGGCTGGGGGAAGCAAGGAGAAGTAGCATTGCCAGACAGTGGAAGTCATGTGGATGGTCTTAATGATGAAAGGAAAGATAAGGATGATAGCGGAAGAATTCCTGAAGGAGATAATAATGTAGTTAGGGAAGTTGAAGCTAATATGGAGGTTAGTGGTAGTGAGCAGCAGGAAGTTGTTGAAGAGGTTAAGCAAGATGAGAAGCAGTTTAATGAAGAAGTTCAAGAGGAAAATCCTTATGAGGATAATTTGTTGAATCCTCAAAGTATTGGTGTTAGTGCCGAAGTTGAGGAGAAAAAAGAAGATTCAGATTCTGGAAATGAGGTTGTTGCAGAGGTTGATAATATGTCTCATGTTCAAGAAGTTGCTAAAGAGATAGCGGAAGAGGTTAAAGAGGATAATCTTGAGGCTATAGAAGAAAGGCATGAGGCTCAAGATAGGATAGATGTTGAGATTGAGAGTCCTGAAGAGGTTAAAGAAGATGAAGCTGTTGAAAACATGGAAGAGAAGATGGAGAGATTGGAGAATGATGATGTTGAGGAAAAGACTGTTGATCAATATCTTGATGAAGATGAACCTAATGTTCCGGAGGCACCTTCACAGACAGAGGAAGAAAAGAAAGTTAATGAGCAAGTTCAGGAGATAGTTGGTGATGCTGAAGAGGAAAGGAGTGAAGAAGAGGCTTATGGAGAAACTGCTAGTGATTATTCTAGCGAGTCAGAGGATGCTAAAGAGGCTATTGAAGAGGCTGCTGAGGATTCAGAAGTAGATAATTCTAGTGGAGGAGATGGTGGAGAGCAATTTGAGGATATTGGGGTGTATAATCCTGATGAAGGTGCTGAAAAGACTGAAGAAAAATCAAAATATAAGTATAATTTTGATAGCTGGGAAGACTACTAATTTTGTTACTACTTTTAAATTAATATAGATAGAAAGGTTTAAATACTAATAATAGATAGTTATATTAAGAAAAATAAGGATAATATATCACAAAATGGCTTACACAATTGACGATTATATTAATGCACAGGGAGCTGCTCAGCAAGCTGAGCAGAGTGCTCAGATAGCTGGCGTTACAGCAGGCAATGCTGAAAATGCTTTAGTACAGGGCAGGGATGTTGCTGGATATCCCGCTTCTTTTATTGCAGATCATTTAGAGCCTGCTGCTTTGTCTGCTTCTGCTCAGTCTAGATTAGCTGGTATTGCTGCTAGAGATGCTGCTAGAAATGCTGAAGGTCAGGCAACAAGAGAGCATTTGGAAGAGATGCTTGAAGATATGGATCAAGCTGCTTTGAGAAGATTTATTGATGTTTATGAGCCTAGTTTTGATGGTAATGATTTTAATGGTCCAGAAGGCACTTATGCAGATGCTGCTAGAATTCATAGAGATAGGGCTCAAATGCAAGGATTGTTAACTTATGTTGGAAGAGGGGAGAATAATGTTAATACTAATGAACTAGTTGGTGCTGCAGGTAGGGCTTTGATAGAGGAAGATATTAGAGATAGACCTGATGAATATTTTGCTAATATAGATCATGAGCACCCTGACTTTGAAGAATATGTAGCGGCTGCTAGGGAAATTGCTTACGCTAGCGAGAAGGTAGCTAGAGATGAGTTTAGAAGATTGGCACCTGATGCGATTGGTAGAAGAACTGATGCGCTTTATGAAGCAATTGGAGATGGCGAAGAAGACGCAAGAGCTTATATTACTGGAACTATAGCTGATGGTGATATTGGAGCTGCATTCGATGCTTATGCTCAGGCACATTTAGCTGCTCAGAGAAGATAATTTTTTAATTAATTTTTTTATAGAATTTCGTTTAACAATTTGACTGTTGTTTTGAAGTATTCTTCTGATTTGTCTTGATAAGTGTCTATGGTTTTTCCATCTAGGTTTTTTATTTTTTGGTATATTATATCTTTGTGCAGTTTGTAGATATCTGAGTAGTCTTGAAGTATTTGTTTTTTTAGGAATCCTTTTTTTACGAAGTGTTGTTCTAGAAGTTCTGGGACATGTTCAGGGCTTGGCGGAGATACGTTGACTGCCATTAGTAATGCTTGACTACATTCTACATATGCCCAATAACACCCTTCTATAGCACTCATCTCTGAAATTCTTGATCTTACTATATGTCCAGGAACTCTATTTACTATGTTGTATATTGATTCGGGTGTTGGATGTATTTTTCCTTTTTCTAGTAATGCTTTTAATGGATTTATGAATCCTCCTACATCAATTAATGGATCTCCGTATCTAATTACATTTATTACAACAGGGTCTGATTTGATTAGGTCTTCCCACCATGTTGTTACTTTTATTGTGTTTATGTGTAAGTCTGCTTTGTAGGGGTTTCTAGAAACTATTTTGGCTAGTTCTTCTCTGTACCACATTGTAAATTTTTCATCAAAAACTATTGTGGCATCATCAACTATTATTATTATGTCTATGTCTGAGCCAGGTCCTGCTGAGCTTTTTGCTGTTGAACCGAATAGAACTACTGCTTTGATCAAAGTATCAAACTTTTTCACAATCTTTTCTGCAAAATCCATTGCAATATCTCTTCTTGTCTTAATCTTAAGAGTTGGATATTTTTTTGGATCTAACTTTGGTTTTTTTGCTACCATATCACCTATTTTGTATAATGTATATAATTCAAGTGGGTATTTAAATTTACTGAAAAATGAAATGAAAAATAAAAGAAAAAGTGTTTTTGTTTTGATTATTTTTTATCGTACCAGCGTTTGCAACGAGGGCAATATGCACTTGTCCAGTGTTCAAACATTATCTGGTTGGTGTGCACCTCGCAACTGGGGGGTTCGTCTGCGTCTCCCATTTTATCTACCTCCGTAGGGTATTATTATCAATTTTTCTGTATATAAACCTTATCTGTCAGGTTGTTAATTTTGAAGTGGTTATGGATTTTAGGAAGCTTTTTAAAGAGAACTTTGAGATTTTGGATATAAATTGTTATAAAAGATATTGTTGGTTATTTTTTATGAGTAAGGTTACAGATAGTATTGGAGAGTGGTTTGAAGGATATCTTGCTCGTCGGTATAGGGACTTGGTTTATACTGGAGATGAGCATAAGGTTCCAGATTATTTGCATGGTAACTGGTACGAAGATAGGGATCCTGAGGAAAATTTTTGGATAGAAGCTAAGGTTGGAAATATTCAATGGGGATGTAGAATTAAGGGTTATCAGGTTGACGCTTTTCATAGGCCAGACAAACCTAGTAGATCTATAGTTTATGCATTAGGATTTCATGATTTTGATAGAGCTCATAAAAGATTAACTCAAAAAACTGGGTGGGGGAGGCGTAGGCATTTAAGGAATAATGCCAATGTTGTTGTATTAACTTTTGTTACAAATAATTTTATGAACTTATTATATGGTGGAGAAGTTAGAGTGAGTGCGAAAGATGGAGTTGTTTATTGTATGATGAAGAATAGTACTGTAAATAATGTTTTTGAAAATCGTCAATTTAGAAGAGGTGGTAAGAAGGATGAGGATGGTAGATTAATTAGGAAAGGGAGTATTAGAACTCCTGAAACATATTATGGATTTGATTATGGGGATTATAGGTGGTTTGAGGGGGAAGGGGAAGATGGATTGCCTGTCAGAGCAATTTTACATCCTACACTGGATGAAAAGTTTGCGGATTATCTTGCTGAAAGGGAAAGTTTGACTGAATATGAATACACTTAAATAATTAGTTTGTGAAATTTTGTTATGAAGAAAGTTTTAGCATTTGGTAGTTTTGATTTGGTGCATGAGGGTCATAAGTATTTTCTTAAAGAGGCTAAGAAGTTGGGAGATAAGTTGATTGTTGTTGTGGCTAGAGATGATACTATTAGGGCATTTAAGAAAGTTGATCCAATGTATCCTGAGGAAGAGAGGATTGAACATGTTAGGGAATTAGAGATTGCTGATGAGATTCGGTTAGGATATAAAGGTGATAAGTGGAAGGTTATTAGTTTAGTTGATCCGGATGTTATTGCATTAGGTTATGATCAAGATAGTTATACTGCTGGTTTGGAAGAGGGATTGAAGAAAATAGGATTGGGTTGTAAGATTGTTAGATTGAAGAGTTATAAGCCTGAGAAGTATAAGAGTAGTTTGTTGAAAAAATAACTATTGATTTAGTGTAGAAAGTAGTCCAAATCTATTGATTTGGTGCACCAGCAAATCTTCCTCGATCTCCTTGGATTTCTCCACCTAATTCTACTGGCATGTTTTGGAATCCTGCTCCATAAGTTTGATGATGTACTGGTGGATTGATAGGCCCTTGTCCTGAGAAGTAGCCTCCCATTACTCCTCCTGTTGACCAGTTTGGTCCTCCGCCCATTGCATAGATTGGAGAATCTAGCCCCTCAAGTGTTGGTAGGAATGGATTTCCTCCTCCTTGTGTTGAAAAGAATTCCCACCAGTTTCCAGCTTCTACTATTTCTTTTCCCTTGAATCCTTGCTTTTTGATTTCATCAATCATTGGTTTTAATGGAACGTTACCCATTCCCATTGGTAGTTCTGTATGATCTAGTCCGAAGTTATCTGATAGGTGGACATGTTTGACGAAAGGAGCAATTTCTTTTGTTTCTTTAACAACATCTTTTTCTGAATAACCTTTCTTACGCATCATGTTGATGTGTCCTACATCCCATGTTGCTCCAATCATTTGTTCAGCTACTCTTTCAGCCTGGCCTTTTGACATTCCTTGTCCTGCTAGGTTTTTTGATAATTGTGATCTAGACTCTACAATTAATTGTTTTAGTTCCTTACCTGTTGATAGTGCTTCTCCTCCTGGAGGATTTTCAATACTAATTACTGGAGCTTCATCTTTGAATTTATTGTATGCTTCTTGAGCTACGTTTGCATAAGTTTCTGCTGATTTTTTTATTGCAAAATCATTTAACGTAGAGAACGTTTGAGGTGTTGCTTCTATTGAAGAGATTGTTCTTAATCCTTTTTCAACTACTCCCCTTAATCTATCTATGTTCTCTGGCTTATTTTCAAAATCTTTAGCAACATTTTGTTCCGCATATTGTGCAAATTGCCTTAACTTTTCTAGATCCTCAGTTCGGTTTTCTCTTTTTGCTGCTTCCCATGCTTTATCAAATACATCTCTTACTCCTCTATAAGCTTCTTTCATGTATGTATGTCCATAATCAATTTGTCCTTGAACATTTTTTATGTAATCTCTTCTTTTTTCGTCTTTTAATTTTTCTGGATCTACATTTAGTAATTCTTTGTAGGTCATATCGGAATCTGAACTTGCACGATCTATTGCACTTTGTCCGAATTCAGATGTCTGATTTATTCTTGAGAGTTGTTGGAGCCAAGCATCTTTGTTTTGTTTGTCAACTTCCCTTTGTATATTGAAGTCTAGTTGTTCTCCTGAGAATTTTCCTTCTTCAGGTAGGAATCTTGCAGTGTCTCTTATCTGTCTTATCTCTCCTGTTGTTTCATCTATTATGAAAACCCCATCATCCACTCTTTTTCCATCTACCATTCTGTGTGGGCTGAAAGCTGGAAGGTTTGCAGATGAATGGAATGTTACATTCACATTCTTATTGTTGTCTGTGTTAAGCTTGTGAGCTCTTAGTACTGCAGACTTTATTTGATTTTCCGCTCCCAATCTGTTCTCCTCTGAGAATCCTCCTTGCTGTTCTACACCTGATGCGTTTACTAGTGGTCCGTGTAGGCTCATATCTACTCCAGTTAAGTTTGCTAGACGAGCCATTTCGTCTAGGTGTTGGTCTGGGATAGATTCCATTGTTCTTCCCTGGATACCTTGTATTTCTACGAACTTTTGTCCTGGATTTAGTTTTTGATTTAGATCTCCTAACTGATTAGCAGTTCTTGCATCCAATGCCATTCCTAAATTTCCTGCAGCAGTAGAATAAGCTGATGGCTTGGTGTAATAACTAGGATTCTCTACAGGAGTGAAGTAACTAGGCATGCTAGTTGAGCTTAATGAGCCCTCATAAAAATTTTCCGTCGCCATCTTTTTTATTAGTAAGAGATTTATCTTTAAATATGTAATGAATAATATGAGAGAATATTTTCACCACATTCCACCTCTACGATCTCTTTCTTTCTTCAATTCTCTTTCTGCAGATGTATCGTAAGACTGTGCTTGGTTCATTTGATTGAATCCTTGATCTTGTTGGTTGTTATTGTCTTGGAATCTTGGTGCTTGAGCTCCACTTGGTGTGCTGTAGTCTCCTCCTCCAGAACCTATTTGGCTATATGAATCTCCCATATTGAAATAAGATTCTTTACTTTTTTCTAGATCATAAATAGCCTTTGGCTTTTCTTCTTTTTCTTCTTCACCACCAACTCTTATCCATCTTGTTCCTTGATTGTCTGCTCCTAATTCTGTATCTTTATTCATTAATTCTTCTAGTGCTATTCTTTTGAATTGGGGCTCTTCTTGAGGGATTTCTACTTTTTTAGGTTTTGGAGCTTCTTTCTTTTCAGGAACTTTTCTCTTTATAGGAGTTGGTTTTTTTATTTCTTCTTTTGGAGTTAGAACTATCTTTCCTAATGTTTTAATCTCTTTTTTCTTGACTTTTGGCATCATTTATAGAGGGTTAAGAAATATAAATAGGTTTTTGTTTCTGTTATTTATTAGTATCTCTATGTATTTCTATTTAAGACTACTCACATCATCGTTGTTCTTGTGGGATTAATAATACTTATTTTTCATAGATACTAAGATAATAAATTCTGTTAAAAGCCAAAGAAGTTATCTGCTCCAGAACTTGGAGGTCCTCCAGATAGTGTTGGATCTCCTGTCTTGTAAGGTGGTGCAGGCAATCCTAATGATTTCTTGAATGTATCATATATCTTAAATGCATTTCCTGCAGAGCTGGCAGCCCCTATGCTTCTTAGATATTTCTCTGCATACTTGTCTGGTTTCACCTTGTTTTCCTTTAATTTTTCTAATTTTTCTTCATCACTTATTTTTTTCTTTTTGCCAATGTCCCATTTGAATAATGCTGCAAAAGGATTTGTGTCATCTTTCTTTTCTTTTTTATCCTTCTTTTTACCAGTAAAAGATTCTATATCGAATTCTAATTGTTTTAGAGAATCATCTGTCATTCCTTGCACTAGCTTTAAGGCATTTGCTAGGTCTGAATTTTTTAGGGCATCGTCAAATAATAGCATTTCTTCATCATTCATTGCATAAGCTTCGAACACAATTTCTGCTTTTCCTCCAAATGCAAAATTCTGGCCTACTTTGTTGGGTATACCTGTAAATTTAAAATTTACAAAAGTTACTCCTTGATATTGCCTTAGTTTGTTTGCTATATGTCTGAATGATTCTGGCAGGGCTCTTTTTTCTAGTCTGTTTTTTTCTACTCCTGAACTTACACTTACTGGTTGAGTATTCATTAAAGTTAGTTGAAGGATTACTGTGTTGAATGCGGTTACCATCGCAGAATCATTTGATAATTTTTCGTCTTGAGCTAGTTTTTCTGCTGCATCTAAATATGGTCTTGCCCATCCAGCTTGTAATTTTAGAGAATCTACTTGGCTTTGTAGATATGTTTTCTCTACTTCAAATCTTTTTCTTAGTTCCATTTCACTTCTGTCCTTCCATTCGTTGAATTCTAGAATTCTTGGCATCAGGATTCTTTTTACTCTTTCGTTTAAATCTAGATCTTTTACATCTTTCTCATCTTTTGCTTTTAGGAAAGCATCTCTTAGTGTTACGAATTGTAAGTTTCCTGAAGACAATGCGTTTATTGCTCCTTGTCCTCTTTGCATGTCTACTTTGTCCATCCATATTTGCTTAAGGGCAAGGATTCCTGCTTCTTTCTTTGCTTTGTCTTTTGATTTTGCAGCGTCATAATGAGATAGTCTTATTTGGAATTCTTTTAGATCGTAAATTAAATTTAGAACACTTCTTAGTATTGTGTTTATTGTTTGCATTAATCTTGATGCTTGTTCTTGCATTTGAGATTTTTTTAATCCTAATTCTGAGAAATGCCCTGATCCTGGAGATGATGCAAAGGTATCAATTATCTTTCTTGCCTTTTCTCCACCCATGAAATTTAGAATCCAGAAATATAGGGGTTCTAATCCTCCTCCTGGTGTATCGTAAACTAGTTTGTATTTGATTGCCGGATTGGGGTCTAAGCTGGGTGCATTCTTTTTAACTTTCTTCATCAAATCCTTAACTGAGTCTGCCATTATCCACTCTTTTTATTATTGGTAAAGGAATAGAATATTTATAAGTTTGTTTATTTGGTTTTTACCATATCCATGAAGGATTTTCTTTGGAATTTTAAGATTTCTCCAGTTTTGCAGTCAATTAGAATGTGTAGAATTATTAGTTGGTCTAGCATGCAAGTTAGATTCCAGATTTGTTTCTTTTCTTCACCTTCTTCATATGTTTGAAGAACTGAGATTATTTTGTTGAACTTAGCCCCGATTCCTTCTTCGTGAGCTTTTTCTTGTGCTATAGATTTTATTTGGTCTACTTCTATTGTTGTTTCTTTTGTTAAAAGTTGTTGGAGTTTTGGAGTGTTAGGCAGGTCCATTAACTTATCTTCGTACATTTTTATTTGATCTTCTATGATGTTAAATGTGAAGATTTTTTCTCCGTCTTTGTAGTCTATTGAGTCTTTATTGTCGTTACTTAAGAAATCTTGAATGAAGAATCCTGCGCATATTTGTGCTTCTGGATGTTCTTCTCTGAATTTTTTGTATTCTTCTGATGACTCAACTTTTTCTAGTGCTTCCTTGAAATTCATGTTTTTTTAAGAAAGGTAATGTTTATAAATGCTTATTTTTTTGGAGTGGTTAAGATGGCAATTGAGTTAAATAAGGAAAGTTTGGAAAATTCTTTAGGTAGTTCTGAATCTAAGGTTGAAACTGGTGCTCCTGCTCCTGAGATGAGTCAGGAAGAGGAAATTGGTATGCATAAGGGTAGTTTGAGTACTCTTGCAGCTGAAAGGAATGAATTAGTTAAGATGATTGCTAATGTTGAAGCTATTATGCAAGCACATTTGAAAAGGTTAGAGGAGTTGGGTGTTAAGATTGATAGTGGAAAGAAGGAGTGATTAAGATGGTTTCTGAGTTAGTATATACAGTTGAAGCTAGTGAGGTATTGCCTCTTGGTAGGCCTCAAAAAGATGCTATGTATGAGAGTGTTGTGGATTCTTTGTTGGCTGGAGAATCTGGGGGAAATTATGCTCAGACAGGATTATTTGCTTTGGAGTATACTAGGATGCCTGATGATAGACAGCCTGGTGGGAATTCTCATCTTTATACTGCTACATTAGATACCAGAACTGATTCAATAGATTTTGATTTTTTAGTTCATCTTGAAGATGGAGGAAGTCATCCTGGGGAGCCTACTTGGGCTGCGGCTTAGTTAAAATGACTGTAGAGAATACCCTTAGATTTGAGAGAGAACTTCCATTATCAGATACTGATACTATGGAGTTGGTTTGGCAATTGGAGCGTAGGCATGGAAAGGGCAAAAGGAAAGACTCTATTAATGGGGGAGGATTTACATATTCTTTCACATATGTCGATTCTAATTTTGATCCATTACAAGGAGGGACTGTCCATAGGTATGAGGGCGCTCTTTATAGGTTTGTTCCTACTGTAAGTGTTATGGACTGTGGATTTAGTCTTATTGAAGCTGTTGATGAGATGCAAAATTAAGCCTTTTCCTTAATCTCTTTTTCAATCATTTCTAGAAATTCGTCTTTGTTGATTTGAGTTATCTTTCCTTTCTTTCTAACTGCTAGGTTTCCTGATTGTTCTTCTTTATCTCCGATTACAACTATGTAGGGGATCTTTTCCATCTCGGCTTGTTTTATCTTTCCGCTGATAGGTTCTTGGTTAAGATCGATGTCTGCTCTGATGTCTTTTTCCTTTAGTTTAGCTAGAAGATCTTCGCAGGCTTTGTTGTTTTTATCTGTGAAATTGATAACACGTACTTGGTTTGGCGCTAGCCATAATGGTAGATGTCCGTTAGTGTGTTCTAATAGTATTCCGATGAATCTTTCTAGAGATCCGTAGATTACACGATGTAACATTATTGGTCTTTTTTGTTTGTTATCTTTGTCTATGTAATTTAGATCGAATCTCTCTGGCATTGCAAAGTCTAGTTGGATTGTTGCTGTTTGCCATGTTCTTCCTAAAGAGTCTGCTATGTGGAAGTCTATTTTTGGACCATAGAATGCTCCATCTCCTTTGTTGATTTTGAATTTCATTTTCTTTTTCTTAAGAACAGATTCTAATGTTTTTTCTGCTTTATCCCAAACTTTATCATCTCCAATTCTTTTTTCTGGTCTTGTTGAAAGTTCAACATGATAATCAAAATTGAAGATCTTGTAGAATTTGTCAACTAGTTCCATGATACTTACAATTTCAGATTCTAGTTGTTTTTCCGTACAGAAAATATGAGCATCGTCTTGAGTGAATTGTATTACTCTAAATAGTCCTGATAGAACTCCTGAAAGTTCTTGTCTATGTACTAGCCCCATTTCTGCTACTCTTAATGGTAGGTCTTTGTATGACTTTGGTTTTGTTTTATAGACTAACATCCCTCCAGGGCAGTTCATCGGTTTAACTGCGAAGTCTCTTTTTTCGTAGTCTGAGATGAAGATGTTCTCCTTGTATTTTTGCCAATGTCCTGAAATTAGCCATAGTTTTTTATCTAGAATTTGTGGTGTTTGGATCTCTTGGTATCCAGTTTTCCTTTGCTCTTGTCTCCAGAAATCTATTAGCTCATTTCTTATTATCAGTCCATTGTTGTGCCAGAATACCATTCCAGGAGCCACATCTGAGAAAGAGAATAGGTCCATTTGTTGCCCTATGATTCTATGATCATTGTCTTTTAGTTCCCTTGAATCTAGTTTTGTTTTTCCTAGCTGTTTCAATAACTTTGCATGATCTACATCTTCATCAGTTTCTTCTAGCTCTGCTTCAAAGTGAATGTCTCTAGATAATTCAGATAATGGATGGCCCTTAACTTTTAGTTCAAATTCCTTGTAATAACCGAAAGGAGCTCTTTCGATAACTTTGAAATGTTTCTTTAGTTTGTCTTCGGCCTTTTCTAGAGTTTTTTGAGCAAAGTCTGGTTTTGCTAGGGAAGGTGATAGGTGTGCGTAAGGGTAGAGAACTAATTTATCTGCTTTTACTTGTTCTGCTAATTCTTTTGCTTGATTAGCTAGTTCGTTAATTAGATTTGGATTATTTTCATCTTTCTTTTCAACTGCAATCATTAGAACTAATGGTTGATCGACAGTTATTTCTCCTTGTCTTCTTTCAGAAAGTTCCTCTGGTTCCTTTAGAGCTTTCTTTAGGGGTTTGAATTTGATGTAATCACAATGTAATGATAGGATCTTCATGGTTAGATGAGAAATATGAAGTTTATAAGAGTTTTGTGGTTAATCCATGTTGATTTCTATGCTTCCCCCACCCGGAAGTGGAAAGTTAATAGTTTGACCTGGTTTTAATGTTACCACGTTTAATGTTGGAACTACATTTGGGTAATGTGTTCTAATGCCTAATGCAGCTATGTCTAGTTAGGTTGCTAGAGTGTCGTGTTCCTCTACAGACCATTGCCTTTCTACTTTGTATGTTTCTCCAAGTTGAACTGGTCTCTGATTTGGAAAAATTGCAGGCATGAATAATGGATATGCTCTCATATCAAATGCTTCTCTTCTTGTTAGTTCATGATTTATTGCTGCGGAAGAGCATAGGCTTCTATAAAAGAATGTCATTGCAGTAGTACCTGCTCCTATCGGAATTTCTATTCCTGGTTCAAGATCTGGAAGGCCTTGCATAAATGCTTCATGATAGTTTGGCACTTGATTTAGAGGTATGCCTGCTATGTTATAGGATGCTTTGGCATCTTCACTTTTGAAATCAGTTACCCTTTCTATAAGTTTCATAAAAAATCCAAAAATATGTAATATTTAAGTGTTATGATAGGTACTTTTCTGCGTGTTTTTTAGATTTTTCCCTTGCCTTTTGATGGCTTTCTAGGAAAGAATTAAGTTTTTCAATAGTGTATTTTTTTAGTTCTCCAGTTGTTAGTTTTCCCGATTTGTAGTCTTTTCTTATTTCTTCTAATTTGTTATCGTCTTCTTCTAAGAACATTTTTAGATATTGGAAGCAGACATCTATGTCTGGATTTCCACCTTTCTTTCTGTGTTCTTCTAAAGTTTCTTGTCCTCCACTAAATGCATATTTATTGATTTTGTTTTTTACTGTTTTTTGGTCATCTGTTAGGGCTATGAATGAATTGGGATCTGATGAAGACATTTTTGATTTAGATCCTTTAAGTCCTGGTAGCATTAAATGGTATGTTGATGAAAGTTGAGTGAATTTAATTGGAACTCTTTTTGAGATATCTCTTGCTAATCTTAGATGAGGATCTTGGTCTATTCCTACTGGTACAACAACTGGGCAGAATCCTTCTAGTTCTGGTAATTGTGGATGTAACATGTCTGAAGCTTGTAATAATGAAGAAACCATTTTTCCAGGATTGATATCCCCGTAGACTGCTTTGAATTCATTGAATGTTCCGTGTCTTGCTAAGATGTTTTGCAATCTGTAATATGCATTAGATACTTTTGCATCCTTACTTCTGTCTGATTGGAAATATACTTCAACATTTTCTGGTTTTAATCCTAATGCGAAATAGTTTGTTATGTATTCTTCTACTGCTATTTTTCTACTATCTTCTAATGATTGGCCTCTTGCATTGTATGCTTCTACATCGGCTACTGCTATGTAAATCTTAGCTCCTAATTTTTGGTAAGTTAGGAATTGCTTTGCTACAACTGCATGACCTAGGTGGAATTTTCCTGTAGGCATTAGGCCTGTCATCATTACAAATTTCTTCTTGTTTTTGATTGATTCAAGAATTCTTTGGAAATCTCTATGGGCAAATACTATCTTTCTTCTGAATAAGATATCTTCATTGAAAGTTTCTGGGAGATCTTTCATTGGAGTAACTCCAAATTCTTTTACAAGTTTGTCGTAGTTAATTTCCCCTTTTACTTCCCATGGATTGAAAGTGTTTTTCATCTAGTTAAATGTTAAATATGTTATATAAAGTTGTTGTTAAGTTTGCTAAAAAGCTTTAAATAATAAGTTCCATTGAATAAGTTATGAAAAAGAGTGGCTTGGCCTTTATTGGGTTTATGTTTAGTATTATGTTCTTGCTTAGTTCAGTTTCTGCAGGGATTTATTTTTCGGACATGAGTAGTAAGTATAATCTCGGTGATATGGTTGATCTTAATGTTAGGGTCGATCCTATTGTTGAAGGTAGGTTGTTGAATGTTCAGTTGGTTTGCGGGACTTCAGTTATAGGTTTTAATAATTTTCCTGGAGATGATGGGGAAGTTAATATTAAGTTGCCTTTGAATTTTAATACTATAAACCAGGCAAATGGCGAATGTCATTTTGAGGGTAATTACGATGGTGAGATAAGGAGGAGTATGAATTTTGAGATTTCTAAGAAGTTGGTTGTTAGATTGGGGAATGATGCATTTTTTGCTAATCCTGGAGAGACTATAATTGTTACTGGTGTTGCGGAGAAGTTGAATGGAAATCCTGTTGAGGGGGAAGTTGAGATAACTATTCCTTTGTTACAAGTTTTGGAAGTTGTAAATGAGGAGATTGAAGCTAGTGAAGAAGTTCCAGCTGAAGAGGTTAGTAGTTCTATAGATCCTGAATTGGTAAGTAGTTCTGTTGATGATAATTTAGAAGTTAATGAAGATGAAGAAGATGGTAGTGAGGATACTGAAGATGAAGAGACAGAAGATACATCATCTGAAGATAATGAAGACGCTGTGGATGAAGAAACTAGTGAAGATACTGAAGAGGAAGTAGTTGCAGAAGAAACTGTAGTGGATTTTGATGCTGGGACTTTTTATGGGAAAGTTGTTTCTGGCGATTTTTCTGTAAGTATTAGAATTCCTGAGAATGCTCCTGCAGGAGACTTTAGGATAGATGCTTTGGTTTATGAAAGTAGTGAGGGACAGAGATCTAGCGAGGGGATTTCTTTTGCTAATTTAAAGGTCTTTCAAGAGTTGAGAGATGTTAGTTTGGATTTAAGTGGGCAGAATGTTGATCCAGGTGTTGCGTTAGATGTTAGACCTAAGCTTTTGGATCAGACTGGATTGATTATTGATGATGAGGTTTCTGTTATAATTAGAGATGAGACTGGTGAGAGATTTTATGAGAAGATTGTTAAGTCCAATGAAGCATTGAGTTATGATGTTCCAAGTAATTTTCCTTCTGGAAATTATGAGGTTGAGGCAGCAAATGGCGAGTTTAATGTTGTTAGGAATTTTTTTGTTAACCAAAAAGCCATAGTTGATTTTGAGTTAGTTGAAGATACGTTGGTTGTTACTAATGTTGGTAATATTCCTTATAATAGGGCAATTGAATTTGAGTTGAATGGTAAGCCTTTTGTTAGGGAAGTTAATTTAGAGGAACTTGGAGAGAGTGTTAGCTTCAAGTTAACTGGAGAAGATGAAGAATATAATATCAGAGTTAGCGACGGTAATACTGAGGTTTCTCACTCTGGAGTCGCTTTGACTGGAAGAGTTATTGATGTTGATGAGATTGGTGCTGGAATCAATCTTACAAGCCCTATATTTTGGATATTCTTTTTCATTATTATTGTTTTGATTTTATTATTCTTGTTTAGAAAAGTTTTGAAGAAGAAGTCTGTAGCTTTTCATGAAAAGATGAAGAATAGAAAAGGTTCTAAGGATCACGTTGCTATGGACCATAAGACAGGAAATGTTGCGGCTAGTAAAATAGAAAATCATACAACACCTAGCAAGCCTGTTGCGGAAGTTAAGAGAACTGATGCTAAGGGAAATGTTGTTCATAATCAGGCTGATCAGGTTTTGGTTATGAAGGGACATAAGAGTCCTGCTGCGGCTCTTGTTTTGAAAGTTAAGAATAAGCTAGGGGTTAATGAGAAGAAGAGTTTAGAGCATGCTATGGAGGCTGTTTATAGTAAGAAGGGTGCTGTTTATGAGCATGGTGATTTTGTTTTTGCAATATTTAGTCCTTTGATGACTAAGGTTAATAATAATGAGGCGCTTGCTGCAGGAATTGCTCAGCAAATGGTGATGGTTTTTAATGAACATAATAAGAGATATAAAGATAAAATAGATTTTGGGATTGCAATTAATTCTGGCCAGATAATTAATAAAGTTGAGAGTGGTAAGTTGAAATTTACTGCTATGGGGAATTTTATCGTCGCTGCTAAGAGATTGGCAGAGAGTTCTAATAAGCAGGTTCTTTTGAGCAGAGAGAGTTTTCAGAAAGCCGGAAGTCAAGTGAAGGGTGAGAAGGTTAGTGATGGAGAGGCTTATGATTTGAGAAGAGTCGTTGATAGCGAACAGAATAATAAGTTTATTCAAGGATTTCTAGAGAGACAGAAGAAAGGTTAGATTTAAATAGTAAATCTTAGTTTGATTTTGTTATGGTACAAGAAAGTCATTACGTGGATGATAGTGATGCTAGTGCTGGCAGACTTGTTGGAGGTAGTTTCTCTGGGTATAGGGTTACGGGTGCTAATGATAGGTATGGGGAGTCCATCCCTATCAGTACAGGCTCTACTTCTAGATTGACGGGTCAGAGGAGACTGGATGCTCTTGCTGCTAAGTTGTCTAAGCAATTTCCAGTTAACCGTGGTGAAGACGACGCCGAATAATTTTTTTTATTTTTCTTAATTTTTATTTCATATTAAGTTCATATGATGAAAAGTTTCATTAATTTTGAGTACTTACATTGTTTATACTTGTCATAATATAGATTTCTTTATCGATGATTTGAAAAAATATTTCTGACTCAAAATTTCTTTATAAAGAAGATTTTATGATGATCCTCTATGAGTGAAAGAAAAAAGGGATTTACTGAGAATATATTCTCAGACAATAACTTTTCAGCGAAAAGGTTATGTTTCAAAGATGTGACTATGGAAAATCAGAGTGTATTATCAAGTTTATATTCATCTAATAAGCCCGGGTTTATTGGTTTTATTACTAATAGAGGGATAGATGACAAGCGACTGAAAGGGGGTTTTAGAAAAATATGAAAAAACTATTTAGCGTAATGGCTATGGCTATGCTAATTTTATCAGTTATGCCTGTTGTACTAGGTACTGACGTAGGTGTTGGTATCGGTGTTGAGATTGTTACTGAGGACTATGCTCCAAACATTTGGATGTGTGACTCAAGAACTGTTTCAGACGATAATACTCAACCAGGAAGAGATAAGGTTCCTGGAGCTGAGCTACTAGAGAGAACAGGTAACTATGCTTTCGAAGGAGAGCAGATTGAGTACACTGTTTTGGTTAAGGATAAGAACGGAATTCAAAAGATTTCTGACGTATTCGGAACTCTAGGTGATGTACAAGGTGCTGGTAATGATATTGAGGTTAATTGTGTAGAGGGTGCTGGTGCTGCAATTGCAGATCCTACTGTATTCGATCCTTCATGTAATGCAAGAATATTGGAAGAAGTATTAACTGGACCAATAAATCCTGCTACTGAGAGATATTACACATGTACTTTTACAGTTGAAACTGCTGATTCTCACTATGGTGAGTGGTGGTATACTGTTGAAGTAGAAGATCTTGATGGTGAAACTGCTACAGTTGATGAGAACGAGTACTGGTTCTTGAACCCAGTAATTGCTTTGTCAGTTGATGGAGATCTATCATTCGATAATGTTAGACCTGGAACTCACTCTTACTCAGATACTTTATTGGTAGGTAACGATGCTGATGATGGTAGCGGGGTTGTTCTTGATATGTTTGTATCAGGTACTGACTTCTACGATTCTGCTTCAAGTGGTGCTGCTTGTCCTACAACTAACCAATTAAGTTTGGATAGATTTGATTACCATGCAACTAACGGTGCTTATAGTACTGAAGATGATGCAAGATCAGATGCTGAAGGATATGTTCCAATAGGATATGCGACTGGATTCCATAATCCAACAAATTTCTATGATACAGACAGTGCTAACAATAATAACGGAGGATTTGAAATAATCCAAAGTGATACTGTTCTAGGTGGTTTGTATTTCGCAGGAAATACACTAACTCCTGGTGCTGAAGTAGCTATGACATTCAGACTAGACCTTCCAGAGCCATGTAATGGTGACTTCGATACTGGAAGTATTAACTTCTGGGGAGAAGCAATTTAAGGTTGATCAATTATTTTTATTTTTTTATTTTACTTTTTTATTTGGGCGGTGGGAAAAAGAGAAGAGTGTGATACTCAAGAAAAATGACAGAACAAATGATAAATATAAGAAAAGAAGTAATAAAGGGAGTAGTTTGTGCTCTTGTTGTTGGAATAGCAGTTGTGTTGATGACTGGGAATGTTTTAGCCTACAAATTAATTTGCTTAGGATATGGAGAGAGTTTACCTGATGAAGATAATCCTAGATATACTTGTTTTCATGATAGATGTCAGGTTTGTACAACCGATTTGAATAATCCTACACATCCTGGAAGATGTAATGATATTACTGTTTGTCAGGGTTTAGATGGGACTATTGGAGGGGGTGGAGGTACTATAGATGCTGAGGCTCCTGAGTTTACTGTTAATTCTCCTGTTGAAGGTGAAGTTTATTCTAATAGGAGAGTTGTATTTGATATAGAAAGTAATGAGCCTAGCTCTTTTACTTATACTGATAATATTAATGGTAGGGGAAGGATAAAGAGGATGGCTAGTAATGTTTTTAGTTATTTACGGGCTTTGAGTTTTAAGGATGGTTTGAATGATATTACAATATTTGGAAGGGATAGAAATGGTAATGAGGGTGAGCAAAGAGTTACTTTTTTTGTTGATAGTAAGAAACCTAAGATAAGTAGAACTTTACCTAAAAGAGGATTTGCTAATGGTGATTTCCAAGTTCAGTTTAAGGAAGATAATCCTGAGAGATTGACTCTAAATTATGGGAATGATGAGACTGGGTTTAGGGAAGCTGATGTTGATTTGGATAGCTGTCTTGTAGAAAGAGGGAGGTCTTATTGTGATATCTCTGTAGATTTGGATGATTATGATGGTCAGATATTTTTCTACTGGTTTGAACTTGTTGATATTTCTGGAAAGGGAACTGAGAGTAGGCTAGTTACTTTAGCTGTTGATATAACGGCTCCTGAGTTGCTTAATGGAGATAGTTTTTGGACTCAAGGTGAAGGGAGAAATTCAAGATATATTTATTTCGATATGGAGATAGATGAGGATAATTTTGATGAAGTTACGTTCATAGATAATGAGGCAAGAAGGCCAAGGGAAAAGAGAGTTTGTAGCCGTCTTAGAGATGGTAGGTGTGTTAAAAGAGTTTCATTCAGACCTGGGCATCATGAACTAGATGTCCAGATTATGGATGAAGCAGGGAATGCTATTTCAACTAGGGTTGAGTTTGACGTATAGTTTAAATAGTTGTTATGGTTTTGTTTCATATGGATTATGAGCAATATGTTCTTTCTAGAGTGGAGCATTTTGTGGAAGATGTTCGTTCTAAGGGTTTTCTTAATCCAAGTTTTCCTAAGCGCATTCTTGAAATCCAGGTTGAAGGAGATTTGACGAGCATTGATCAGCTTTGTCAGGCATCTAATATTTCTTCAAGTGGTTATAAAGATATTTATCGAGCGAGACTCGGTTTGAGTGTATAATTTTATCTAGGTTTGGTGGTAACTCGGTTTTATATATTATTTAGTGTATATTGTGGTATCTACTTTGAGAAATATAGTTTCTTAAAGTGGTGATGAAAGGAGGTGATAAGAATGAAAAGAATTTTTAAAAAAAATTCTCTAGAAAGAACTTTGAAGCGATTTCCTTCGGAAATTAATGCGAATCAAAGTTCTATGAAGAATTTATTTGTTGGACTATTTGCAATGGTGTTCATTGCAGGTTCACTTGGAATGGTTATTGCGGTTGATCCTGTTCTAACGGTTACTTCACCTACTAATGGCGCATTTTTAGATTCTAGGACTGTTACTGTTGATGCTTCTGCTGATCAGAATGTTAGTTTTAATCTATTTAGGAATGTGCTTAGGTCTAGAAGAGCTGTTGAGTTATGTGATAATGTTATGACTTGTATGGATACCTTTAGAGCTAGAGAAGGTAGTAATACTATTAGGGTGAAGGTTCTTAATACTGATGGTGAATCAGATTCTGAAGATATTAGTTTTACAGTCGATACCCGGGCTCCAAGAATTAGTAGAACAGAACCAAGGAATAATCAATGGATTAATGCTGCTGATTCTTTTGTTGTGAATTACAGAGAAGTCAATTTGGAGAATATTACATTGCATTATAGTAATGGTACTGAGAGTAGGACTATGACTAAGTCTGATTGTACTTCTGGTAGTAAACAGGCCTGTAGCTTTATGCCGGATCTAACTGATTTTAATGGTCAAGATATATTGTATCATTTTGAGTTAGTTGATAAGGCTAATAACAATGCAAGTAGTCAAATTAGAACTGTGAATGTTGATCTTACTTTGCCTGTGATTGATAGTGCTTCTTATACTGTTGAGGGTAGGAGAGTTACTTTTAGTGTTGCTGTTGAGGAAGAGAACTTTGATAGGGTTCTAATAAAGGATAACAATTCAAGAAGGCCTAGGTGGATCAGATTATGTTCTAGATTGAATGTTGGTGTCTGTACAAAGACTAAGACATTTAGAGAAGGAACTCATCAGATTGATGTTAGGGTTTTGGATGAAGCAGGAAATTCTGTTGATCAGAGTCTAAGTGCGTTTGTAATTTAATTTTTATTTTTTTCTTTATTTTTGTTTTAGGATAATTTTATATATCTTGGTAACTCTTGTAATTTATGGATCAGGAGCAAGTTACTTTGGAAAGTGTTAATGAGAAATTGATTGCGCTTACTAAGCAGTTTGAAGAATTGAAAGAAGATTTGGAATTTGCTAGAAGGACTGAGGAAGCTTATGATCGAATTGAGAAGGGTGAGTATATTAGTGTTGATTCTGAGAACCTTGAAGAAGAAATGCAAAAATGGTAGAGGTTCGTTTTGATAAGAAATTTACTTCTGTTTTTTCTAAGATTAAGGACAGCGAGTTTAGATCTAGGGTAATTAAACAAGTTGAGAAGATTTCTGCAAATCCTGAAATTGGAAAGCCCATGAGGAATATTAGAAAGAATACTAGAGAATTGTATGTTTCTCCATTTAGGATTTCTTATAGTTATTTGAAATCGGAGAACATCGTTTATATTTTGGATTTATATCATAAAAAGAAGCAATGAGATAGTTTTATATATTTTAATGTATATGTTATAAAATATATATGAAAGGAGGTAGTTTTTTATGAGAAAGATATTTTTGGCGTTTTTGGTTCTTGCTTTAAGCTTTGGCTTTGTTGCTGCAGGTATGCATCATTCTCCTTCGTTTAATGTTAAATTAACTTGGATGGGTGAAACCGATGTTCTGCATGGATCTCCTTCTGGGAGCGTGTTATTGACTAACGGTAATATGGTTAGGGTGATGGCTAGAGGGTTGGAGCCTGATACGTATTACTCCTTGCATAAGGGAAGTGATTGCGTAGATTGGGATATGAAGACTAATCGGCATGGTAATCTTAGGACTATGAAAGTAGAATGGGATTATTCTGATCTTTATGAGATGAGAGAGGTTAAGATGGGTGGTATGATTCCAACTCTAAAATCAGGTGTTGCAGAAGACTTTGAATTGAAGAATTTTAAGTGTACTGCTAGTACTGGAGAGATGGTTTTGGGAGGAGTGGATAGGAACCATGTCCGTGTTTGGATGAGATAATTTGTTTTTATTTTTTTATTTATGTTTTTTAGTTAGATTTAAATATAAATTGGGGCTGGATTTTTTATGGATAGAGAGAAATTAGCAAACTCTTTGCAGGTGATTAGGGTAGTTAGGCGACTTGATGATAGAAAGGCTTTGGGTAACTTTAGGGGAGAGGATATAGATGTTATTAATGGTAATAAATATCATGGAAGGGATGCTATAGTTAGATTTGTTCACACACCTGCTTATAATAATCAAAAGGCATATTTTATTACAGATAATGTTCCAGAAGGGTTTAGGCCCCTTGATAATGATCAATATGTGCTTTTTGGCCGTCAGAGATTTTCTGTGCCTACTGTTGCTAAGAAATATGAGGCACTTCCTAACATGAGAAAACATTATGATCCCCATACATTATCATTTGCTTTTGTTGATGATGAATATCATTTTAAGCCAGTTATTTATAGATTGCATGAAAGGGAATGTGAAAAATTTGAGATTCCTCTATCTGAATATCTTGCTATGGATAGGGTCAGTGTTAATGATCCTCATGTAATCATTTGTCAAAATGATGATTTGATGGGGGTTGTCCATCAAGATATTGTTGGGGCCGGAAGAATGCCAGTTCCAATGAAATCTCTTAAGTAGTAATTTTACCGTCGCTGATCTATTTACTGATCTAAAGTAGTACATCACATTTAAATACATGTTATCTTAAAGATATTCGTAATGAAAAGAAGTGCTTTATCCCAAGCAGGTGTGAAAAAGAGTTTGTCTCTATTATTGATGGTGGTGATGGCGTTAAACGTGTTTGCATTTCCGGTTATGGCTTCTAATGATGTTGCTTATATTTTCAAGAGTAAAGCAAAGATTGATGATAATGTTATTGAGGTTTTTGAGGATAAGGGATTGGATGTTGATCTGATTGATGAGAAAGAATTGCCTTCGGATTTTTCTTCTTACAGGTTTGTTTATTTGGGTGATGAGAGATTCAGGAATGATCATAAGATTGAGATCTGGAATCATCCTACTATTGTTTCTAATTATTTTTATGGAGAGGAATGGGGATTAACTGATAGGGATGGTATTTCTCAGTTGGTATCTACTGCTCCTTTGAGTGTTAAAATTGGTCATAAGATTGTGGAGGTTTATACTGAGGCTACTATTAAAGGCATTGGTATTCCTTATTATTATTTAGATGGTGAGAATAAAGCAGATGATTTATTTCCTGCAGCTGAGACCTATACTACTAAGGATGATCTGCTTGGAGATGTTGTGAGTTTTGGAGCTGCTGGAATTGAGTTAGAGAATGGAGAGGTTGCTGAGCATAATATTTGTTTCTATGGAATTGTTGAGAGTGATTATTGGACAGGTGATGCAGTTGAATTATTTGAGGAATGTATCGATTTTGTTGGTGTAGCTTGTGAGAGTGATAATGATTGTAGTGATGAAAATCTTGGAGGTCCTTATTGTGTGGGTAATCAAGTTTTTCAGAATGTTAATGATTTTAGTTGTGTTAATCCAGGTACTGTTGAGAGTCAATGTGTTTCAAGTCCTGATCAGGTTTTAGTTGAGACTTGTTCTGCTAGTTGTAGTAATGGTGCTTGTTTTTGTGATGATAAGGATAATGATGGTTTTGATGAATGTCCTTTCGGTAGTGATGGTGATGATGGGAATAATTTAGATTGTAATGATAATAATCCTAATGTTAATCCTGGATTGAATGAAATGTGTGGGGATGGTTTGGATAATAATTGTAATGGTCATATAGACGAAGGGTGCCCTGTAGACTTAGATAATGATGGTTTTGATAATGCTAATCCTGGTGATTTTGGAGATGATGGAAAGCCAATTGATTGTAGAGATGATGTTTTTGCTATAAATCCTAGTGCTACAGAGGTTTGTGATTTTGTGGATAATGATTGTGACGGTATTATAGATGAAGGTTGTTCAGTTGATGAGGATGGAGATGGTTATGATAACACTGATCCTAGTGATCCTGGTGATGATGGGAGGCCAGTAGATTGTAATGATAATGATGATACTGTGCATCCTAATGCATTTGAGATTTGTGATGGAAAGGATAATGACTGTGATGGTTTGATTGATGAGAGTGATGGTGATTGTGGCTTTGGAGAGGTTTGTAGTTTGGGAACTTGTACAGCCGTTGAATGTAATGTAGATACTGATTGCGGTAATGATGGGTTTTTTGATGGAAGGTTCTGTGGTGTTGATGGTGTTTATCAGAATTATATAGATTATACTTGTGAGAATCCTGGAACTATAAGTTCAAGTTGTAGTGAGGATGTTGAGGCTAGATTAGTTACTGAATGTAGTGATAGTTGTGTTGATGGTAGTTGTGTTAGCATAACTTGTGATAATGATAGTGAATGTGATGATAGTGATCCTTATACTGAGGATAGTTGTGTCAATCCTGGAAGTGTAGATAGCTACTGTGAGTATGAAGATATCACCTGTAGAGTTAATTCTGATTGTAATGATAATAGTGATTATACTGTAGATACTTGTGAAAATCCTAATACTGTTGATAGTTTTTGTTCTTATGAGGATGTGATTTGTTTAGAAGATGCTGATTGCGGGATTGATGGTTTTGTTAATGATTTGAGTTGTGTTGGAGATGATGTGGCCCAGGATTATAGGTCATTTAATTGTGAGAATCCTGGAACTGTAAGTGCTAGTTGTACTCAGACTATTGAAGAGAGAATTGTGACACAATGTAGTGATACTTGTTCTGAAGGAAGTTGTGTTACAGTAACTTGTAATGATGATAATGATTGTGATGATGGTGATTCAGAGACTACTGATGTTTGTTTGAATCCTGGTACTTTGAATAGTATGTGTACTCATGAGGATGTTTTATGTTCTGTAAATAGTGATTGCGGAACTGATAGATATACTGGTCAGTTGTTTTGTGAAGGGAAGAGTATTTTCAGAAATTTTGCTAGCTTTTCATGTAATCTTCCTGGATCAGATGCTAGTTTCTGTAGTAATAGTATAGATGCTATAGAAGTTTATGAGTGTACTTATGCTTGTAATGAAGGTAGTTGTATTAGATGTAATACTCAATCAGATTGTAATGATGGGGATGATGGTACTGTGGATATTTGTAGGTTTGGTGGAACTATAGATAGCTATTGTAGTCATGATGTTGTTAGCTGTTTTGAGGATAGTGAATGTGGCGAGGATAGTTTTACTGGAGCTCCTTTCTGTATTGGAGATGATGTATTCCAGAACTTTAGAGATTTGAGTTGTAAGAATGCAGGAAGTCCTGGAAGTTTTTGTGATTCTAATACTGAGGCTCAGTTAATAGAGAGTTGTAGTTTTGGATGTAGCGAAGGAAGTTGTGTTTTGGAAACTCAATGTAATAATGATGATTTTGATGATGATGGCGATGGAGTAGCTGATGAGTTAGATCCTGGCTGTTGGGATGATATAGATGATCCTAGTACTTACAATCCTAGTTTGGATGATGAAAGCAGGGCTGATATTGCTTGTAATGTTGCTTCAGATTGCGGATTCATAGATTATTTGTATCCTCCTTTCTGTGAGAATAATGAAGTAATTGATGAGCAGGATGTTTATGTTTGTAATAATCCTGGTACTGGAAATTCAAGATGTTCAATAGAGCAAGTAAGAAATGTTGTTGATTCTTGTAGTGCTTCTGAAGTTTGTTTGGTAGATCAATGTGTGAATGATTGCGTTGATGCAGATAGTGATGGATTTGATAACTGTGCTCCTGGAATGCCAGATGATGATGGTAAGCAATTAGACTGTAGAGATGATCTTTCTTCTGTTAATCCTGGTGCATTTGAGGTTTGTAATGGCATTGACGATGATTGTGATGGTCATATTGATGAAGGATGTCCGGTAGATTTAGATGGTGATGGATTTGATAATGCTCATCCTGGTGAGTTTGGAGATGATGGAAAGCCAATTGATTGTAGAGATGATGTTTTTGAGATCAATCCAGATGCCTTGGAAATCTGTGATGGTATAGATAATAATTGTGATGGTCAGATAGATGAGAATGCAGATAATACTTGTCAGGAAGGAAGTGTATGTAGCTTTGGTTCATGCACCCCTGTAGCTTGTGATATGGATAGCGATTGTGATGACAATGACGATTATACTATAGATACATGTAATAATCCTGGTGCGATTGACAGTTTTTGTTCTAATAAGGATGTAATTTGTTTAAGTGATCTGGATTGTGATGACAATGACAATTATACTGTTGATACTTGTGAGAATCCAGGTACTGTAGATAGTTTCTGTTCATATGATGATATAGTTTGTTTCACCGATGGTGATTGTGGAAGTACTACTAATGGTGATAATTATTGTAATGAGGATTTGGTTGTTTCTGATCAAGTTACTTTCACTTGTTTGAATCCAGGAGTTGTTGGTTCTTCTTGTATTCAGAATACTAATCAGATTTTGATTGAAGTTTGTAGTGCTTCAGAAACTTGTAATGAAGGTAGTTGCGTTGTAGAGTGTTTTGATGAGGATAATGATGGTTTTGATACTTGTGCTGAAGATGAGGGTGGAGATGATAAGCCAGTAGATTGTAATGATAACGATGCTTCTATCAATCCAGATGCTAGTGAAGTTTGTGATGGCATAGACAATAATTGTAATGGCCAGATAGATGAAGGGAGTAGCGTAGATCTATGTGGTGATATGATGCTTTGTGAGTCTGGACAGTGTGTAGATGTTGAATGTGATACAGATTTAGATTGTGGTGTTGATGGATTTGTTGGTAGTGATTTCTGTAGTGAGGATGATGTGTTTAGGAATTATGAGACTTTCACTTGTAATAATCCTGGTACTTCGATAAGTTCTTGTACTTCATCTGTAGATCCTGTTCTTCAAGATCAATGTAGTTCAAGTGAGATCTGTTTGGTAGATGAGTGTGTTAATGATTGCAAGGATAATGATAATGATGGATTTGATGATTGTTCTAATGGTCCTGATGATGATGGTAATCCTCTAGATTGTAATGACAATGATGAAAATATTAACCCTGATGCTTTAGAGATCTGTGATGGTATAGATAATAATTGTGATGGATTGGTTGATGAAGTTGTGGATGCTAGTGATTATCATTTGAAGATTGTTAGTGATCCAAGCACTAAGGTTAGTGATGTTAATGATTTCATTGCGGATAAGGCATCTCAGTCTGCTCCTCCTGGATCAAGTATTGATAGAAATTGGGTAGATCATTTTGATGGTGCTCACTGGCTGTTTTTTGGTAGGGGTGGGGGTTTCTATTACTTCGAGAAGTCATTTAATGTTCCAAGTTTGGATGTTTCTGATCTTGTATCTAAGATAACAATTGCTGCTGATAATATCTATGAAGTTAGATTGAATGGACAGGTGATTGGTATTAGAGGTAGTCCTGCTTATAGCTCAACTGCAGTTCATGACTTGAATGATGCATTAGTTCCTGGAGAGAATACATTAAGAGTTAGAGTTGATAACTTACATGATGGAAGTGGTGGTGGATTGATCTATAGTGTTGATATAGATGGAAGGACAACTAGTGTTTGTATACCTGAAGAGGTTTGTGATGATACTCCTGTTACATTTGGTGGAAGTCATGGTAGAGTCATTAGGAACTTTGTTGATCAGACTTTTGATGTGACTTCAGGTGATGAAGGCTTTCTAGCTTATAGTGATGAAAATGCAGAAGTAGTTTGTGATTTGTTAGGGTATGATGAATTAGTAGATAAGCATAGTCCTAGGAGATTAAGTAGTCCTAGTGATAATACTTTAGCTGTTTGGAATGGGGCTGGATTTGATGTCTTGAGAGCTAGTTCAGGATTTAGAGATAGATTAGATACTGTTACTTGTAAGAATGTTTGTTAGAATCTGTTTTGAATATTTTGGTATTTGTTAACACTATTGGTTGTGGTTATTGTGTATTAGCGGTTAAATTAATAAATGTAGATAAACTAGCTATAAAATGGATGCTCATTTAGAAACAGAGGTTGTTGATGCTAGTGGTCGATGGAGTATGACTAGTAAGGTGCTTTCTGGGTTGATAGTTGTTGTGGCTGGGTTTCTATTAGTTTCTATGTTTAGTATAGCTATAGATTTCAATACTGGATGGACTGAAAGACAAGTTGGAGGGGTGAGTGCGGGTAATTTGGAAGGTAGTTTTAATACTGAGAAGCCTGTGGGCGGTTCTGGTAGTTCTGATCAAGAGGAAATGGATATTGGTAGTGCTAGTCAAGATACTCAACGTGAATCTGTAAGCGATGATAGTGGCAGTGAGCAAGTAGAAGAAAGTGTAGTTCAGGATGCAGAGGATAGCGTTGATAGTTTTGAGATTGTAGAGGATGCTAATAATATTGATCCTGCCATTTTGAGTGATGCTCAGGGATGTTTAGAGAGGACTGTTACTGGAGATGTTTGCAATCAAGTATTTACTAGAGATGATATTGCAGATTATTGTGGTGAGTTTGGGTTCAATGATGAGACATTGAAGTTTGCAGATCCTTGTTTTGCTATTGCCGCCGCCATGAATAATAATAAGGATCTTTGTTATGATGTTGAGAATGAGGCTTTGTTGAATAAGTGTCTAGAGAGGTTTCAATAATTGTCATCTCCAGTAGTAAATTAATTCTAGCTTGCAATTATCTATTTTATATTCGATATTTTTTGATTTGTTATTTTATTTGTCAATAGTATTTAAAAAGAAAATGATAATACTGTTATTATGAAAATGGGTAACAAGCAAGTTCTGAGTATTGTTTTTAGTGTAGTTCTACTGTTGAGTTTTGTTAGTGGTGTTTATGCTATTACTGGAAGTATTGGAAATGCTAAGATGATTTTGAGGCCTGATGTTGGAGAGGAAGTTAGGAGGAGTATTTTGGTTAAGAATGTTAATGATATAGCATTAGATATCTCTTTGAAGGCTTCTGGAGATTTGGTTAATGATATTAAGATAGAAGATGATGAGTTTAGATTGGAAGCAGGTGATGAGAGGAAGGCTTATTTTACAATAAAAACAAAGAATCCTGGAACTTTTGAGAATAAGATTAATGTTAAGTTTAGTCCTGTTGATGGGGGAGATGGTGTTGGTCTTATTTCAACTGTTATCCTTATAGCTGAAGGTGAGAGTGAGGATGATGGAGGTATCTTTGGTGGCTTATTTGGTGGTGAAGGTGGAGAAGAGGTTGTTGAAGGTAATCAGGAGAATGGAGAGGTTAGTGTAGGTCAAGATAAGCAGGATGATGTTAGCGGAGAGGTTGGAGAGAGCAAGCCTACTAACTGGTTAGCGGTTAGCGGTGGATTTACTATCCTATTATTTATTGCATTATTGGTTGTATTAGTTATAGCTAGTAATAAGATTAAGAAAAAAGGGAGTGCAGGTAAATCAGATTTATCTGATTTAGGTCACCCAACTAAATCTGAAAAAGAGAAATCTAGTGATGAATAAATCTTTATTTGTATTCTTATTTGCACTTTTGTTAACTTCTAGTTTGGTTAGTGCTTTAGATGTTGGTTATGTTGTTAGAACTCCTAGTAATATGGATGTAAATGAGAATGCCTTGCAAGCTTTTATGACTGGTGAGGGTTATGATGTTACTATATTAGATGATACTGCTTTTGACGAAGAGCTTTATGATTTGATTGTTATTTCTGAGAGTGTTTCAGATATTGCTAATATATTTGATCATACGGACACTAGAACTATTTGGATGAGTAATGCTGCGGCTAGGAAGAAAGGATTTTCTAGTGCTTCTGGATTGAGTAGTGATAGATATGCTACAATTGAGAAGGTACAGACTATTACTGAAGATTATTCACTAGAGGAAATTCAGGTTTATACTACTCAAGATACTGTTGAATATTTGTCTGGATGTTTCCCTATTAATTCACAGATTTTGGTTTCTAAATCAGATATTACAAAACCTATAATTGTAACTTTTAACACAAATGCTTTATTGATTGATAGTAGTTGTACAGATAGAGATAAGACAATTAGTGAGAAGAATTTGTATTTTGGGTTGACTGAAGTGGATAACTGGAATAGTAATGCAGAGGATCTTTTTAGAAATTCTGTTAGCTGGTTAGTTGAGTCTCAGGATTTGGATGGAGATGGTTTTGATGGAGTTAGTGATTGTAATGATGATAATGCGGCTGTTTATCCTGGAGCTACAGAAGTTCCATATAATGGTCTAGATGATGATTGTAGTGATGGTGATTTGGTTGATGTTGATAATGATGGGTATGATGCTGTTAGTGTTGGTGGAGATGATTGTAATGATAATGATGCTAGTATTAATCCTGGTTCAAGTGATGATAGCAAAGATTGTTTGAATGATGGGCCTGTTATTGATAGTTTTAGTCCTGCTAGTCCTGTTGACTTATTAGAGAACAGTGATAATACCTTTATAGTTGCTTATACAGATGTTGATAATAGTGATTCAGTTATTGTAACTTGGAAGGTTAATGGTCAAGTACATGCATTTGGAGATAGTTTTGTATTTAATAAACCTCAAGGAAATTATACTGTTGTTGCTGTAATTTCTGATGGGGGGTTTGAGGTTGAGCAGAGTTGGACAGTTAGTGTAAAAGATTCTAGTCATTTTACTTGTGAGGATGTTAGTGGAGATATTTGTACAAGTAGTGAGCAATGTAATGGAAATATAATGAGTACAAGTAATAGTAATAGCTGTTGTTCTGTGACTTGTGTAGATAAGGATCCTGAGTTTAGCGCGGTTAATTTGTGTTCAGTTAGACAGAATGATATTGATATTGACTTCTTGAATACAGATGCAGATTATAGGATTGATGAGAATATTAGGTTTTCATTGAGGGTTAGGAATAATTTGGATGAAGATAAAGATTTTGATATTAAGGTTTACTGGTATGATTATACTGATGAGGAAGTTGTAGAGAAAAAGAGTGAGTCTTTGGATGTTGATGATGGACAATCTGAGATAATAACTTTTGAGTTTGAGGCTGATCAGGACTTGTCTGATAAACACAAATATGCTTTGTTGGCTATTGTAGATGATGGTGAATGTAATTATGATTTTGAGAAGTT
This sequence comes from Candidatus Woesearchaeota archaeon, assembly GCA_964344105.1. Classification (GTDB taxonomy): domain Archaea; phylum Nanobdellota; class Nanobdellia; order Pacearchaeales; family GW2011-AR1; genus ARS1285. The sequence continues at coordinate 14,719 of CAYFMD010000006.1, read as the reverse complement.
TGAACTAATTAGAGAAGATCATGAAATTATTATTGATCAGGTTAGTACTAGTAATGAAAATTTATTCTGTGGTGGAGGATTTGATGTTAGTGTAGATTTGAAGAATATTGGAATTGATGAGCAGGATGATGTTATAGTTAGTTTGAAGAGTAGTAAGTTGAAGATTGATGAAGAAACTGAAGAGTTTGCTATAGAAGGATTTGAGGGGGACGATGAAGAGAAGAAGAAGTTTAGTGTGAGAATACCTGATAATATTAGATCTGGAGACTATTCAATTAATGTGGATGTTAAGTATAATGAAGATAAGATAGTTCGAGAGAAATTGACTATTAGTTTGAGTGAATGTGGTGATGAGAGTGTTCAAGAGGAGAATGAGATAATTAGTTTAGGTAAGGAAATAATTGATGGTATTGTGAGTTTAGGTGGTTCTGGTGATGTTGAAGGTAGTGAGATAGTTGAAGATACTGGTTCTAGCCCTATAAGGACTATCTTTATTTTGGCTTTGGTGGTGTTCTTGGGTGTGGCAGGATTTGTTGTTTACAAATATGCCCATGACATGAATGCTTAAATAATTCTTATTGTTTTTATTAATATGTTCCCTGCAGCTAAGTCTTATAGTATTAATCATCGAATTAGTGAAACAGATGACCCTTCCTCGGATTTTAATTATAAGGGGCCTGACTGGCAGGATTATAGTACTGATACTAGAAGAGTTAATAGAATGGCTTTGAGGCAGGTTACAGGTGGCAAGGTTTGCGCTTTTCATGGATTTGAAGTTATTGGAGAGAAAGTTAGTGCATGTGATGCTAGGGATTTTTTGGCTGCTGGAGGGATAATCGATCAAGGTATTGAAAATGTTGTAGTGGTTCTTAGATTTCCTAAGGATCAAGTCGAAAGGCCTTTGATAGGAGAACCTGTTATTGATTGGGGGGATAATTATATCTTATTTGGATTGAAACCTGATTCAAAGTTAAGGGCTAAATTGATTAAGGAGAGAAGGATTCTTCATTTGGATTATTTTCCTTCACCTGTACCTGAAACTGAAATTTATGAATCTGCCATATATATCCCCTTGGGGCTTGTTAGTGGATTACAGACATTGGCTGATAGGTTGTTTTGATTGGGAATGTTTATATAGTAAAATTGTTTTATCTTAAAAATGGCTAAGAAAAAGAGGAAGCAAGGTGTTAATAGAAAAGTTATTTGGCTGATAGTTATATTGGTTTTGATTCTATTGTTATTACTTAATTTTACAGGTGTTGATGAGGAAGAAGGTGGTTTGGCAGTTGTTAATCCTTTAAGCGATATCTATAGTATATTGTTGATTGGGGGCCAAGGGTCTGGTATAGAGATAGAATGTACTGTTGCGACTGAATTGAGAGATTGTATTGATGGAGACGATGAAACTCTAGATATTTGTGTTGATAGTAGGTGTGAGCATATTTATGAGCCTAGTGTAGTTTATGATGAAGGTGGTTCTTTTGGACTTACTGAGGAAGAATTGATTGAAGAGTTTGAGATGGAGAGATAGATAGTTCCATAATATATTTTCTGGAGTATAGGTTATTTAGTTATTAGTAGGTGGTACATTATAGAAACATTTATATAGGGTTGTTGTAACTCTAGAATTATGACAAATAGAACAATACCTATTTTGCTTGTAACATTATTGTTAATAGTAACTGGTTTATTCTTGATATTTATGTTTACAGGATTGATTGTAGTTGAGAATGCTAGCAATGACAATTCTGTAAGTTTGCAAGTAGATGATTATGTAGCTAATGGTGGTGCTCTTAGATTAATTGGGAATAATAATGAACCGGATGCTGTGATATTTTTGGATAATAACGATGATATTTTTAACTTAAAGAGTAATGATGCTAATAATGGTGGTGGAAGGGGTACTGATGCTAATGATGAAGATGGTGATGGTGATGATACAAATGGAAATGATGGTGATAATGGAGATGGTGACGAAGATGATCATGATAATGATGACGATGATTCTGATGATCCAGTAGACAATGACAATGATGGGTTTGATGAAGATAATGATTGTAATGATAATGATGCTAGTATTAATCCTGGTGCTACTGAGATTTTAGATGGTATTGATAATGACTGTGATGGTTTGATTGATGAGGATTTTGATACTGATGCTCCTGTTATAACTAATATTGATAGTAATCCTAGCTTTCCAGTAGATGAAGATGGAAATGGTCAGGATGTTATAATTGATTTTGATTCTAATGAATTTCCACTTACAGTTAGATTTGAGTTGGAGAATTCAAATGATGTTATTGTAAATACTTTAACTTATTCTGATGTTGATGAGAATGAGTTGCCTTTGACTTATACAGTTCCAGCTGGGTTGGATGAAGGTACATACAGTTTGTATGGTGTTTTTATTGATAGTGATGGTAATAGTGATAGAATCTTTTTAGGTAGTATAATTGTTGAATATCCAGTTATCGATAATGATAACGATGATGATGGATTTGACAATGATGTTGATTGTGATGATAATGATAGCACAGTTTATCCTGGTGCTCCAGAATTAGAAGATGGAAAGGATAATGACTGTGATGGTTTGATTGATGAGGATTTTGTGGATGATGAAGCTCCAGTTATTACTGGTTTATTGACTAATCCTGATTTCCCAGTTTATACTGATGGTACTGAGGATATTTTGACTCAGACTACATTTACTTCAAATGAATATCCTTTGGATGTTGTTTTCAGTTTGTATGATGAGGATAATCATGTAGTTGATTTTGAAGTTTATTCTGTTGAAAATAGTAATGATCTGCCTTTAGATTATGTTATTCCTTCAGGGTTGGATGAAGGTATTTATGATTTGATTATGAGTGTAGCTGATAATGAAGGTAATGATGCTGAATTTTATATTGGTCAAGTAATAGTCGAGTTCCCAGTTTTGGACTTGGAGATTACTAATTTAGATACTAATCCTAGTTTCCCATTAGAAGACGATGGTACTGGGCAGCCAGTATGGATTGATTTTGATTCAAATAAATATCCTCTTGATGTTTATGTTGTTCTAGTGGATGACGAGTTTGAAGCTGTGGATATAGCATTTACTGAGGTTAGTGATTCTAGTGAGTTCCCGTTGATATATGATGTTCCAGCTGGTTTGGAAGAGGGTCTTTACTATGTTGTATTGGTTGTTGAAGATCAGGACGGTAATGGTTTTGAGGAAGTTCTAGGAATAATTACTGTTGAATATCCTGTTATTGATAATGATAATGATGGTTATCCAGAAGATAATGATTGTAATGATAATGATGCTAGTATTAATCCTGGTGCTACTGAGATTTTAGATGGTATTGATAATGACTGTGATGGTTTGATTGATGAAGGTTTGGTTGTTGAGACAATTACTTTCGGTGGAAGTCATGGTAGAGTCATTAGGAACTTTGTTGATCAATTTTATGATATAAATTCAGGTGATGAAGGTTATTTAGCTTATAGCTATGAGAATGCTGAGGCAGTTTGTAATCTATTAGGTTATGATACTCTTGAATCAAAGGGTCAGCCTAGAAGATTAAGTTCTCCTAGTGATAATACTTTAGCTGTTTGGAATGGTAATGGGTTTGATGTTCTAAGGGCTACAAACAGCTTTAGGAATAGATTGGATACTGTAGAGTGTTCTAGAATTGTTTAATTTTCATAAGCCGCTTTAACTGCTTCTGCTACTCTTGGTACAACAGATTTGTCTAAAGAATAAGGTAAGATTTCTTCCGCTGTTGGATTTTCTATTGTGTTTGCTAGTGCTTCTGCAGCGGCTAGTTTCATTTCATCAGTTATCCTTTTAGCTCTTATGTCTAGAGCTCCCCTGAATATTCCTGGGAATGATAGTACATTGTTTACTTGGTTAGGGAAATCAGATCTTCCAGTAGCTACTATTGATGCTCCTGCGTTCTTTGCTAGATCAGGCATTATTTCAGGTATTGGATTTGATAGTGCGAAGATTATTGGATCTGGATTCATAGTCTTAATCATTTCTTCAGTAACGAGGTTTGGTTTGCTTACTCCAATAAATATATCTGAATTTTTTAGAGCATCTTCTATAGATCCTTTTACTAGATCATGGTTTGTTATTGTAGCCATTTCTTGTTTTATAGGGTTTAGATTTTCTCTATCTTTGTAGATAATTCCTTGGCTATCTGTCATAATTATATTTTTGAATCCATACTTCAACATTAGTTTTGCAACTGCAACTCCTGCTGCTCCTGTTCCGCTAATTACTACTTTTGATTGTTCTTTGTCTTTATTAGAAACTTTTAGGGCATTAATTAAGCCTGCTAGAACAACTACTGCAGTCCCGTGTTGATCATCATGCATTACAGGGATTCCTAAATCTTGTAATCTTTTTTCAATTTCAAAACATTCTGGTGCCTTGATATCTTCTAGATTTATTCCTCCAAAGCAAGGTGAGATGTTTATTGCTGTTTGGATTGTTTTTTCTATGTCTTGTTCTTTAACACAGATCGGGAATGCATCTATGTCTGCGAATTCTTTAAAGAGAACAGCTTTTCCTTCCATTACTGGCATTGCTGCTTCAGGTCCTATATTACCCAATCCTAAAACTGCTGAACCATCACTGATTACGGCTACGGTATTTCCTTTTATTGTATATTTATAGACATCTTCTGGGTTTTGATGAATCTTCCTACAAGGCTCTGCAACTCCTGGTGTGTATGCGGTAGATAAATCGTCTTTTGTTTCTAGTTTCTTTTTAGAAATAACGGATAGTTTTCCTTTTAGTTGAGAGTGCATGTCTAATGCTAATTGATTATAATCTGGTTTCGTTTCCTCTTTTTGTTCTTCCATATTTTAAGATGGAGGATCTGGTATATAAGGATTTGTTTAATTCTAGTATAGGATTGCAAGTTATCATCCATTTTGGGAGATATATATTGTCGAACAATAAATGATAATCATGCTCTTTGCGAGGGGGAGGATATGAGTAAGCCTTTTTGTGTGACTACTGGTTCAGATGCAGGAACTTGTAGAGCTTGTGCTAGTGATAGTGATTGTAAGGTTGATGATGCTAGGCCTATATGTGATACTGGAACTGGGCAGTGTAATGCTTGTACAGATGATTCTGAATGTAATGGTTTTAAGAGTTTTTGTGATACTTCATCAGGTGAATGTGTAGAATGTTTGGATGATAATGAGTGTAATGGTAAAGATGCTGGCCAGGTTTGTGGTCCTGCAAATACATGTACTTATTGTGGCTCAAATAGTGAGTGTACTAGCAGTAGTACTTATGGTAGTGCATATCATTGTGATTTCTCAGTATCTGTAAGGTCGGATCAGAGATGCATCTTATAAATTATTAAAATTTACTTTATAGAATCAATCTTTTTTTGAACTAATGCTTTTAGTTCTGGAACGCTAGATGTTGCGTTGATCTCTTTGTTTGAAATTAATAGGGTTACCTTGCCATCATCCTCTAGGAAGGCGTTGGGGAAGGGATGATCAGTTATTTTATATTTCTTGATGAATTCATCTTTATGAAGGAATTCTATCTTAATTTTTAGTGAGTCGATGAAATCTTTCCATTCTTCTTTCATGCTGAAAGCTCCGTAAGTTACTTGACATAGCTTACATTCGTATGAATCTGGTGCTATTGTTTTCTGTACAGTATCCTTAAGTGAGTTAAAGAATCCTGAATCTGCGTTGTATATAAATATTATTTTTTTCATTTTATATATGATACATATATCATATGTATTTAAAGCTTATGCTATTTTTCTTAGAGCATCTACTGTTTTTTGTACTAACTCTTGAGCGTATTTTACTTTGGCATAGCCACCTTCTCCTATGACTGGCCTGCCTTCTCTGTAGATTGTTGTTCCAACTAATTCCCAGTCCTTGGTAGTAGTTATTCCTCCACTAAACCCCCCTCTTATTTCTGCAGAGGTTTCTACTGTGTCTAACGGCTGTCTTCCACTACCATAATGTGCATCATGAGATGGATTTTGGACTCTTCCATATTGTAAGAATAGTCTTTTGTCTCTGATACCGGCAATTTGTATAACTTCGTCTTTTGTTAGTTCCCTATTTAGAAATTTGAATCTTGTTGGTCTAGGAGGTCCTTCCATCCCAGGCAACACTAATCCTGATGGTTCTTGGCAATAAGGACTAAATGTGCAGTATTTTGATGGAACTACTTTTACTAATGCTAGGTCTAGATGTTCATTTGTTGCCCAAACTGTCGGATCTATATGATAATCTGGGCTATTCTTACCTTGTCTTGAGACTGCTCCCCACCATCCTTCTTTCATAGATTTAAACCAGTGTTCTGCGTCCCCTTTTGTTCTTCTTATTCCTAGCTGATCGATCCAATTTTTTTCTATATCTTCAATAACGTGATGGGCTGTTAGTATCCATCCGTCAGAGGTTAATTGAAGGCCTGTTCCGTAAGGATCTTCATCATAATTAAAAGGAGATTTATGTGCTTCGTAAGTATCACTAAATACTACCAAGTTGTCTAATAGTCTTTGTTCGGATTCTGACTTTGGGATGGCTCCATTTGTTTTAGGATCGAATGTGGCATCTAGTGCAATTATGCTTCTCAATCCCCTTTCACCTACTTTTACATCTGGGTGTGTGTAAACTTTGAATCCTGAATCTATCTTTTGGGCCCTTGTTGGTGGCTTTGGTCGGTTGTTCCAACTTCTTCTAATGGAGTTCCACCAATCTGCTAAATTTTGTCCAAGATCTGCTCCTCCGGCGGCTACGAGACCTGCTTGAATATACTGGAAGGATTGTCTTCTACTAATTAAATCATTCATTGATATGTTTAAGAAATTTGGAGTTTTTAAGGATTATTGATATAGTTCCGTGTCTGGATGGAAAGCATACCAGGCGAACCAGAAATCTCTTTCTCGAGTTATTTCTTCTCCAGTATCTGTGTTGGTAATTGTAATTGTACCGTCTTCTTTGGCTTCTATTTTTATATTGGTATTTTGAAAAGTATCAGTTATAGTTCTTAGTTCCTTTATTTGATCTTCTTGATAGGCTTTGTACTTTCCGTTGATTTCTATGCCTAGAACTGGTGTTTTTGCATGTATTCTGTTATCCTCATTATCTACTGGGAAGATTAGGAAAGAATCTTCGTAATAGTTTCCGTAAGGATCTCTTCCGTAGTTTCTTGACATCCCTGTTTGTTGGCTTAATACTTGAGCATCCTGATTGTTAGTTTTGTAATCTCTCCAAACTACAGTGTCTATTGATAGTTCAATGAGTTCTAGTCCTGTCAGTTCTCCTATTATGGCCTTTCCATCTATTTGTTGCCAGTAAGTGTCCGTTAGATCATCATACATTATTAAATTTGAATTGTATAACTTACCTGATGTCCCAAATTTTACTGGTTGGTTGTTAATAACTCTATAGTATGCTATTCCCGATCCACATAATGGGCAGTAAGTTATTGCTATTGGATCTCCTGCAATTACGTCATTGGCTATTTCATGCCATACCATTATTTGTAACGGATAGACCCTTTTAACGCCTTTATGATTGAATGCTAGAACTAGTTCATTGTCTTCTATCCATTTATCTGCTTCTTCTACTGTCACGTATTTGATGTTATTTTCATCTAGTGCTGGAATTCCTCTATCTATTCCTATTCCCCCTTTTCCAGGACCTCCTCCTCGTACTTTACTTGGATCTAGGATGTATTTTGTACCTGTTTCATCGGTCATTATTTTTACATTGGTTTGTTTTGCAGATAGTGTTACTAGGTTGTTGTTTGTTATGGTCTCTATTGGCTGCGTTTCTTGATTTTCTATTGATATTGAGTTATTTGTTAAGAAAAAAGCTATTGCTAGGATAGCAATTATTAGGATAATTAGAAGCACACTCTTTTTCATAGATGTATGATGGATTTGTCATATATAAACATTTCTTTTGGTACCCATATCTTTATAAGTATCTAGAAGGTCCAATTTTATGGTAGAGCTTTACCTTCTTTATGCATTGAATCAAGGGGGCTGGGGAGTTTTTGATGGCTCATCTTGTCCGGATACTGGTGCATTTCCTCCCTATTTTTATCAGAGTTATGAATTAGATACTGGTGATTGGAGTAAGGTATTTGGAAGATTGAATGAAGTTAAGGATACCTTGGTTGCAAGGGATCTTATCCCAAATGCTGAAAATACTAAAGGTATTTACCCAACTTTGGATGAATTATTAGCCGAGGATTTTGAATACAAATAATAAATAGTATAGTGATATGCCTAACATGATTAGTCCTGCTATTAGGTTGATAGCTCTTTTGTGTAATCCTAGCCAGTTAATTATTGCTTGTGATTTTCCTGCAGATAATATTGAGAATAATAGCAATGGTGTGCCCATTCCTATTCCAAATAGTAAGAAGTTGATTAGGTTATTTATGAAGGACATAGTAGATGTTGAGATAGCGAATAGTATTGCTAGACTTGCAGGATTGCAAGGTAATACTATCAGTCCAAAAAATAATCCAAATAGGAATGCGTCCCATAATGGGTTTTGTTGTATTGGAGAGTTGAATTTAGGGAAGAATCTTCCTATATCTACATTGAAGATCATTAGAATACTTATTATTGCTAAAATTCCAAATGCTATTGGGCTGATTATTCCTATAGCATGAGTTAGAGATTTCTGTAAGAAGAATGTAAATATAAGTCCGAAGATGAACATTGAAACAATTACTCCAAGGGTTACTGTGAATCCTAGAAGGATGTATGTTTTCTTTGTAGCATTGGGTGAAAGTTTAGATGATAATAAGGAAAGGTATCCTGGGTATAATGGTAGGACGCATACTGCGAAGATTGGAGCTGATAGTCCTGCAATGAATGATAGCCAAAAATTTAGTAATGCTGACATGTTTCACCTCTTAATTAATTATAATCTAAGTTCTCCTTTAAGTTCACTTGATGATTTAACGCCTGATTTTAGTAATCTGGCATTTTTATTTTCATCAATTATAACTACTGGAGCTGAAGGGGCATTGGCAACCCCAAATCCAAATTCATCAATTAGGGATTGTGTTACTTCTTTTGGAGCTACTGCATAATACCAATCAAAGTTATTTGCTGTTATGTGCTCTAGAACTTTTTGTCTGTCTTCGTTTGGATCAGTATTTAGTCCTATTGAGATTGCATCATCACCTATTTCTTGATGTAATTCTCTTATTTCTTTTTGTTGTTTAGTGCATGTTGGGCACCATACTGCAAATGATTCTAAGATAACTGGTTTGTCAAACTGATCTATAGTGAATGTTTCTCCTGTTTTTACATCTGTTAGTTCAGTAGTTCTCCATAATGCTTTTTCTATAGTATCTTCTTCTGAATCTGCTATCTCTTCTACTGCAACTTGTTCAGTGTCTCTTGGATTATCAGCAACTAAATCCTGGGAATCATCACCTGAAAAGATAAAGAAACCTCCAACTAGTACAAGAATTATTAGTCCAGTTATAATTAGTCCTTTCATTTTTTCTTTTTGTTATTGAAAACTTTTACTGATAACGATAATATTGCTATTAAACCTATCGCTAGTACAATATTTCTAAGATTCATGCTCGCTATTGAGCTTCCAAGATAAACATATGCAAAAGTTCCAGGGATTATTCCAATCATTGTTGCTAGGAAATAGTCTTTTGTTTTTACTTTTGTTAATCCTAATGCGAAGTTTAGTCCATTGAATGGAAATACTGGAATTAATCTGAAGAATAGTACTGTCATAAATCCATTCTTTTCTAGTTTTTCATCATATTCTCTAAGTTTTGGGAATTTCTTTTCAACTATGTCTTCAAAGAAAGATCTTGCAAAGTATCTTGATATAAGAAAAGCTAATGTTGCTCCAAGAGTTGCTCCAATTACGACATAAATTGTACCTAGAGTTGCTCCGAAGATAGCCCCTCCGGCTAGAGATAAGATTGTCCCTGGTAAGAATAATACTGATCCAATGTTATAGATTATAATGAATCCTATTGGTGCTAATGGTCCGAACATTTCTACAGAACTTCTTATTTTGTCTACAGAAAGATATTCTTGAATCCCATAGTATCTTACTAAGAATATTATTCCCAAGATTAGTATAAGAAATATTATGAATTTAGTAATTGTTTTGTTTTTTGAATCCATATATGATATTATTATCATATGTATTTAAAGATTCCTATTGGAATCTCTAACCATTCAAGATCTATGATCTTGCCTGTTTAAAGCTTGTAAAAAAGAAAAAATAAATTGAAAAAATCCAGAAACTCTTTATTGAGTTTCTGGCCTTACAACTTTAAAAAAGTTGAAAGTAAAAAATTTATTTACCGAATAATTTTCCTGGACCAGTTGAATGTAGGCTTAGAAGTCCACCAAGACCAACAAGTCTCCATAGGATATCCATTACTGTACCTTGGTTTGAAAAGTCTAGTACTGGTAAGTGAACCAGTAAAGTAGCTACTAATAGCACTATGAATAGTGCCCAAACAGCCTCCTTCATTTTCTTACCTAAGATAAGTGCTGCACCTCCTAACACTTCTACTATAATTAGTATCCATGCGAAAAGTCCTGCAGCAGGAAAACCAATTCCACTTAGCATACCAGTTACACCTGCTGGGTTCATTAACTTAGTGATTCCTGGAACCAAAAAAAGTAAACCTAGAGTAACTCTTAGTAATGCTATTCCTTGTCCTTTGTTCAACATTTTCCGCCGCAACCGCATGAATGATCTGAACCACATTTACAAGGATTGCTTTCACATCCTGGGCATGTATTTTCTTCCATGTTATTTTGTCCTCCTTTCAACTGTGTATTAAATTTTATTTAGATGATATATGATACTTTTATCATATGTATTGAACTATTTAAAGATTTCTGTAGTAAAAAATTTGAAAAAAATAATCCAGGAAACCAAGGTTTCCTAGATGCAACCTTCCTTTAAATGCCTAGAGCATCTTCTAGGGCATCTTGATCAAATCCGATGATAGGTTTTTCGTGACCTTCAACTAGGATTACTGGAACTCCTCTCTGACCTGATTTTTCAATCATTTCCTGAGCAGCAGCTTGATCTTGTGTTACATCTATTGCCTCGAAGTCTACGTTGTTCTCTTTGAAGAATTCCTTAGCTTGATTACAATATGTACACGTTGGTGTTGTAAAAATCTTAACTTTTGCCATGTTTTCCTCCCATTTATTTAACATGATCCATGCATTCTTTTAATCTTTTGTTATATTTCATAATATATTTGTCTACTCCTTTGATGATTTCCATTATGTGTGATTTCTTATCTATAGAGTATATTCTTTCCTTCCCCTTGCATTCACACACTATGAATCCATAGCATTCTAGCCTCTTTAGGTTATGAGACACTCTGCTTTGTTCAAAATTTAATGCTTTTGAGATAGCGTTTACTGATTTTGGCCCTTTTGTTAGAAGTCTAACTATCTCATATCTAGTTTCATTAGCTATGGTCTTAAAGAATACTTCATATAACTTAAATGATGATTTTGTCATATGATAGATATGTAATGCCAGTATATAAATCTTTAGATTTATTGGATTAATTTATGGCCTTCAGAAATATATGTATGTCTTTTTATGATCAGATTTCTTTTTATTTCAAATAAATCTGCGAAATCTACATTTATTTTTTGTTTTCTACCATTTGTTCCCTTGAAAGTTCCTGTTGCAACTACCTTGTTTCCTTTTTCTATTAGGTTTTTAATAGTATGTTTACCTTTTAGTTTTCTCTCTGTTTTATAGAACTTGGATAGTTGTTTTATGCCTCTTATGGATTTGCCAGATCTATTGTAAATTGCCTTATTGTCAAATAGGTTTAACATTTCTTCAATTTTTCTAGTGTCAACTAAACGATAGTATTTTCTTATTAGAGAACTGTTGCTCATTTTATACTTACGAAATGATAATTTATAAAATTAAGCAAGAGGTTTTCCTTTTAGCAGTTCTATCTGTTTTTTTAGGTCCTTGATATTTGCTTTGCAAATGTCGCAGTAACCTTTCTTCTCTACAGAGGACATTGGCTTGTTGTTCTCTACAAAGTTTCTGTAACGCAGAGTTATGACTACCTCGTTAGTTTCTCTATTGTTGAATGGAGGGTCTTTTAGACCTATTCCACAACTTGGACATCTACCGATCATACTCTCGTCTTGTGTTATTTACTTTTGCCATTATGCTACAAGTTCCTCTATATCTTCTAAGTGTGGCTCTGATGACTCTTCATCAAGCCAGTATCCTTTTCTTTTCATTTTCTTTTTTCTCCTATTTTTATGCTACACCTATCTCTTCTGCAAACTCTGTATACCCTTTATGATCTAAGTCAAAATTGAAAAACTCAAAAAATTCTCTGAGTATTATTTTTCCCGCTTGTACCTCTATTAATTTCTTGAATACGAATTCTGTGAAACAGTAGGGACAGACTGATGCTTTGTCCTCATGACATCTGATGCAAATAGTCCCGTAGTTAGTTATGTCATTATTGACCTTTACTAGATAAGCATTCAAGGAGGATATAATATCCTCCTTTAAATGGGGATAAAGTGTTAGCCAAGCTTCCACTTCTTCTGCTAGGCAGAAGGGACAAAGAGGATTGGTTATCACCTCACAACAAATGTCGCAACTATGAGTACTAGATTTGTCGTGAAATTCATGTGCTTGTAAAGTATTATGTAAGGCCATTGTAAAATTATGATTCAGTATCCGGTTAGGGTATTGAATCAGTGGCCAATAATCTGGCACGATTTAATAAAAACAGGGGTAGTCAAACTATACCAATTAAAGAAATCTGTTCCAGTTTGGTTGTTCCTGTTTAAACTCATACCCTCTGGAGGCATGAGGACTATATAAGTTCACGCGATCATTTTAAAGTGACGACACCTTTAGATAAGATTTATATACTATATTTTGCAATGTATATTATAAAATAAGAGTATAAAGAAAAAATGGTGAACTATATATCAATTATAATAGCATCGGTATTGTCCTTTGTAGTTGGAATGCTGTGGTATTCTCCTGCATTGTTTGGAAATAGGTGGGCAAAGTTAGCTGGTGTTAATATGAGTAAAGCTAAACAGAAGAGTATGGGATCTTCTATGTTACTTGGGTTCATATCCACGTTAGTGTTAGCTTATGTGTTCCAGTATTTACTTGGAGCATTGGGTTATAGTGGTGCTGCTATGGGCGCAACGTTGGGCTTTTGGCTATGGCTTGGATTCCTCGCTACTAGTTTGATTGGAGGTGTATTGTGGGAAGGGAAGCCGTGGGCATTATATGTTCTAAACTCGGCGTATTGGTTGGTTAACCTGCTTGTAATTGGTGCCGCCCTAGGTCGTTGGGCTTAATTGATTGTTTTTTACAGAGAGCTTGGTTCTTTACTCTCTACAAAGGAATTTAGTTTTTGAGAAGGTTTTATATAGATGATTTGCTTGTGAGTTATATGGGAAATCCTAAGGCTATATGGGATGGTTATGTGGGTGAAGGAGATGTTGTTGCAATAACTATCCGGGTAAGCATTATTCTATTCCTTATGTTTGTCGTTTAAGGCATGGGCATTTTGGCAGAGATTTTGAGTTACTTAGATCTCCTAAAGATAGAGTTAGGAAATCTAGTCAATTGAGCTTAGAAGTTGATGAATCTGCAGAAGCAAGTAGTGCCGTTTTTATAATAACAAAGAGTAGTAGCCGTAATTTTCCAGGTTGGCATTATAATAGATTTGGTGCATATACTAAAATTGGTGAAAATTAATCACATTCTTTCTAAAATCTCAATTCTTTTTTCGATAGGTGGATGAGTTGCAAATAATCTTGATATTTTTCTCTTGAAGGGATCGCTAATAAATAATGGAGCTACTGCTTTGTTGTAATGATGTTTTTCTTCCTGGGTTCTTGGAGGTATTTCGGCTTGTATTTTTCTTAATGCACTTTTTAATCCTGTTGGAGATCTTATGAATTTGACTGCAGAGGCATCTGCTGTATATTCTCTCTTTCTACTGATTGCTAGTTGGACTAAAGAGGTTACAATTGGTGCTAGGATAGCTAAGATTATTCCTAAGATAATGAATATTGCCTGGCCTTTGTTGTCATCTGAGTTGCCTACAGAACGCCAGAAAAGGCTTCTAAGGAAAATTTCTGAGATTATTGATATCATCCCTACTAAGACTGCTGTTAAGGTCATAAATCTAATGTCAAAGTTTGCAATATGAGAAAGTTCATGCGCCATTACTCCTTCTAGTTCATGTTTATCTAGTTTTTCTAGACAACCAGTTGTTACACAGATAACTGCGTTTTCTGGATTTCTCCCTGAAGCGAATGCGTTAATGTGTTGGTCTTCCATGACATAAAGTTTTGGTTTTGGCAATCCAGATGCTAGGCATAATGCTTCTACAACATTATTGTACATTGGGTATGCAGAATGGCTTGCAGGTTTTGCTTTTACTGATGCTAACGCTATTTTATGTGAGTTGTAATATCCAAACCAGATGTATCCTAATGAGAATATTATTGATATGATCATTACGAAGAAAAAATAGTCGGGGTTTAGTGCTGATCCAATTAAGTAACCTAATAGAATTAAGATTCCTACGATTGAAGCTAGAAGTAATGTTGATTTGAATTTGTTTCTATTAATTTGGTCTTGAAAGGAGAGGTGGTTCATTATTGAATTAATTGGTTAGGGTTTTTAAGATTGTCTATGG
>CAYFMD010000005.1:0-56799 GCA_964344105.1 Candidatus Woesearchaeota archaeon | reverse complement strand
TAAGGTGCAGGGGTGGAAAAATTTGTGTTGAGATATTAATTGTTAGACACGTTCCGACATTCACAATATTTATTAAGTTTGGAACCCTCTGAAAAGTATGAGTGCCATGAATACGAACGAGGATGACATCCTCCTATCTGAAGCACCCTTTAAGAATAAGAGCATAATAAATGAGGCTCATATCTTAAGGTCTGACATGGGCATTCATCCAAAGATTGATTATAGGTGTCCTAGGTGCGATAGTGGGAATGTTACACTAGAAGAATTTGATCTGCATTATAGATTCTACAGATGCGACTCTTGTGGATTTACCAACGGTGGAGAATAGTTTATTAACTATGATTGATAGATAGTTGCATGAGATATGGTTTGTTGATACTAGTTGTAGTTCTGATAGTTGTTGGAAGTCTCACTTATGTGCTAAATGATGCAAATGTCGAGGAGCAAAACGATTATAAGTTAAGCTTTACTGAGTTAAATGAGATGGTTAAGCAAGGAAAGTACAAGCGAGCAACTTTTTCTGGAGGATGTTTCTGGTGTAGCGAATATGATTTTGAGCAGAGAGATGGAGTTATAGAAGTCATAAGTGGATTTGTTAACGGTGAGGAAGAAGATCCAAGTTACCAGGCAGTTGCTAGTGGACAGACAAGCCATAGGGAGGGTGTTCAGGTAGTTTATGATCCTAAGAAATTAGACTATAATGTTTTGTTGGAATTATTTTGGAGACATATTGATCCTACCGACGACGGAGGACAGTTTGTTGATAGAGGATTCCAATATACAACGGCTATTTATTATGAAGATGATGAGCAGAAAAAGATGGCTGAAGAAAGCAAAGCTAAGTTAGAGGCTAGTGGAAGATTTGATAAGCCATTAGTTACCCCAATCCTCCCTTTGACAAGCTTTTACCCAGCCGAAGATTATCATCAAGATTATAGTAAGAAGAATACCTTGAGATATAAGTTGTATAGAAAGGGTAGTGGAAGGGATCAATATATTGATAGTGTTTGGGGTGCTGATAGGCATTTTACTGGAAATGGAGGGGAATTTGTCAAGCCAAGTGATGAAGAATTAAGAAAGATTCTCAGTCCAATTCAATATAAGGTTACTCAAGAAGATGGAACCGAAAGGGCTTTTGATAATGAATATAATGATAACAAGGAAGAGGGGATTTATGTAGATATTGTTTCAGGGGAGCCTTTGTATAGCAGTTTGGATAAATATGATTCTGGAACTGGATGGCCTAGTTTTACCAAGCCATTAGTTGAAGAGAATATAGTTCGGAAGACTGATTATAAGTTGTTGTTTCCTAGGACCGAAGTGAGAAGTGCTAAGGCAGATAGTCATTTAGGTCATGTGTTTAAGGATGGTCCAAAGGATAAGGGTGGTTTGAGATACTGTATGAACTCGGCAGCTTTAAGGTTTGTGCCTAAGGCTGAAATGGAAAGTGAAGGGTATGGTGAATTTTTGGGATTGTTTGAGTAAACAACAATTTATTTAAAGTAGATTTTATTATCTTAATTTATGACTGATGAGTTAAAAGGAATTACTGTTTATCCATGTTATACTTGTGGTCGCTATCTTTCAGGTAGCGAGGAGGACGTTCGTGCACATCTTGCGATGCCAATATTAGATGAAGTTCCTAAAGGTTTTTTCTATATTGATAGAGCGTTAACAAGAGAAGGCTATGAAGTGTATAGATTGGTTATTGATAAGAAAGATCCTGATCAAGCAGTTCTTAGAGCAGATAATGATTCTGCATTATTGAGAATACTAAATCTTAAAGACCCATCATTACATGCAACAAGGGTTTTGGAGATGGAATTACATTATGATGGTAAGGAATTATTTTTTGAGCCGAAAACCCATATATCTGCCTTAGGGCAATGGAATTATTCAACTGATGTAAAAGAATTTATAGTAAATCCAGAGCATCGAGGAGATTTTTTAAGTGATGATGAATTTGAAAGAGTTATGAGTAGAATTAGGAATGAACAATATGCCTTCAGTGATTTCCCTTTCGATGATTTTGTTAACTCTCTTGAAGGTTCTGCAGTTAGTGTTTGAAAAATGAGTGCTAAGCAGCTACCAATGAAATGGGATACTAGATATGCAAAATATACTCCTGAGATTCCAACTAAAAAAGTGAAGGAAGATAGAGACAAACAAGATAAAACCTTAAAGAAATTTTGGAAGATAATATTGGTAGCTGTTATTATTACTATTTTGATGGTGGTGGGATTTAGTTGGTTTGGGGCGTGGTTTTTTAGTTAATTCTCACTATGAGAATATTCTTTGTGATCCTTGAATTCGGGTAGCCCTTTGGATCTAAATACCTTATTTAGTTCATCCAAGGTTTCCTTTCTCCACTTAAAATCATGTAGCATTTTATGGTGATTTGGGCATAATCCTACAAGATTACTCTCTGAATTATTCTTTTTATTTTCATCGAGATGATGTAAATCTACTACTTTATCAAAGCCGCAGATTAAGCACTCGCTGGTTATCCTTTTGTAGGTTTCAATATCTATGTTATGATCCTTTCTATATTGTCCTGCCTTTGTTTTGTCAAGATGAAAAACATAGTTGTAGCATCCAGGACAGTACCCCTTAGCTTGATGTTTTTTCATTTTTTTACATCTTTTACATTCAATCAATTTTGGTTTCCAAAAATGTTTTCTGTAACACCAATTACAGATTTCTTGATTGTATGCTTGTCTAAATTCTCCACACTTGTTGCACATTATTTTCTCTTTTGCCATTTTTATCACCAATATTGTTAGGTGCCTCAAATATTTAAACCTTTCGGTGCCTAAAAATTTATAAATCTTACTTTCCTATGTTTTGTATGAAATTGCAGAAAAGATTCTTGCGAAAATATAATGAAAAAGATTATTTCAAATATGTTGTGAATATTCCTCCAGAGATAGTTGAGAAGGCTAAGCTGGATGAGGGAGACGAGTTAGAGGTTAGTGTGGAAGTTAATAAGATTGTGTTGAATAAAAAATCCTGATTTATTGTTATTAGGTACTACTTTTATTGAAATTAATATATTTAGGCATTACGTTGCCTATGCAGAAAGTTTTAGGTGATGATTAAAAGTTTTTGCATCTTGGTAACTGATAAATTTATATAATATTCGGGCCATGTTAATCTATGGAGAACATTGTAAATAATATTTCTGCAGTAACCTTTTTCACTATGGGGCTTTTAATTTATCTATTTTCAAAGCAGCTATATGATGCATTTAGTGTTCCCTTTAGTTTTAAAGCAAATAACAAAAATGAGGGAGCTGTTTTCACCAAGGGCCTTGGAATTATGATAATGGTGATTTCTGTTGTGAAATGGATTATGGATTTTCAGTTTTGAGGTTTTCTCCTGTGCATAAATAGCTAGTTCGTATAATCAATGTTGTGCGTAATTCTCACGCTTAAAGTTGTATTTTACGCTTAAATCAGTGTTTTTTGAGGAAAATACGTTAATATATTCTAATCTATTGACATGAAGAGGATCCTTTAGAGGACGTTAATAAAAATATCTACTTCCTAAGATGGGCTCTTGACATAGAACTATAATCATATTCATGTCTCAAGTATAAATCACGAGCATGACCCTCCAATCCATCAATCTTACCATTACCGTTTAAATCAAATTCTCTTTGTTCTGCAGCTAATGAGTTGTGAGATTCATGTTCACTAGTACCAGGCCTTAGACAATATATTGCAGTGCCTGCTAATAAGGTCAAGTATATTCCAAGTCCAGCTGCTTCTTTTCTATTAAAGGTCATAAAAAAGCTACAGATATTTACTTTATAAGAATTTTGGTAAATATTGCATTTAACTACTACAATTTATTAAAAATAACCTATTTAACCACTACTTTTATACGTGTTAAAAGTATTGGGTTTTGATTAAAAGTTTTAGTTTTTTAGGGATATAAAAATTAAAATTTTTATCTCTCAAACTTCAATGAAGTTTAAGATAAAGTATAGTAAAAATAAAAATAATGAATTTATTTGCAATTAGCCATGCAGGCTTTGCAAGGCTTTAACCTCTTTATGATGTAAAGTGCTGCAACGATTATTACAACCCATTTACCCCATGTAGATGTTAGCCATCCTGGTACAAGTGCTACAGCCAATAGTACTAATGGAAGTACCCATTGAACCCAATTACAGGTTCCGCATTCACACATGCCACCTTTTCCTTTTGAATCTTTCTTCATTTTGACCTCCTTTTGGTTCAGATAGTATAACTACTTAATTCAGATATAAAAACATTATGATTTGGGCGAGAGTTAATTTAGAAAATTGAGGGCTGTTTGGCAATTTTCTAGAGATGTGTCTAGTTATGCCTAATCTTGATTTTGGTTTGCTCCTGCTACTACTAGGACAACCAAAACTTGCTGGGTTGTAAATCCAGCTCAAGCTAGGTTTTTGGTTGAAAGCCGCTTTTTTAGAAACTGTGAATTTTGCAGCTTTCGTTCGTGTAATTCTTATAAATTTTTCACTACTTTTTTACAAATCCATGAATTTTGCTGATTTTATAAATATAAGGGTTATTTGCTTATTTTAGTTTAAATTTTGTTAAAAAAGTGCTTAAACGGCTTTTTTAAGGCTTTTTTTAATAAGAATATTAGTAAAAATTGATTAAATATGTGTGGTAATTTAATATTAATTTTTAGTTAATTTTGTTTATTTGTCGAAGATATTGTCTAAACTAATAATTTTAAGCGGTTTTTTGTTAATTTTTTAGCTAAATTTTGTTAATTATTGGTAATTAAATGGTTGTTTTTTGGCTTTTTTAGGGCTATTTTTGACAAAAAATGGTGTTTTTTGTAGTATTTACCGTTGGTGATAAAAAATATTAAATTTTATTATTTTTAATCTATTAGTTTTATCTTCGATAAAACTTGGTTTTATAGACGCTGAGAGAAAGGTTTATATATGTGAAAGAGTAGTATATTTTATGTTTGGATTTTTTACAAAAAAGGCTGAAAAAAGGGATGTTGATGAGTTGAAGATGGCTGTTCAAACAGGCTTTAACAAGGTTAAACAGGACATGGACAGCTATAGTCAGTGGATTAAACACTTGGACAAGCATAATTCTGAAGTAAACAGTGATATGGAGGAGCTAAAAGAGGAATTAGCGACGGCGAGAGATGAGCTAGAGAACATAAAAAACATGCTGGCAATTGTTGGAAAAGGGTCGTTCTACCAACAGTCACCAACAGTGTTTAACAAACAGACAGCTGATGTTGATGTTTTAAACACTGTTCAATCAACTGTCCAAACAGTATTTTTGGACAATTTAACAACAAATGAGAGAGCAATAGTATTTGTGCTAATGAACTCTGATTTGAAGTTAAGCTATGAGGACTTGGCTGCAATGCTTGGAAAGAGGAAGTCAACTATTAGGGGTCAGGTGAATAGTATAAGACAGAAAAGTGAAGGTTTGATTGAAGAGATCATTGGTGAAAACAACAAAAAAAGGGTCTATATCCCAGAGAAAACTCGGGATTTATTGTTAAAAACAAATAAGGTGAGGAATAGCGGAAAATGACGAAAAGTGAGGGAAAAATAGCCAAAAAAGCACTGTTTTTTGTGAAAATAGAGGGTTTACACATAGATTGAGCGTGAAAAAGGTGAAAAGTGAGAGTTAAAAGGGTGAAATAATAGTGGAAAATGGTTATATTCATACAAAAATATGCGAAAAGTGAGTGTTAGTGTACATAGGGTATCTGCCTAATAAGTAGAAAAGTGAAAGGAGAGGGTCAATAATTCCTTTACCGACGAGAAAAGTGAGTTATTGAACCCTCTGAAGGCCAAAATAGGGAAATGTGAGGATAGGAAAAAGGGTGGAAATTGTGAAAAATGAGTGAAAGTTAAGTGCTCAGGAAAAAATTAATGCTCTAAGTGTGAAAAATGAGAGCCTAGGTTTAAAGTCCTTAAATAGCTAAATATGGGGTTTTAAAGGCCTGAAAGCATGAATGTTATTATGCTATTTGCTTTATTATGCACATATTTGGCCTAAATTCGGTATACCGAAAATAGATTGATTCTAAGGGTTAATATATAGATTTTAAGTGTGAAGTAGTTAAATTTAATGGTTTAAAGCTCTCTAAGCTGCATTATTGTAGGTAAGGAGGCTATTTTCTTTAGATTTGGTGAGATAGATAAGAGTAATTTCTTGTTATTTACCTTCTCTTTATTGATAGAAATTCCTTTGTTTATCATACGCTGTATGTAGTCTCTTATTGAGCTCTCAGATAGCTTTAATGTCGTAGATAGAAGTTTGTAAGTTATCTCGGTATTTCCTTGCTCTTCTAACTGGTATATCGTCGAGAAAACAAGCATCTCTTGTGTAGTAAGGTGCTTAAATTTGAGCCTAATTTCCTTCTTTAATGAGTCTAAAGAATCAAGCATTTCAGTTGCTTCTTGTATGTCAGAATCTATTGTATTATTTGTATTTACAAGGGAAATATGTGTCGAATTGTCTGTCTGAGTGTCTGTCTGTCTGTCTGTCGAAACCCCTTGATTTCCTATGGAAATAGGTAAATTTAGTGGTTTTAACCCCCCTACTTCCTGTGGAACTGTCGAAGTATGTGTCGAAGTCACATTTTGTGTCTGATTTGGCTGTCGAAGTGTCTGTCTGTCTGTCGAAGCTTGTTTTTCTTGTGTTTCAAGCTTATTTGTAAGGTTTTTCATGATAATATGGAGCTCATCCATAGTTTCTTTTATGTCTAAAATTTCTTCATTTAGAAAATTTATGTCTTCTTTGACTCGATTAAATGCCTCTCTTATGTTGTCTTCCATGGGTTAATCTATTGTAGGTTTTATTTAAGGATTTAGTAAGAATAAGATTATGGGAGTATTATTTTATT
Organism: Candidatus Woesearchaeota archaeon; assembly: GCA_964344105.1. Lineage (GTDB taxonomy): Archaea > Nanobdellota > Nanobdellia > Pacearchaeales > GW2011-AR1 > ARS1285. The sequence goes on along the minus strand of CAYFMD010000005.1, from coordinate 49,917 downwards.
ATTTGGCATTCTGCAAACCTCTTACTAGTATCTTGTATGTAATAAACTCTAGAGCAAGCAAACTAAAAATATGAGGCAGGAATTATCTTCCGTTAATTTTATAGATTACCAAAATAGATTGATTTTTAGCTCAATTTAGTTGTCAACTAATTTCTGAATACTACATAAGAATAAGATTATTGATGTAATTTATAGGCCTCGTATGCTTTATTACTAAGTCTCCATTTGATTCTTTTGCTAAATGTGTCTCCTTTTGCATTTTTTCTTACTGGGACCACCAATCCTTTCTGCTTTAGTTCAAATAGTAATTTTTTGATAAACTCTTCATCTCTTAGCTCTATCCTACTTATCTCTGCTGTAAATAATTGATTCGGAAAGTTCTCAAACATTATAGCCATAATATTTGACATTATCTTCTCTTTTTTTTCTGGAGATATCTTGCTCATTTTAGAATTCCCAGTTAGGTATTATATATTTGAACAACTTTTCTATCTTTTTATATTTAATCCTATCTATTAATATAAATTTTTCTTCTGGATATTGCTGCTGAAATAGCTTCCATTTCTTTATTGTATTACGATCCTCCCATCCCTTAACTTCATGCCACTCATTACCATTAACTAAGAAGTCTGGAGTATAGGTCCCTTTTATTTCATTTGGAAGTCGGATAGTAAATGTTTTTGGTTCATATTTATATTTTTTATTTATCCACAAAAGATATCTAGCATAGTTAGCCTCCCAAGTTGAACGGCAGTGATGTCCTAGATCTCTCTTAAAAGAATGCTTTCCATGTTTTGCTGGTTTTCCAAAATGAGGGTTTTTCTCACCTGTCATTCCATACATAGGATTATCTTCTCCAGTTTTCATCCTGCCTAACTCGGATAGTCTCTTTTTGAGTTGTAATGCTTTCTCTTTTCCCATAATTTCTTCGTATGTTTTTCCTTTTCTCTGTAATGAGATCTTTTTTCTTGTTTCTTCACTGTGGTGCTTGCCTAAATTCCAAGGCTTCAATCTCCCTTCTTTATGCATTTGTTTTTGTGTTTTTGCTCTTTTAATAGAATTTAGTAAAACTCTTGGATCTTCTTTAGTTAAGCCCCTATTCCAAGCAGTATTTCCTTTATTTGCAAGCCCTATTTTTCTTTTTGTTTCTTCTGATAACTTTTTTCCTTTTTGTTTTTCTGCTATTCTCTTTCTGATTTCTGATCGCATACCAACTTCTTTATTCCATTTCTTAACAGATTCTTTGATTTTTCTTTTGTGTTCCTCTGTAAGAGTCTTTCCCTTATGAGAATCTGATAATCTCTTTCTATTTTTAGGATTACTAAAATATTCTTTTAAAGATCTTGAAATCTTTTTTCTTGTATCTTTGTTAATAGTTTTCTTTTTCATTAATTAAATAAGAATTCAAACTATATAAGTTATTCGGTATACAGATTATCTAATTAAATCTCTAGCTAGTTTTATAGTGAAAGGTATCTGTGAATTTGCAGGATTATAGTGAAAGTAATATTTTTTAAATTATATTTTGCTATGAATTATATGTTAAATGAAATTGCTATAATTTGGATGAGTGCTGGAAATAGTTATTTTGATGAAAAAACAATAAGAAAACTGTTGTTATATGCTGATAAAAACTTTGAAAAAATTATTGTTATCTCTCCAGATAAACCAGCCGAGCATACATTTAGGGCGTTAGGATACCCTGAAAATAAGGTTAGAAGGAAATCTAAGCTTAATGCTAATCTTTTGTTGAATAGGGTAAAAAGAATTCTTGATAATTTTGATAATAACTCTAAATTTATTGTTGTTAATTGGAAATCAGATATAAGGAATATCTTAGTAAACTGAATGAAGTTGATAATTTGTATAAAAAGAATGTCAAATTTAGGAAAGCTGTTAGAGAGACAACTTTAGAAGTTGTAAGTGATAAGATGAAAGAAGATATGGATGATTCAATTGATGAAGCTTGTTTATATCTAATTGAGGAATTATCTTTTGTTTTAGCTTCTCCAAAAATATATGGCTCAAAATCTGCTAAATATTTATATCATAAAAATTGGAAAATATTTGAAGACCTTATTGAAGGAAAATTTGATAAGAAAAGAAATAATTTTGAATTAATAGTAACAGGTATATAAAATAATTAATAAGTTTTATAAAGTAATTTAGATTGATAATGTTTATTACTTAGACCAATAGTAATTTCTTAAGTAAATTTGGTGTGATTGTTAACATGGAGAGTCAGATATATCCCAGAACGGAAGCTAGAGATGCAAAAAAGCTAGCTGGCGTTTTGGATCCACTTGTACATGAGTGGTTTTTTAGTAAGTTTGAGAAGTTTTCAGATAGTCAGCTGCATGGAGTTATGAATGTTCATGAGAGGAAGAACATATTAATTAGTGCTAGTACTGGAAGTGGCAAGACTCTTACTAGTTTTCTTAGTATTTTGAATTATCTTGTTGGTCTTGCTAGGAAAAAAGAGTTAGAAGATAAGATTTATTGTATTTATAGCTCACCCTTAAAGGCATTGAATAATGATATTTATGTTAATCTTGAGAGGCCTTTGGCTGAGATTAAAGAAATTGCTGAAGGACAAGGAATTGAATTACAAGATATAAGAGTGGGAGTTCGTACTGGAGATACAACAGCTAGTGAGAAGGCCAAGATGTTGAGAAAACCGCCACATATTTTTATTACAACCCCTGAAAGTTTAGCTATTGCTCTAACAACTAAAAAATTTATTGAATTATTTTATAGTACTGAGTTTGTTATTATTGATGAGATTCATTCTTTAGATAATAAGAGAGGAGTTTATCTTAGTATTAGTTTAGAAAGGTTAGAGGAGTTAAGCAATATAACTCCAGTTAGAATAGGGTTAAGTGCTACAGTCGCCCCAATAGATGGTATTGCAAACTTTTTAGTTGGTAAGGATAGAGATTGTGTTATTTCAGAAGTTAAAGCAGTTAAGACTACTGATGTTAAGGTTTTGACTGGTGTTAAGGACTTAATTAATGTGGATAGTAATGAGATGTATAACTCTATGTATGGTTTATTGGATAAATTGATACAAGATCATAAGACTACCGTTGTTTTTACTAATACAAGAGCTGCTACTGAGCGTGTTATTAACCATCTGAAGGATATGTTTCCTGAGAATTATGTTGAGAATATAGGTGCACATCATTCTTCGTTAAGTAAGGAGTATCGATTTGAAATTGAAGAGAAGCTTAGAAGAGGTGAATTAAAAGTTGTTGTTACTTCTAGTAGTTTAGAATTAGGTATTGATATTGGTTTTATTGATCTTGTTGTACTTTTGGGAAGTCCAAAAGGTAGTGCAAGAGCTTTGCAAAGAATTGGTAGAGCTGGACATAAGTTACATGATATAAGTAAAGGTAGATTTTTGGTTTTAGATAGAGATGATTTAGTTGAATGTAGTATTTTGAATAAAGAATGTGTGGAAAAGAGAATAGATAAGATCCATATTCCAAGAAATTGTTTAGACGTACTGAGTCAACAGATTTATGGGATGTGTATTCAGAAGATTTGGGATATTAATGAGATGTATAAAGTGATTAAGAAAAGTTATTGTTATAGTGATTTGAGTAAAGAAGATTTCATGAGTGTTATTAGTTATCTATCTGGAGAATATGATTTGGAACACAGGAATGTTTATGCTAAAATATGGTATGATAAGGAAACAAAGCAGGTTGGTAAGAAAGGTAAGCTTGCTAGAGTTATTTATATGACCAATATAGGTACAATTCCTGAAGAGAGCTTTGCTACTGTTGAAATTGGACAAGGAGAAAGGAAAGGTGCTAAAGTAGGAATGGTTGATGAGGCTTTTTTGGAGAAGATGAAGACAGGAGATGTTTTTGTGCTTGGAGGTAGAAAGTATCAGTTTCTTTATACGAGAGGGATGAAGGTTTATGTTAAAGAAGGAATTAAGAGAAATCCTACAATTCCTAGTTGGTTTTCTGAGCAATTACCTCTTTCTTTTGATTCTGCTATTGAAATTGGGAAGTTTAGAAAGATGATTAATGATAGATTTGAGAAAAAGATGAAGAAAGTTGATATTGTTGGTTTCATTAAGGAGTATTGTTATTTGGGAGATGGAGCTGCTAAAGGAATTTATAATTATTTTTATGAGCAATATAAATTTGCTAAGATACCTCATGCAGAAAGGATATTAGTTGAGTATTATAAGGGTGAAAAGAACTATGTTGTATTCCATAGTTTGTATGGTAGAAGAGTGAATGATGCACTATCTAGGGCAATTGGTTATTTAATGGGACAGAAAGTAGGCAGAGATATTGAGATTGGGATTAATGATAATGGATTTTATTTTGCTGGAGAGAATTTGCCTGTTGAAGAAGCCATGAAGGTATTGAATGTTGATAACTTGCAGGAGGCCTTGGAGGAAGCTATAGCTAAAACTGAAATTTTAAAGAGGAGATTCAGACATTGTGCGGCTAGAAGTTTAATGATATTAAGAAATTATAAAGGAAGGAGTAAAAGTGTTGGTAAGCAGCAGATGAATAGTTTCTTTTTGATGAGCGCAATAAATAAAATAAGTAGAGACTTTCCAATACTGAAAGAGGCTAGAAGAGAGGTTTTAGAAGATTTGATGGACATTGAAAATGCTAGGAAGGTTTTAGGCTGGATTAAGGATGGAAAGGTTAAGATAGATAGCATTCATACCAAGCTTCCTAGTCCTTTTGCATTGAATTTAGTTATGCAAGGGTATAGTGATTTGTTGAAAATTGAAGATAAGCTGAAGTTTTTGAAGAGGATGCATAAAGAAATACTTAGGGAGATTGGGGAGTGATTAGCCTCATATTTATGGGTAAAAATATAAATGATATTTTGGTATTATTGAAATAAGTATATTAATAAAATGGTTTATAGTGAGCAGAGAGAATTGTTACGTAGGGAAAGAAATGAATCTTATAATCAAGGATCCAATACGGGATTTTTTATAGGTTTATTTAGTGGGTTGTTTCTAGGTTCTGTTATTTCAATTGCTGCCTATAGATATATTAATGGTACTCCTGAGATGAATTACTCAAAAGGATATAATCATGGATTAAGTTCCTTGGTTGAAACCGAATAAAATTACTAAAATTGGATTGAAAAACATTAATAAAGGCCATTTGATCCATTTTCTTATGAGTAAAGAAAATATAAAATTTCTACATGATTGTTTGTTAATTGAAGATGTTTTAGTAATTGGAGATTTGCATATTGGATATGATGATAGATTTGGTAGAAGTGTTGGGATGGTTCAGTTGGAAAATATAATTGAGAAGTTAGAAGGTGTGTTTGATCATTTGGATAGTTTGAAGGTTAAAGTTAAACGTGTTGTTTTGTTAGGAGATGTTAAGCATTATTTTGGTGAGATATCTGACATTGAATGGAGAGAAGTTCTTTCATTTTTTGATTTTCTTGAAGTTAGGAGTAGGGGTGCTAAGATAATGATTGTTAAAGGAAATCATGATACAGTATTAGAACCAATATGTAAAAAAAGAGATATTGATTTGAAAGAGTACTTTAAGGTCAAGATAGATGGTAAGAAATACTGTTTTTTACATGGAGATAAGATGTTTAAACAGTGTTTGGATGCTGATTGGTTAATGTTTGGACATTGGCACCCGTCGATAACTTTGTCTGATAATTATAAGAGGGAAAGATTCAAATGTTTCTTGAAAGGTAAGTGGAAAAGGAAAAATGTTGTTATTTTTCCGAGTTTTTCTGATATAAAATATGGGAGTGATCTAAATGTTATGGAAGATAGACATGATTTTTCATTTATTATGTTTAAGGATTTGAAGAAATTTGATGTAGTTATTTATAATAATGATGAGAAAAAAGAGTATAATTTTGGTAAGTTGGACAAGTTAATTAAGAAAAATAAATTGGATTAGTTTTTTTCGTTAGGTTGGCTTGTAAGTCTTGGCATTGGAACATGCAATGGCATATTCATTTCATCTTCAATGTGAAGCGCTTTAACATTACATTTGTTCATAATAAAATTGAATAAGGGAACTCTCATATCTTCAGGGATCTTTTTCTCCTTCCAAGCCTCCCTTAGCTTTTTTTCTTCAGCTTCATCAGGCATTATTAAGATATTACCACCCATTTCGAGATTTGCAAAATCATCAGAATATTTAACAATTAGATTAAATGAAAGCTTGAATGCTTTTTTCTCTGCAATTGGTACATCCTCTTCGGTTAGATCTTTGATGTCTACATTCTGAGTTATTTGTACACTTTGATCTATAATCTCTTTTCGATCTACATGAATACTTGTTAAGTTAAATCCTATTATTTTCATCTTTTTTATGTATGTGTATTGGGAATGTTTAGTTTTTAAAGATTATTGTGAGAAAATGACTTTTATGGTTTACATTAAATCTTCTTCTGAAACAACTACAAAGTCGCCTATAGCAATTATAGAATTATATGGAATTAATATTTCTGATTGCTGAGATCTTTCTAGATTTAATTGGCTTGAATATTCTGAAGGATCTTTAATAATAATATGAATAAGTTCTCCAGTCCTTGTCTCAAAAGTAATGTCCTTTACTGTACCTAATTTTTTACCCTCTTTTGTTACCACAGGTTTAGTAAGTATTTCCTTGTGGGGCTTCTTTTCAATACTCATAATGATTGGAGAGGATTATTCTTTATAAACTTTCTTATGATTTAAAGGAGTTAATGGTTTTGGTAATGATAGATGGTAATCGCCTACCCCCTGTCCCCTTGATTTCTTATAGAAATATTTATATAATAAGATTTTAGTTTTTTCTTTTTTTATTTTTATTTATAAATATTATTATATTATATTATATATATTAAGATATATATTGTTAAAAATATATTATTTCATATATATTTTAAAGAATATTTTATGAAATATATAATATTAAAGTTATGTTATAATATATATTATAAAGTATATGTTTGAGTAATATATTATTAATTTAAGTGTAAAATGTGGATAAAATTATGGAAATTGCTATAAAATTTATGTGAGATGGTTGTTTTTCTTTATTTCTAGTGGAAATAAAGGTGTCAGGGTGGTTTGATTTTTAGTTATTTTTTATGTGTACTGAGATTGTTGGTTTTTCTTTGTGATTTAAGTGTGAATTATTATTTTATCGACGATAAAATGGATGATTTTTCCATACGAAGTGAAGGTGTTATTATGGAGTGAACAATCGTATTTATAAAGTTTGGATGTCGTTGTAATTACTATTGTTGAAATTTATTGTAAAAAGAGGTGGATTTTGGCAAAAAGGGGTAAAATGGAGCTAGATGAAATTTTTGATTCGGTAGAAAGTAGAAGTTTGTTTAAAGATAAGCAGATTTTGCAGTCAAATCATTCACCAGAGGATATTCCTCATAGGGATGATCAGATAAAGACTGTAGCAAGTATATTGGCTCCTAGTTTGTTGGGTGAGAGGACTAGTAATTTGTTTATTTATGGTAAGACTGGTACAGGCAAGACTTTGTCTGTACAGCATGTGGCTAACGAATTGGCTAGGAGGTCTGGTGAGGAGAAGACCCTTAGGATTGAGTATTTGAATTGTAAGTTGAAGAAGGTTGCTGATACTGAATATAGGATATTGGCAGAGCTGATTAAGAAGTTAGGTGGGAGTGTTCCTGCTACAGGGTTGCCCACTGATCAGGTTTATCTTAAGTTCTTAGATATTTTAGAAAATAGTAAGGAGAAATTGCTAATATTAATATTAGATGAGATTGATCAGGCTGTTAAGAAGATAAATGATGAGTTTCTTTATAATTTGACTAGATTGAACAGCGAGTTGAATAATACTCAGATAATTGTTGTAGGTATTAGTAATGATTTGAGGTTTTTGGATATGATTGATCAGAGAGTTAGGAGTAGTTTAAGTGAAGAGGAGATTGTTTTTCCACCATACAATGCTGTTCAGTTACAAGATATCTTGAGAAAAAGAGCTAATGAAGCGTTTAAGCCAGAAGTTGTTAATGAGGGTGTTATAGCAAAGTGTGCTGCTTATGCTGCTAGAGAACATGGTGATGCTAGAAGGGCTTTGGACTTATTGAGGGTTGCTGGTGAGTTGGCTGAAAGGACTTCAAATAATAAGATTGATATTGATCATATTGACCAAGCTAATGAGAAAATTGAGAAGGATAAGATTTTGGATGTTGTGGAGACTGGTACAAAGCAATTTCAGATGGTTCTTTATTCAATTATAGAGTTGGTTGATAAAGATAAGAATAACAGTGTCTTTACTGGAGATATTTTTGATTTTTATGAGGGATTATGTAAGAGGGTTAAGATTGATGTTTTGACTCAAAGAAGGGTTAGTGATATTATTGCAGAGCTTGATATGTTGGGATTGATTAATGCAAGGGTTATTAGCAAGGGTAGGCATGGTAGGATGAGGGAGATTAAGTTGGCCATTCCAGAGAATATTAAGGATAAAGCTAAGAATATTTTGGAAGATAGTTTAGGATTGTAATTTAATTTATATAGTTTATACAGGTTCTTAGTTTGCTTGTAGGAGGTAGAAAAATGAGTGCGATATTAAAGTTGTTTGTGGAAAAAGGGTTCTTGTTAGATAAAGAAATGCTAGATTTTCTTAATGAGTTGGATGATAGAGACGTTGCTAATGAGATCTTAGATAAGATAGCAGTTGTTAGTCAGAAGAAGATTATAACTAAAGGATTGGTTGGAGATAATATTGAGAAGATTAAGCCTATATTATACGAATTGGATGATGGTAAGAAGAAATTGGTGGATAAATATTTTGTGAATGTTAGTATTTCGGTTGAGGTAAAGAAGGAAAGTGTTGTCGAGGAAGATGCTGGGGTGGCTGAAGAAAAGAAGAATGAGGTGGAGGATGTAGATCTTGATGGTGTTGAGCCTGGGAATGTTAAGATTTTGTCCTCTCCAGTTATTGCTAGTCAGAAATTAGAGGTTAGGAATTTTGTGAAACATTTTAGGAGTAGGTACAATGGTATGAAGAAGCTTTTAATGGAAAGGCCTGAGTTAGATAACTTGATTTCTATAGATAAGATTACAGGGAATGCAGAGATTTGTATTATTGGGATGGTAACTAGTAAACAGATTACTAAAAATAAGAATTTGATTTTGGAAGTTGAGGATTTGACTGGGACTGCCAAGCTTCTTATTAATCAGAATAAAGAAGAAGTCTATGAAAAGTCTAAGGAGATTTTGTTGGATGATATTATTGGGTTTAAGTGTAATGGTACTAGGGATTTTTTGTTTGTTAATGATTTTTTTTATCCTGATTGTTTTATAGGTGAGAAGAAAAGGTTGGATAATGAGGAGTTTGCGCTGTTTATTTCAGATGTGCATGTTGGAAGTAATAACTTTTTGGGAGATAATTTCAATAAGTTCATTAGTTGGTTGAATGGAGAGAATAGTGATAGGAAACAGAGGGAGACTTTGAAGAAAATTAAGTATATGTTTGTTGTTGGAGATACTATTGAAGGGGTTGGGGTTTATCCTGGGCAGGAAAAGGAGCTGGTTATTAAAGATATTAAGATGCAGTATGATAGGTTAGCTGAGTTTTATGATAAGATTCCAAAACATATTCAAATAATTCAATGTGCTGGGCAGCATGACGGTGTTAGAGTTCCGGAACCACAGCCTCCTGTTGGTGAGGACTTTGCAGAGGCTTTGCATAAGCTGCCAAATATGCATATTGTTAGTAATCCTAGCTTTATTGAAATTGGGGGGACTGAGGATAAGGAAGGGATTAAGGTTTTGATGTATCATGGGGCGAGTATGCATGGAGTTATTGGAGAGATTGAAGAGTTGAGATTGGCTAATGCACATTCTGCACCTGCTAAAGTTATTAAGCATTTGTTATTGAGAAGGCATTTAGCTCCAACTCATGGAGCTACTACTTATATTCCTGGCGATGAGGATGCAATGTTGATAAAAGAGATTCCAGATATAATTACTACAGGGGATTTGCATAGGACTGAGATTGATAGTTATAATAATGTGTTAATAATTGCTAATAGCTGTTGGCAGTCAATGACTGCTTTTGAGGAGAAAGTTGGGAATGTGCCTGATCCTTGCAAGGTTCCTATTTTGAATTTGAAGACTCGTGAGATTCGGATATTGGATTTTACTGGAGATGATATAAAAGGAGGTGAGAATGATGGGTCTTAGTATCCATTAATATTATCTACTAATCATGTGTTCTTCTGAGGGTCCTGTACCTATTAATTTAATAGGTATGCCTAATTTGTTTTCTAGTTCTAATATATATTGTTTTGATTTGTTAGATAGCTCATCAAAAGATTGCTTACCATAGTCTTCTTTGTTTATATAATCTAAAAAAGTTAGGGCTAGCCAATCTGGCTTGTTAACCATTATAGCTCTTCTCAATGTTTCAAAGTCTTGTTCAAAAATTCGTCTCAATCTGTTTGTTACTGTTGCGTATTCTCTAATTTTACTATTTGATCCAGATCTGTTTTCAATTTCTTCCCATGTAATCTCTAATGATTTTGTTGGACCTGAATTTCCACCCACTCTTATAGGATAGGTTCTTAGGACTCCTATTGTAATGTTATGGTCTTTTGGAGATATCCCGCAGTCGTTTAGTAGTGCAGATGATGTAACATCTCTACTTGTCACAAAAGGATATTCTCCATGGTTTAAGCATAATCCAAATCCTTGTGTTCCTTCAATTAGGATCTTTTCTCTTTTGGAAATATGTTCTTGAATGCATTCTACTACATCTGCGCTATATTCACTTAACTCTGTGCTTTTGGCAACATCTTTGAAAAGAACACCTTTTCTCAATATTTTATCAGATTGAGCAGATCCTACTCCTTGGCATGTTGAAGCTAGCTTATCATTTAGAGATAGTCTTATTTCTGTTTCTATGTGCCGAGTATTTATGACCATTGAATTTTTGTCAACCTTTAGTTTATTATGATCTAAGAAATATCTGCCGATTTCTTCTTCTAGGACTTTTGTATTTATTATCCCTGTTGGAGCTATGTATAAAATACAATTGTTGAATACTCCGCAGGGCACTTGGCGGTTGATATATTTATTTTTTTTATGATAAAAAGTGTGTCCTGCCTGGGGTCCTCCTGATCTAACCATAACCTTATATTGTGAAGCCAAATATTTTGCTATTTTTCCTTTTCCTTCAGAACCCCATTGCAAACCTATGAGGGTATCAACAACCCCCATAGTCTCTAGTATAATAAACTATATAAAAAATAGAAAGTCAAGAAATCTTGACTTAGAGATATATAAATAAGTGGTGTTTAGATAAAATATGGAAAATTTTGTTTTGGACAATCCTGAAAGAGTAAGGATATTTGATGCCCTTTCAAAAAATAGGTCTATGAAGTTTAATGATATATTGAGATTTACAGAGATGTCTTCTAATAAGTTGAGCTATCAATTGAATTTAATGAGGGAGAGCGATTTTATTATCAATGAAGATGGATTTTATTCTTTATCTATTAATGCTCAGAAATTGATTCCATATTTTTCTCAGATATTTAAAAAAGAGGTTGGTGTTCTACCTGTGGTTTTGGGTATTGTTAGAAAAGATGATAAGATTCTTCTTATCCAAAGGAAAAAGATGCCATATAAGGGATATTGGGGCCTTTTTGGTGGGAAGCAAATTTGTGGTGAAACTATTCCACAGACAATTGAAAGGGAAGTTTTGGAAGAGTCAGGTCTTGAGGCAAAATTTACTAAGGCAAATGGGGTTGTGTATGAAAGGTTAATAGAAAATGGTACGTCTAAACATTCATTTTTGTTTGTCATAACCTCGTTGGTTTCTGATTCAGATGATGTGGAAGAACAGAATGAAGGAGCAGTTGCATGGTTTGATTTTGATGATGTTGTTAACAATAGGGTTAAGAATATAATTCCTTCAGATTTAAATTTTTTAAAAAAGTATTCTGAAAGGGAAGTGGATGTTGAGCATGTAGTCATGGAAGAGAGGGGAGAGAAGCTGGTTTTGATAGAGTAATTTTTACTAGATGGATTGTATCGCCATATAATTTATATAAGATCAATGGTATTTGTGATCAATTAAAAATAGGGGAAATGGAGAATGGGCTCGGGAAAATTAAGTCAAGAAACTGAAGATTATTTTGCTAGTTTGAGTGAAGGTATAGAAGAAAATTATAAGGTAGCTCGGGCTGCAAGGGCGAAGGGTCTTGATCCTAGCGATGATGTTGAAGTTCCATTGGCTTTAACTATGGCAGCTAAGGCTGTAAGGTTGATTGCTACTAAATATCCTCAGCTAGATAATGAAGATATAATTAATAGGGTTTTGGAATTAGAGGAGCAGTATGGTGCTTTGGATAATACGGTTAGTTTTGTTATAGCTGAGGAGATTGCTAAGGAAAAATATTGTAAGTTTGATACTCAGTTGGAGGCGATGGATGCAGGGATTAGGGTTGGTTTTAGTTATACTACTTTAGGAGTTGTTAGTAGCCCTATTGAGGGTTATACTGAATTGAAGACTGGTAAGACTCAGTTGGGTGAGACTTATTTGAAGGCATTTTTTTCAGGACCCATAAGAAGCGCAGGTACTACTGCTACTTGTGTTGGTGTAATTTTGATTGATTATATTAGGCAGTTGTTTGGCTATGCAAAATTTGATCCTACAGAGACTGAATGTAAGCGTACTGTAACTGAGTTATATGATTATCATGAAAGAGTTACTAATTTGCAGTATCTGCCTACAGAAGAAGAGGCTTATTTTATTGCTCAGAATTGCCCTATCCAGATTTGTGGTGATCCAACTGAGCAAAGAGAGGTTAGTAATTATAAGGATCTGCCGAGGGTTGAGAGTGATTTTATTAGAGGGGGTTTTTGTTTGGTTAATGGTGAAGGTTTAGCTCAAAAAGCTAAGAAAGGTTTGAGAATTTTAAGGGGGATTCAGAAAAATGGTTTGAAGGTGGAGGATTGGGAGTGGTTGGAGGAATATGTTGAGTTGCATGAGAAAAGAGAGAAGGGAAAAACAGATAGTAGTCCAACTTATATTAAGGATTTAGTTGCTGGCCGTCCTGTTTTTGGCCATCCTGGTCAGGGATTGCGGTTTAGATATGGTAGGAGCAGGGCTGCAGGATTCAGTGCGGTTAGTGTGCATCCAGCGACGATGGCAGCTAGTGATAATTTTATTGCAACTGGGACTCAGTTGAAGATTGAGAAGCCTACAAAAGGTTGCATAGTTACTCCTTGCGATCAGATTGATGGGCCTACTGTCAAATTTAAGAATGGGAGTGTTAAGAGGTTGCAAGATTATGATGAAGCTAAAGAATTGTACAATGAGATTGAAGAGATAATTTATTTGGGAGATATTTTGTTTCCTTTGGGTGATGTAATGAATAGAAATGCTATTTTACCTTATCCTGGGTATGTGGAAGAGTGGTGGGAGCTGGAACTTAATGAAAAGAGAGAGACAGCAGGTAAATCAGATAAATCTGATTCAGGTCACGTTGGTGACTGTTTCTCGGTTGGTGTTGATGAGGCTATAGAAATTAGTAAGAAATATGAGATTCCATTACATCCTAGTTATATTTATTATTGGACTCAGATAAATTATGAGCAGTTTTTGGGTTTCATTGATTGGATTCAGCATTCAAGAGTTAGTGATGGCAAGTTAGTTTTTCCTTACAATAGTTCTGAGAAGGAAAGGTTTAAGGTTGGGAAGAGGGCTTTGGAACTATTGAGTGTTGATCATAGTATTAGTGTGGAGAATGTTGTTGTTGAGAAAGAAAATGCTGCCGGTTTATTGGTTAATTTGGGGTTGGATGTTAAGGATGGCGAGATAGAAATTGACTATAAGTTTGAGAAAAGAGATAAGCTGTTTGATGAAGAAGTGGATTTGAAGTTGGAGGGTAAGAAAGTTTTGGAGATAATTAATGAGTTAAGCTCTTTTGAGATTAAGGATAAGGCTGGTGAGTTCATTGGTAGTAGGATGGGCCGTCCGGAAAAGGCTAAAATTAGGAAGCTGACAGGAAATCCTCATATTTTGTTTCCGGTTGGTGAGGAAGGTGGAAGACTGAGAAGCGTTAATGAGGCTGCTATGAAGGTTGGGACTGTAAAAGGAGAGTTCCCTTTTAATCATTGTAAGAAATGTGATAGGGAAACTATTTACAGGACTTGTGAAAATTGTGGTGAGAAGTCTGAGAAGAGGCATTATTGTAGAATGTGTGATGCTGAAGTTGAGGGAAAGTGTGAAACTCATGAGATTGGTAATAGTTTTAAGAGTGGTAGGATAGATATGAAGCATTATTTTGATAAGGCTAGGGAGAAATTAGGGCTGTTGAAGGTGGAGATTCCAGAATTGATTAAAGGTGTTAAGGGAACTAGTAGTGAGGGGCATGATGTTGAGAATTTGATTAAAGGGATTTTAAGATCTAAGTACAATTTGCAGGTGAATAAGGATGGTACTATAAGATATGACATGACTGAAGTGCCTTTGAGTCACTTTAGGCCCAATGAAATTGAGGTTAGTGTTAGTAAATTGAGAGAGTTGGGTTATACTGTTGATTGCAAGGGCAAGGAATTGGTTGATGGAGATCAGGTTCTTGAGTTAAAGCCGCATGATGTGCTGATTCCATGTAATGATGAGTCTGGGGATGAGAGAGCAGACGATGTTTTTGTAGGCGTGGCCAATTTTGTTGATGAGTTATTAGAGAAGTTTTATGGATTGCCTAAGTTTTTTAATGTTAAGACAAGAGATGATTTGGTTGGTCAGTTGGGGGTTTGTATGGCGCCTCATAATTGTGCAGGAGTTATTTGCAGATTTATTGGGTTTACAAAGGTTCAAGGTTTGGTTGGTAGTCCTTATCTGCATGCGGCGATGAGAAGAGATTGTGATGGTGATGAAGCTGCTATGATGATGTTGTTAGATGTTTTGGTTAATTTTTCTAGGAAATTTTTGAGTGCTCATCGTGGAGCTACTCAGGATGCGCCGTTGGTTTTGAATGGAAAGATTTTAGCTAAGGAAGTTGATGATCAGATTTTAGATTTTGAGTTGGTTAATAATTATCCTTTGGAAATGTATAGGATGGCTGAGGAAGGAAAGCACTCTGGAGAGATTGAGATCGAGATGGTTAAGCAGAGAATTGGCAGAGGTGATGATCCTTATGTTGATACGGGGTTTACTCATGATGTTAGTGATATTAACAAGGGAGTTATTTGCAGTGCGTATAAGATTTTGCCTAGTATGAAGGATAAGGTAGAGGGTCAGATGTTGTTATGTGAGAAACTTCGTGCCGTAGACCATGGGGATGTGGCTAGATTGATTATTGATAGGCACTTTATGAGAGACTTGAAGGGTAATCTGAGGAAGTTTACCCAGCAAAGTTTCAGATGTGGAAGGTGTAATGAGATTTATAGAAGGGTTCCATTGAATGGAAAGTGTAGTAAGTGTAATAACCCTAAGCTGATCTTTACAATTAGCTATGGAAGTATTGTAAAATATTTGGAGCCTGCATTGGATCTTACTAAAAATTATAATGTTCCTGTTTATATCCGGCAAGATCTGGAGTTGACTAAGAAATATATTGAAAGTATTTTTGGGAAGGATAATGAGAAACAAGAAAGCATTGAGAAATGGTTTTAGTTTTATGTTTTGGTAAGTTAATGTATGATTAGTTTTTTATGTGAACAAATTTATATAGGCTGTTTGTTAGTTATTTGGATGAATAAGAAGACTGAAAAGGCTCTTGAGAAGAAAGTTGGTAAGAAACTTGGGAAGAAAATTGAGAAGGAGATGGAGAAGGAAGTTAAGAAAGAGGTTACTAAGCGGTTACACGAGAGGGTTTATGGCAATGCTAAGGAGCAGGCAAGTAGATTCAATAAGGAATTTAAGAATGAGGTTGCCGTTGGTATAACTGCCGCTTTTGCTTTTCTGATTGCACTAAGTTGGAGAGAACCTATACAGAAGTCTGTTGATGGTTTGGTTGCTAGGATGGGATTGGTTGGACAGGCTATTTATATTGAGTATTTGTCAGCTTTGATTATGACTTTGATTGCAGTTCTGGTTTTGATGGGTATTAGTAAGTGGAAAGTTCAGGAAGAGGAGTAGTTAGAGTAGATAGAAGATTATTGTTGGGATGAGCAAGCACCCCATTAGGTGCATTCTTTTGATATTTTTTGAGATAGTAAAGATTCCTAGGGAGGTTGAGGTTATGAAAATCATTATTGAGATCATTTTTCCTTCTAAGGTTGGATCTGAGAATATTAAAATTACTAGAATTAGTATTGATAATATGATTAATGAGAGTTTGCTGTAGGAAATTTTGTGAATGTTTCTTGCTGCTATCTTTGCAATTTGTATTGTTAGTATGAATGATAGGATTCCTGAGATTATTATTGCTATTATGATAGTTAGGAGGTTAGTTATTGTTAGATTACTTATTAGTTGGGAGATTGCAGCGGCTGCTCCGGTTCTTGTTCTGTTTATTGAGTATAGTGCTATGAAAGAAAGGCCCATCACGATTGTGTTTATTGCCCCTAGAAGGAATAGAAATTCTCTTTGGTCTTTTATTATTAGGAAGAATCTTCCTATCAGTGCTGCTTGAGAGGCTCCAAGTCCTGGTAAGAATGCTGTGAATGGTGCAGCTAAGATTGAAGCGATTGAGGATCTTTCTATTGATTTTTTTGAGAGTCTTATATTTTTTAGCGGGAAGATTCTTTGTTCAGGAATTACTGTTTTTTGCCCTATACTTATTATGAGATTGCTTGCTCCAAATAATCCTGTTAGCAATGGTAGTAATGGTTCTTTGATATTTATGTTTAAACTTGCTATTCCTAGGAATCCTACTAGCAAAAATATGAAAAAAGCCCAGAGTTTGTTGTTCTTTTCTGAATTAATCAAGAATCCCGATACTGAAATTAATATTATTGGCATTATTTTTTGTATTTGTGGGTAGATTGTTGGTAGTAGGTAGAGAAATGTTGGAGTTAGTAGGGTAATTATTAGTAATGCTGATAGTGATCCGTAGAGTGTGAAGATAATTGCGAAGTAACCTCTGCCTCTTAGCAATAGTTTATGGCCTGGGAGGATTGAAAGGAAGGAATCTTCATCTGGAGCTCCTAAGAAAATTGAGGGTATAAAGTCCATGAATGTATGAGTTATGGCCATTGATGTTATGAATATTGCTAATGTTAGGGGAGTGGTTAGATTTAGAAGAAATGCTGAGAAGCTAATTGTAATTATTGCTACTAGGTTTATATGGATTCCAGGAGTTAGGCCTGTTATTGTTCCAGCTATTAATCCAAGTAGGATTGCTATTGCAATTTCTAAAATCATAATTGTTAAAAGCTAGTTAGATTAATAATTTTTCACCAAAAAATATTTAACCCGCCCTCCCACCCTAAATATTGGGTGAAAGATGGATAGTGAAGATTATTATTTTAATGAAGAAGGTTTGATGGTTATGACTGAGAAGTTTTTGAAGGAAAGGGGTTATTGTTGTGAGAAGGGGTGCAAGCATTGTCCCTATGGTTATAACGACGAATGATTTATATAGTAGAAGATAATGGTTATCATATGATAAAGAGGTGTGTTAGTTTATTTATCGTATTTTTATTGGTCTTTAGTTTAGCTAACGCGAGTTTTGTTGTTGCACAGGAAGACGGTGCTGAAGATCCTGCTGCAGATAATTTTGAGACTGATGAGGGGGTTGAGGAGACAAGTCATAGTGATTCTGAGGATGATGACCATCTGGATGATATAAGTGACGAGGAGATAGATGAGGAGTTGGGTGATGGAGGGAGTGTTAATGGATTTGATAGGTTTATTGATGGGATTTTTCAAGATGATTTGGATAATATGAGGGAGAGGTTTGCAGAGGTTAGGACTTTGATAAGGAATGGTGAGGTTGAAGAGGCTAGGGAATTGTTGAAATATTATAAGGATGTTGCAGATAATTTAGAAAATGAGGTTAGTCCTGATCAAAAAGAAGAAGCTGTTAGGCTTTCTAGGATTATTAGAAGGGCTATTAGAGATTTGAGAGATCAGATTCCTGAAGATGCTAGGGGAGATTTTGATGATGCATCCGAAAGGGCTGAGAGTGTGGGAACTGCTGCAGAGATTGCTGCTCAAATAAGGGATTTGTGTAAGCAGCTACATGATCAGGGGGCTTGGGATCAGTTTGAGCAAGTTTGTAAGACTGATGATGATGGCCCTAGATGGCAGAGGGATTATTTTGAGGACTTAAGTGATGAGCAAAGAGCTGAGGCAGAGGCTTTTGTTGATGGCATTGGTGCCTGTATGAGAGATCCTAGTTCAAGTAGGTGTAATTGCGATGTTGCAAATGAGGAGTTTAAGTTGTTATGTGAAGAAATTGTCGAGGCTGAGAAAGCTTGCAGGGATGGTAATGAGGACGCTTGCGAGGTTGCAGATAGAGCAGGGGGAGATGTTTATGAAAGTTTGAAGGATCTTCCTCATTTGAGGAGGGCTTTGCAGAAATTGGATGAGAATTTTGAAGATTCGCATGAAGAGAGGTTTGATCATCATATACCTCAGGTTTGTAGAGATGCTCATGAAAGAGGAGAGATTGATTTGTTTGGACCTAATGGGAGAGAGGAATGTTTTCCTTTGGCAGTTAGGGAAAGAGCTCCTGGACCTTGTATAGAGGCTTTGGAAAGGGGAGAGTTACCTGGTGATGATGAGTTTGGATTTAGAAGTGGTTGTGAGGATATTATGAGAGATCAGGGATTTGATGATCATGGAGAATTTGGTGGTGAGGGAAGAGGGCCTCCGGGGCATGCGCCTGCTTTGGGATTGAGATGTCAGGGAATTGAGGATAGAGATGAGAAGCTAGATTGTTTTGAAGAAGAGTTTGCTAGATCTAGAGAGCATTTTGACGAGAGATATGATGAAAGAAGGCAAAGATTTGAAGATAGGCGGGATCATTTTAGAGATTTTGAGGCTACTTGTCCAATAGATGAGAGAGAAGCTTGTTTGGACAAGGGTGGAAGATGGGACTGTAGGCAAGGATTTGTAGAGTGTATTGAGGGTGAGTTTGATGATTTTGGTCCTAGAGATTTTGATGATCATCCTAGAAGAGATAGGGAGTTTAGAGATATAGGGAGAGATAGGCATCGTGGTAACCCTTGGGAAGGGTGTGAGACTATAAGCTGTCAACCAGGTTACTATTGTGAGTATGGTAATTGTATTTATGGGGGCGATGATGATTTCCATGAGTTTAATGACCCATCTAATCCTGATTATGATTCTACTCGTGGAGGGGATGGTGAATCGTGCGCTAGTGGATATGAAGATTGTAAAGGCAGTTGTGTTCCTTTTGGCGAGTGCGATTATGGATTTGAGGATGGTCATGACGATTTTGATGGAGAGTTAGGTAGTCAGGGGCCTTTCCCGGGAGATGATGGTGGTTTTGAGGAACCTGGAACTCATGATGATGGTGAGGTTATAATAGTTGAAGGTGGAGACGATCATTCTGGCGGAGATCATAGTGATTCTGGGAGTGATGGTGGTGGAGATTCAGGTGGCGATAGTGGGGGAGACTCTGGTTCTGGAGGAGATGGCGGTGGATCTGATGGTGGAAGTGAATAAGTTTAGTTGTTGTTTAGGGTAGATATGTATATAAAGGGTGAAAATTAGTATTTTTTAGGTGTAGATTAAGAGGTGATATCCCAATTACGATGGATCCTCGAATTAGAAAACTTGCACAGCAGACGATTAGATATTCTTTAGAAGTTAAACCTGGGACTAATGTTATGATTTCAGGTGGGGAGGAAGCAAGAGAATTTGTTTTGGAGTTGTATAAAGAAGTTATTTTACAAGGAGCTCATCCTATTGTTGATTTAAGGTTGAATGGAACTACTGATTTTTTCTATAAGCATGCTAATAAAGAGCAGCTGGAGAGATTTCCACAGATTAGGATGGATACTATAAAGAGTTGCCAGTATTATGTTGGGATTAATACTACTTCAAACACTAGGGAGTTGAGTGATGCGGATCCTAAGAAGATTATGGCTAGAAAGAAGGTGTTGAGACCTATTGGAGATCATATTGTGAATTCTGCTGATAAGAAGGAGGGTTGGATGAAGAGAGTTACTATTGGCTTTCCTTGCACTGCTTTAGCACAAGAGGCTGGCATGTCTTTGAATGATTATGAAAATTTTGTATTTAGCGCTTGTTTGATTGATTGGAAGAAGTTTGGTAAGAGGATGGATAAACTTTGCAAGGTTTTTGAGAAGGGTAGTAAGGTGCATTTGATTGGAGAAGGAGTTGATCTTAAGTTTTCTATTAAAGGAAAGAATTGTGTTCCAGATAAGGGAGAAGAGAACATGCCAGGGGGAGAGGTATTTATGGCTCCGGTTAGAGAAAGCCTTGAAGGATGGATAAATTTTGATTATCCTAGAGTTGTTAATGGAAATGTTATTTCAGGAGTAAAGTTGAAGTTTGAGAAAGGTAAGGTTGTTGAGTATAGTGCTGAATCTGGAGAGGAATTTTTGAAAGAATTGTTGAGTACTGATGAGAATGCTAGTTTTGTTGGAGAGTTTGGAGTTGGATGTAATCCTGGAATTAAGAAATATACGAATGATTTGTTATTTGATGAGAAGTTGGATTGCACTATTCATTTGGCTTTGGGAATGGCATATAAGATGAATGGTGGTGGGAACGATTCGGCTATTCATGTAGACATTGTTAAGAATATGAAGAAGGCTAAGATAGTTTTGGATGGAAAGGTGATCCAAGAGAATGGGAAGTGGAAGGTATAGTAATCTTTAAAAGGATAAGCTATTTGGATTTTTTAGTATGGTAGACTTTTATGCAGAAATGAATGAAGTTTTTCAAGGTCAATCAGAGGTTATGCACCATAGTTATAGGTGGGTTGAGTTGAATCATGTTGGTGGTAGTATAACCGATGGTAATTATTTTACAAGTGGTGAAAAAGCCTATCTTACTAAGAAAAAAAATGATATTTCTAGAAATAATGGTAGGAATGATGATCAATTATGGGTTGTGGATAGTAGGCAAGAAGGACATACTGTTGTTTTGGATGTTGTAAATAATACTTATTGTGATGCTGATTATGTTAGAAGTAAGATTCATGATAATCCTAGACATGCGGCAGGTGCACCTGTTTTGACTGCTAATGCAATTCCTATTGATAGGAATGGGTTTTTGTGGGTAGATATAAGGGAGAGGGGGCTTGCAACTTATGGGGGAGACAGGCATACTATTGGTGGAGCGATAAATCCTGGAGAGGATAGTTTAGATAATGTTATTAGGGAGACTGGGGAAGAGTTAATCAAGAGAGATGGAAATGTTGAACATCCTGGTAGATATTTAATAGGGAGCCCTTCTCCTTTAGCAGTTTTAAGGGAACCTAAGACTGGATACATTCAACCGCTTTATGCGATGAGACTTGATAGAACTACAAGGCAACTTAAGGGGACTAGGAATGAACATGAGGGTACTAAAGAGCCTATTTGTTCTAATCCTGATCCATTGATGCATCATGTTGTTTCATTGGCCAATCAATATGTTCCTACTGGTTTGGCTGGATTGGTTATATGGGGCAGGGATCTTTATGGAGATGGTTGGGGATTTCAGGCTTTGGCTGGTATAAGGGATGAATTTAGAAGGGGCGGGGAAATGTCAACTGTGGAAGCTATTACAGCTTAATTTCATCAGCTCTAATCTGCAATCTATCTTTATATTTTTCTAATCTTCCTGTTACTATTATTGATTGATTAGTTAGATTTGTCTTTTGATCTAGTAAGATATCTATTGAGTAAGAGTTTTTTGTTATTGTTACTATTTGGAAATTTGGATGGCGATTAGTTTTTGTTATTGTCCCATCTGTTGTTATTTTTTTGTTCAAATGGTTTATAGTTATTTGTTCTATTTCTAGTTCTGTTGCAGGTAGTGTGTTTGTTAGAATTAGTAAGATAATTGTTCCTAGTAGGGAAATTGATAGTGTTAGTCTTGTTACTCTCATGAAGATATTTAGAAAGATTTATTAAAGAATTTTTGTTTTTTAGGTTATGGATAAATTCGAGTTGGTTTCTAGAAATACTGCTGAGATTATTGGTGAAGATGATCTTAAGAAGTTGTTGAGGGGTAAGAAAAAGCCAAGTGTTTATATTGGGACTGCTCCTACAGGAAGACCTCATGTAGGTTATTTAATTTGGATTTTGAAGCTAAATGACTTGCTTAGAGCTGGGTTTAAGGTCAAGGTTTTGTTAGCTGATTTACATGCATTATTGGATGGGACTCCTTATGATGTTTTGGAAGATAGATATAAGTATTATTCAGAAATAATTCCTGGAGTGATTAAGGCAATTGGGGGGAACCCTAAAAATATGGAATTTGTTAAGGGAAGTGATTTTGAATTGAAAGGAAATTATATGAAAGATTTATTGAGAATGGCTACTAATGTTTCTGTTCATGATGCTAATAAGGCTGCTAGTGAGGTTGTTAAACTAGGAGATAATCCAAAATTGGCTGGATTGATTTATCCTTTAATGCAGGCATTGGATGAAGAGTATCTGAAGGTGGATATGCAGTTAGGAGGGAGAGATCAAAGGAAGATTTTTGTAATGGCTAGAGAACAGCATCCTAAGATTGGATATAAACCTAGAATCGAAATGATGACTCCAATTTTAAGAGGGCTGGTTGGAAAGAAGATGAGTGCAAGCGATCCTAATACTAAGATTGATTTTTTGGATGATGAGGAAACTGTTAAGAAAAAAATAAACAAGGCGGATTGTTTAGAGGGAGATCTTGATAATGGTGTGATGGAGTTTATAAAATATATTATGATGGTGATTAAAGGAGATAATAAAGAAAAGTTTAGAGTTGAGAGACCAGATAAGTTTGGAGGTAATGTTGAGTATTCTGATTATGAAAGTTTGGAGAAGGATTTTGTTAGTAAGAAATTGCATCCAATGGATTTGAAGATCGCTTTGGCAAAAGAGTTGAATAATATTTTGGGTAAGTTAGATAGAGGTAAGTTAAAAAAATTGAGTGATAAGGCTTATAGGCAGGATGGATGAATTTTTTTATGAAAGATTTCAAGGAGAAAGGTCTTCTGAATATGTTCCTTTTGATACTGTTGTAGATTCTAATGGTGATCCGGTAGATATGGCTCATACTTATATTACTATTTTGAATTCAAATGGGATTGATGCTAAAGTTAGTCCGTAAAAAATTCAACTACATCACGATCCTTTACTATATGTTTTAATCCAACTCTTTGGCCTTTGAATTTGCTTGATGGACCTGTTATTTTGGCATATTTTACTTTTTTTGAGAATCCATGAAGAACTTTTTCTGCAACATCTTTTAGTGTTGAATTGGGATCTAGGACTACTGGAACGTTATCTTGTTTTGTTCCAGGGTGTCTTGTGTAGACCCTTATTACATTAAATGAATCTAAGATTTTTTCTTTTAGTTCATCTATTCCCTCGTCGGTTTTTGTAGAAACAAGAACATAGTTATGCTTTTTTGTTTTTAGTGTGGCCTCTATTTTTCTTTTAGTTTGTTCATCATGCTGATCAATTTTGTTGAACACTACGATTTGGTTTGCTTTTTCATTTAATTTTTTGAAAAAATCCTGTATTATTTTTATTTCGTGTAATTTTTCTATTACAATTATAATTGTGTCTGCTGAATTTACTAATGATTTGTCGAATCCTTCGCTAGCAATTGGAGGCATATCAATAATTTGGATATTACACCCTTGAAAGTTTAGTGATCCTTGTAATGGTTCGTTTGTTGTGAATCCATAACTTGCAATTTTTGGATCTGCATTTGTTATAGCTTTTAGTATTGATGATTTTCCGGAATTTGTTAGTCCTAAAAGAACTGCTTGCATTTCTCCTTTTTTTATTCCTTTTTTCCCAGATTTCTTTGCCTTTCTTGCTGACTCTGCTTTTAATTTTTTGTATCTTGTTCTAATATTCTTCCTAAGATTCTCAGCACCTTTGTGGGTTGGCATGTGTTTCATCATTTCTTCTAGTGCTGCTATCTTTTCTTCGTCAGTTCCTGCTGCATGGAACTTACTTTCAGCTTCTATGTATTCTGGGTGTGCGTTTATTGGCATATTGATATTAATTAGTGATTGTTTTAAAATATTTTGATTAGGGTAATGTTTATAAGTAGATATTTTATTGCAGTTTTATGAATTTTGAAGAAGTTTTTGAGGTTGCAGCACAGAGGTTTTTAGAGGAATCTCCAGAAGGTAGGAGGGGATATAGAGATTTTCATATTTTTATGAATAATATTTATGGTAATGAACCAGATACAAGGGATGTGGTATGGGGATATTTTGGTGAACATGGTTTTGATGATCATTTTTATTTTATGATAAGGGATTCTGATCATCCTTTTGAGATTCATTATCCGACTATAGAGGGAAGGGTAACTTGGGAAGGTTTAGATTCTGTTAGTATGTATAGGGAAGATTTTGCTTCTATGGTTGCAGAGAGCCCTTTTCTATTGGATAGGATTGAAGCTTCTAGTCCTGAAAATGTTATCATTCAGCCCTTGCCTGGGATGGGAGAAAGGGGGATGAGATATTGTGTTATTGATAAAGCTAGAGGGGTTGGATATTCAGTTAAGCCATATCAAGGTGGCCATGAAAAACCAGTTATGGAGGCTTTTTCAGGTTTTATTGGCCCGGAAATTTTTTCGGCAGGAAGGCGTTCTTTTGTTGAGGAATTAATGATAAAGATTGATTCCCCTAATGCTCCTAATATAGATTATAGAGATCCTTTTAGTATGCATCCCATGGATATTGCAGCTTGTACAGGTCATTTATTTGCAGTTATGCATGGTTGCAATGTTATTTATGATGCTCATAATTGGTATGATGAGGTGAGGATGAAGATTCAAGGAAATCATGCTGATGCTAAAATATTGGATTTTGGTAGTTCTTTAATATGGCCTAAAAGGGATTTTCTTGGCAGGCATGAAACTCCTTTAGATGAGTTAATTAGAGGAGATGTTAATTATGTTCATCAAGGTATGAGGACTCTTTTTAGCCAATATCCTGTTGAGAGAGTGGATTGGATTGCGGAATTTGATAGGGTTTATACAGATCATCTTGCATTTTATCGGGGAAGTGGGTCTGATCAATTGGATTCTTATAGGCATCAGTTAGATAGTTTTAATCCTGCTGAAGCATAGGTTTAAATTTTGGTTTTTGTTTTTATAGAAATGGGAAAGAAATTAGGAGTTTTGTTTTCTGGCGGGAAGGATAGTATGTATGCTGCCTTTTTGGCTAAGAAATGTGGTTATGATATTGGATGTTTGATTAGTATTGTTAGTCAAAATGAGGATAGTTATATGTTTCATACACCTTCAATTAGAAAAGTTGAGAAACAGGCTCAAGCTATGAATGTTCCTTTAGTTGTTGTAAAAACAAAGGGTGTGAAGGAAAAAGAGTTAGTTGATTTAGAGAAGGCGATTGCTAGAGCTATTAAGGATTTTGGAGTTGAAGGAATTGTGACGGGTGCTGTAGAGAGTGTTTATCAGGCTAGCCGGGTTGAAAAGATATGTAATAAGCTGAATGTTGAATGTTTTAATCCTCTTTGGCAGAAAGATCAAAGTGAATTGTTGGACGACTTGATAAAAAATAAGTTTGAAGTTATTTTGGTTGGGGTTTTTGCAGATGGATTGGATAAAAACTGGCTAGGCAGAAAGATTGATAGGAAGTTTGTTAAGGATATTGAAAAAATTAGTGAGAGAAATGGAATAAATGTTGCAGGAGAGGGTGGCGAGTTTGAGAGTTTTGTGATTAACTGCCCTTTGTTTAAGAAAAAGTTGAATGTTGATGGTGGGAAGATAGTTGGTGAGGGTAATAGCTGGAGGATGGAGGTGAATGTTAAATGAAAAATGTATTGTTGATTGATATTTGTAAAGAGAAATTAGGATTTTATGAGTTTGTTAAACCAGTTGGAGATGTTTTGATTAAAAATAAAGTTAAGGGATTTGTTAGGAGTTATGATTGTTTGAAGAAGAAAGATTTGGAAAGGTGTGATGGCGTTATAATTTGTGGAACTACGCTTTATGATGGTGAGTTTTTTGATTCTGTTGAGAAGTTTAAGTGGCTTTTGGAATTTGATAAGCCTATTTTAGGAATTTGTGGGGGAATGCAATTAATTGGATTGGTTTTTGGTGGAAAATTAAAGAAAAAAAATGAGATTGGATATTTTAAGGAGGATTTTAAGAAAAATTTTCTTGGATTGAGGGGATTAAATGAGGTTTATCACTTGCATAATAACTATGTTGATTTTTCTGGATTGGATTTTGATGTTTTTTCTGGAGACAAAGTAAGTCAGGCGGTTAAGCATAGGAAGAAAAATATTTTTGGAGTTTTATTTCATCCAGAAGTTAGGAACAAGGATTTAATAAGGCAATTTTCTTTGTTATAATTATATGGTAAAAGGGGTAGAGTTTCACCGTAAAGTTTTGGATAATGGATTGACAGTTATTCATGAGAAAAGGAAGATTCCAGTTGTTGCTACTGCAAGCAGTGTTAGATTTGGAGCTCAGTATGAGACAGAAGATATTAAGGGGATAAGCCATTTTATTGAACACTTGGTCTTTAAGGGGACTAAGAAAAGGACGGTTAATGAGATTGCACAGGGTGTTGAGAGTAAGGGTGGAATTTTGAATGCGTTTACTGGAGAGGAGATAACTTGTTTTTGGAATAAAATGCCTAGTAAGCATTTTTCATTAAGCGCTGATATTGGAAGAGACCTTGTTACAAGTCCTTTGTTCCAGAAGGCTCCTCTTGAAAGGGAAAGGAAAGTTATTCTTGAGGAAATAAAAATGTATAATGATAATCCTAGTACTTTTGTTTTAGAAAAAATTAAAGAGATGTTGTATGGGGGACCGTTTAGCATGTCCATTGCAGGAACTCAGAAGACGGTTAGTGGGCTGAGTAGAGACAAGGTTGTTAGGCTATACAATAGCATTTATGCAAGCAATAATATGATTTTTAGTGTTGTAGGGGATGTTGGTTGGGATGCAGTTCTGAAAGAGGCTAAGAAGTTTCCTAAAACCAAAAAGGAAATTAGGGATATGGATATTACCTTAAGAAATGGTGAGCAAGTTTTTAAGAGACGAGGGATAGATCAGGCCCATGAGGTTATAGGATTTCATATGCCTAAGTTGAATGATAAGGATAGATATGCTGCAGAGGTTTTTGATGGAATATTGGGAGGAGGTATGAGTAGCAGATTATTTCAAGAAGTAAGAGAGAAAAGAGGTTTATGTTATTCTGTTAAGAGTAACTTGGAACAATCTAAGGATTATAGTTATGAGATCATTTATGTTGGAACTACAAAAGATAAAGTTCAGGAAGTTAAGAAGATAGTTCTTAGAGAGATTAAGAAGTTGAAGGATCTGAAGCTTAGTGATTTGAATGAAGCTAAGGAGAGATTGATTGGATTAAGAGAGATTAGCAAGGAGAAGTCAGATAGTACGATGTTTGATTTGTTGCAAGAGGAGCTGGGAGGAGATGCCACTAATTATTATAATTATGAGGAGAATGTAAGCAAGGTTAAGTTAAGCCAGGTTAGAGAATTGAGTAAGTTAAAAGGAAATAGTTTTGTTGCTTTAGTGCCTGCCTAGACTTCTATTGTGTTTATCAATTAAGTAAAATCCTATTAGTGTTGGAATTACTCCTAATAATGATAATCCTAGATTCATATCGTGATTTGAATGATCCATAGAATCTTCATGATTCATTTCTTTATCCATGTGGTTTTCCGAGGGAAGGGCATGGATTAAATGTCCTGAATAAAGCCATAGCAATCCCACTAATAAAAATAAGACTCCTAGAGAATATATTGATTTTTTCTGAAACATACAGATAAAACAGATTATTAATTTAAATAAGTATCTGTTTTCTCTGTCTCTATAAAATCATTGAAGATTTTATACATAAATAAGAAAAATAAAAAAAAGTATTTAAGTTTATCTGCTACCTTTGTGGTAGACCCAAAGAGCAACTATACCAATTACTGCGTGCAGTATTGTTATGTTGGTATTTACGTTAAGATAAGTTGTTAGCATTCCGCTTATTCCTGGAATGAATCCTAGAACAGCTAGTACGATTGCGATCCAACCAATCCATTTGTTGTAACCGTAGCCCATTCCTTTTGTACCGATCCAGATACCCCATACTCCTGCAATGATATGAAGAACATCATGAAGTGCATTAGTACCAAAGATACCGTCTCTTACAATTCCTAGGCCTCCGCCAACAAACCCTGCTAGTCCTACAACTAGTAGTACAATACCTAAAACAGTTGCAAATGTTTTCTGTGTGTTTGCCATATTAACCTCCTTTTCCTCTCTTCATGAATGGATTAAATCCATTCTTATCATATGATGCACAGGGAAATCTTGTTTATATACATTTTGGTCGAGGAGAACTATTAAATAATAGCTTATTTTAATCTAGTTATGCAGCTTGTTAGGATTAGGTTAACTGAAAAAGAAAATGAAGGTAGCGAGTTAGCTCCTGTTGAAATTATGAAAGAATTACGTAATGTGAAGGGTGTTGATGTTGATAAAATGAATTTGGAGGAGATTCATGTGGATTTAGATAATTTTGAAGAGGCTAATCATTTGATTTTTGAGAATGGGAAGGAGATTTTTGAGATGAATGATAGAGCTTTTTTTATTGGGGGAGATAATAGCATAAATTATAGTCTAATTAGAAGTTTTGAGCAGATTGTTGGAGGGATGGTTGTTGTTTTTGATGCTTCTAGTCAATGTCAAGAAGGAGGAGGGGTTAGGAAGTTAGTGGAGAATGGGTTTAATGGTCGAAGAATTATTTTAGTCGGGTGTAGGAATTATTCTCAAGATGAATTGAAGTTTATTAAAGAAGAGGAGATAAGTTTGATAAGAATGGATGTTTTGAATGAGGATCTGAATGGAGTTTGTGATATGATTATGGAGAGATTGAAAGATAGCAGGGGATTTTATGTTAATTTTAGTATGAATGTTGTTGATCCTGCTTTTTGTCCTGGTGTTAACGGATTGGAAAGTGGCGGATTGAGTAGTAATGATGTTTTGTACTTTGCTAGAAGGCTGAAATTGTTGGGAAATTTTAGAGGAGCAGGTGTTGTTAATGTTAATCCTAATAAGGACTTTAATGGAATTTCTGTAAATTTAGGGGCAAGATTACTTGGTGCCATGTTAGCTAAAGTTTAAATAGGATGATTTTATAGTGTACTTATTGATGTATTAAAAAGTACAACAAAAAGTACAACAAAAAGTACATTTGATAGTATACTATGAAAAAAGAGATTGTTGATATTTTAAAGAAGAGTGGTTTTTGTACTAGGGAGGAGATAGCCAAACAACTTGAAGAAAAACCTAATAGGGCTATTTTGATGGGCTATTTGCGTTGTTTGGTTGATTTGAAAGTTATAGAAAGCAAGGATGTTGGAAGAGCAAAATTGTATTTTCTGAAGGAGGATGGTAAATGAAATTCAATAAAAATTTATTGTTTGGTTTATTTTTGATATCTACTCTGCTTGTCTTCAGTGTTGCTTTTAGTATTGATAATGGAATTACTGGTAATGTGGTTGATTCTTTTGAAAAATTAAGTTTTTCTGGCGGTTTTTCATTGACAGGAATGGTTGTTAATAATTTGGCGGAAGAAGAGGTTGTTGAAGAGTCTTTTGAAGAAGAGGGTATCATATTGGAAATTAAAGAGCCTCAAAAATTAGGCGATTCAATTGTTAGTGATAATAAGAATGAAAGGATGGATTTTAGTTATGGGAGTAGCAATATTCGACTGTATTTTGAGCTGCTTGATTATGATCAGTTTGTTGAAGAGATTGTGGATATTGTTGTTGAAGAGGATGTTTTGCCTGGAATAGATAACGATATTGAGAGTGGATATGGTGTGGAAGAGGAAATTCTGCAAGAGAGTATTGTTAGCGATGAAATTGATATCCAAGAAGATTCTTCTATAGAGGAAGTTTCTGAAGAAGAGGTTAATGACGGCTTTGGGAGCATTGGTATAACAACAGGAGTTAGTGAAGCTGAGGGATCTGATGAAGAAATTGATTCAGATGTAGATGAAAATCAGGAAGATCTTGATGAAGTTGTTGAAGAAGATAACAACGTGGGTGAAGATTTAGGAGAGGGAACAGAGGATGCAGAGAATGAATTTCAAGAAGAAGAGAACTTTGTTGAAGAAAATGACCTTTTGGAGGAAAATACGGGAATTACTGGAAACATGGTTAGATTGTTTGGGTTAGTTGGGAGAGTGGTAGGGGTAGATAGTGAAGTTAGTGTTAGTGATCTTGAGGCGGAAGATTTAGAAGGAGTTAATTTGGCAGATATTCAAGATAAAGCGGAAGAGATTGAAGATAGCGAGATTGATAAGATTGAGGATTTAAGTGTCTTAGAGATAGGAGATGAAGATTTTGAGATAGAGGTCTATGAGGAACTTGCTGAGGAGGCCAATGTAGATTACAAATGGGCGTATAGTGTTGAATTACAAGATTATAAGCTGTTGGCTAAGATTGATATTACTTCTGATAACTCCTTGGAAATTTATGATTCTAGTAGCTTGTTGATAGATGATAGTTTAATGAGTTTTCAGGACCTTATTGATAGTGGATATAGCATTAGGTTTGAGAAACCTTTATTGGAATTGGAGGCAGATGTTGAGATTGGTAGTTTGGAATTGTTTTTGGAAGAGAGTGAGAATTTGGAAGAGGTTAAAGATGAAGTAGGTGATGTTGAAATTTTAGATGAGGAGATTGTTGAAGAGAATGAGGAAATTGTTGTAGTGGAGGAAGTTGATGAATTGGTAGTAGATGGTAATGAGGAAAGTGGTAGCGAGACAGAACCTGTAGATTCTATACAGGTACCTGAAGAAGAGGGCTCTGAGTTGGAAGATAATGTAGAAGATGATTTTGTTGTTGATGAAGAAAGTTCCGGTAGTGTTTCAAGTGTTGTTGAGAATTTAGAAGAGGGTGTAGGTAGTGAAATTGAAACTGGTAGTGAAGAGGAGACTAGCGAACAGATTGAGAATTCAGAATTAGCTCAAGAAAATGGGGAATCTGATGATTCTAGCGATAGCAATTCGGAAATTAGTGATGATTCTGAGGGAGTGTTGACTAATGTTACCGGATTGGGTAGTGATAAAATTCATTGGTTGAACATTAGTGTTAATGATACTCTTGGAAATAGAAGAGATGCTGAAATTTCTGTTAAAGTGGATGTTGCTATTCTTGAGAGTATTACTGGGCTTGGAAGTAAGGGTGTTTGGAAGAAAGGAGAATCTATTAAAGAGACAATTTCTGAATCATTTTTTAATCTTGGGATTAAGATTTCAGAAGAATCTAAGACTGTTTATCCAGGAGAGGAGGTGGAGTTGAGTATTCTATTGGATGTTCTAGCAGATAGTAAGGAGGGGCAAGTTAAGACAATTTATCAGATTTATGATTCTAATGGGAAATTGGTTTCTACTGAAGAAGGGGAGTTTTTGGTTAGCAATAGGGAAGAATATTCAAAATCTTTTGATATTCCTTTTACCTCAGAACAGGGAACCTGTAAGCTGTTCATGATTGCAGAATATGATGGAGGAGTACAAATGGCTTCTGAAGAGTTTGAGGTGGTGTTGCCTGATGGTTTGTCAAGTGTAGGGGCGAAGAGTGTTATAGAGTTTTTTAAATCTGTTAATTTAAAGAAATTTGGAAATTATATTAAGAATTTTTTTAGATAGAATTGATTACAGGCTTTTTCTCTATAGATCTGTGGCAACCTGGTATAAAATATAACTTGGAAAGTTAAGCTAGATTTAAATAACTTTTGTTCTGGAAAATATTTATTGGAGATGGCCGATCTTTATAAGTGAAATTTAAGTATTTGCTTTTAGGATGGCAGATGATTTAAGTCAAGTTGTAGAACCAGAATTGGAGGGGTCTAGTGCCGCTACCCTTATCCGTAAGGGGATAATGGATTATGCTAATGGTTCTCATGCGAGAGAAATACACACTGTTAATCTTTATGGGAAATATGGTCCCTGGGCATTAATGGAGTTGCAGAGATGTGGTTATGACTCTGCAAGGGTGATGAAGGGCGTTATTACTGGGGGAAGCGGATTGTCTGGAAACGGAGTTTGGAATGTAGATGTTGATAATTTAGTAATTCTTTATGGCAAAAGCTAAATTTCGGTAAGATCTTTGAAATCCTTGGCTCTGTTTTTTAGAATTTCTTGCAATTCTTCTTCTGACGCGTTTATTGTATCTTTTATGGTTTTGAATTTTTTTATAAGTTGTTTGGCTTTGGTAGGTCCTACGTTTGGGAAGGATTCTAAGACATATTGCTTTTGTTCCTTTTTTGTTTTTGGAATTCTTGAATGTAATGAAATTTCTTGTTTAGGTTTTAGTTGTTGCTTTGCTAGAGTTATTAGATATTTCGCGGTGTCTTCGTAATCTTGTGTTTGTATTATTGATGTTTGTGAGTTAGTTGAGATAGATACTAAGAGGCCTCTTAGTGCTTTAGATATGTTGTTCTCTTGGTTAATAGTTTCATCTAGATCTCCTTCAATAATTAATAATGACTTTTTGTAACTCTCCATATTTTTTAGTTGTTGAATTAAACGTTTGTTTATCATAGAACTTATCAGATCTGAAATTGTTTTTCTTTCAATGGCTATATCATTGATTATGTAATCTGCTATCTTTAGCGCCTTTACTTCTAGCCTTACTTGAGTTGATTTATGTAGTTCTGATATTACTAGGGAATTTTTTTCATGGATGTCTGCTATTATTAACTGGGTTGGCTTCGGTTTTGCCTTTTTTGTTTTTGATTTGAAAATATTGTGTATCATTTTTTCCATCCATAATCTTCTAACCCTCCCACCCTCCCTTAGAGGATGGATGGAAAGTTAAAAGAGCGTCTTTTGTTCTCTTTTCTTTCTGAGTTTTAATGTTTTTCCAGAATCTAGATCTTCTTTTACAGATTCTATAGATTTGTACATTCTTTTTTCTCTTGACATTGACGTATAGTAGAATATTTCATCTAATGTATCTAATGTTACTAGGATTATAGATTTTCCTTTCATTAATCTTGCGGTTCTTCCTCTTCTTTGGATAGATCTTATGGCACTCGGGATGGGTTCATAGAATATTACAGAGTTTACTTCTGGGATATCTAGTCCTTCCTCTGCTATGGATGTTGCACAGATAACATTTATTTCTCCAGCTCTGAATTCATCCATAATTGCTTGTTGTTCTTTTTGTGATAGCCCGCTTCCTTGTTTTTTTGCTTGTCCGACAAAAGTTTTTGCTTTTAGATTTGGGATTTTGTTTAGTTCTTCTGCTATTTTTACTACAGTATCTCTAAATTGTGAGAATATTATTGTTTTGTATTTTGGATTTTCCTCTATAGATTCTTCCATTAATGAGATTAGCTGGAGGAGTTTTGGATGTTCGGCATCTTTTGCTAGAAGTTCATTAATTTTTATGGAAGCAAGGTTGAATTCCTTGTCTTTTACAATTCTTTGAACCGCTTTTGATTTTTTCGCTGCCGCTTGTTCATAGATGTTTCTTATGTAGTTAGATGCGGTATAGAGTGTTTGTGTTTCTATTAGCTCTACTAAATGTGCAATTTTTATTGCTTGTGCTGCTACGCTTGCTCCAACTAGTCTGTTGAAATCTCTTGGACCAGGTCTGTTTGCCATTATAGCTTGCTGCAATTTTATGATATTGGTTTTTGTTGGGGGCCCAAATAACAGTTTTCTATTTTTTAATTCTAAGACCTTTTTATCATAGACGGATTTTACTAATTTATCTATCTCTTTGAATTCATCTGGGAATTCAAGTCTAATAACATTGAATTCTAGATCTTGTAGGTATTCTTTAACATCATCTGACTCTCTCGTCCTTAGTTCTATAGATTCTATTCCAAGATTGGTTGCTATTTGTTTTATCTTTTCTGTTTCTGTCCCAGGGCTGGCAGTTAGCCCCAATATTTTTTGGTTCTTTGCTTGCTCTTTATAGATTTCAGCTATATATGTGTAGGCGTAATTCTTTAGGCATCTATGGCATTCATCTTCTATTAATAGTGAGACCTCTTCTAGTGAATATAACTCGTTTTTCAGATCGTTACTTATGCATTGGGGAGTTGAGAAAATTATATCTGAAGTTTCCCAAATTTTTCTTCTTTTTTCTGCAGGGGTTTTTCCAGTGAATAATGCCATTTCTGCAAATAGTTCTGGTAAGTGCTTTTCAAAATATGCTAAATGCTGTTCTGCTAATGGTCTTGTTGGTGCTAGGAATAATGTTTTTGTTGCAGGAAATTGTTTTTGTGTATAAATTGATAGCATTAATGCTATGAGGGTTTTACCAACTCCAGTTGGAAGTACAACTAAGCAGTTTTTTTCTTTGCAAGATTCGAATATTTTCTGTTGATATTCTCTTGGCTGTATTTTTGAAAGTACTTCATGTGGCATGTTAGTCTAAGAAGATTGATGTTATTAAATTCTATTACAGAATAGAAATTATGTATACAATTGCTACAATTAAGAATAGTAAGAATACTGCTAGTAAAATTAGGATTGCGTAGTTTTGTAAGAAGGTTTGAGTTTGTAGGGCTTGGTTGTTTGGTGTAGCCTGTGTTTTTGTAGGGGTTATTATGTTTTCATTTATTGCGTTTCCAGTTATTGGTGCTTGGTTACAATCTTTTACGGTTAGGGATATATCTTCTCTTGTTATTTCTGAGTAATCTAGATTTAGATTTATCTTATATTCTCCTGGGGAAAGATCTGGTATTTTAAATGGGATTTGCTTTCTATATTTTTCATCAGGATCTCCTTCGTCTATATCAAATCTATCTGAGAAGTCTATCTCTAGGTCTGAGCTCCTTATCGAGAGTCTTACATCATGCTGGTCTTTCTCACCAGTGTTTGAAACCTCTAATGACAGTACATTATTTGTATTTGGGCAAACTGATTCTTCATCTAAAATAAGTTTAGAAAAATCTAGATCGTGTTTCTCCTTATCTATATTGAGATCGTAGATGATAGTTGTTTCTTGATCAATATTATCTGATTCACCGGTTATTTTTAGTTCGATTTTGTAATCATCTTCTTCTAGGACCAAAGGAATTTTTATTTTTATAGACTCTTTTTCATCTTCATTGACTTCCAGATCTTTGAAATCAGCATTTTCTTCTAGATCAGATCCGTCATCTATGTCAATTATAGTTATTTCAGCTTCTACGTTTTCTATTTCTAGATCCTCGTCAAACTCATATGTGTTTTCTAATTCTATTCTAAATTCTATTTCTGATCCAGGCTCTGCTTCGATGTCTCCTCCATCTTCATCTACATCAGATTCTCTTTTACCATCTACATAAACTTTTATCTCTGTAGCTTCAATTGGACTGCATATTTCGTTGAAGCTGTAGGTTGTTGGTCGCGGATCTGCGAATTCTCCATAGCTTAATGCAATTACATCTCCTTCAGTTGCACAGTAATGGCCGTCGAAAGAAGATAGATCATTGTTCCAACAAGAAGATCCTCCGTCAAATCCTACTGGGAGGTATTCCCAACTATTATCTATTAAACTTAAGAATCTCCAGTATTCTCCTGAGAATGAACATGCATTTCCTGCTAACTGATCTCCTATTCCGTTTACTTGGCAAAGTTGATGCCCAAAAGATCCTGGCCCTGCCCATAATGTTGATAGGGATAATTTGTTTAGTAGTTCATAACCAGAATCACTTTCATCCGCTTCTAAGCATTCTATATGTTTTGATCCATCTGGGAAATCTATTACAACACCTACATTATCTGCTGCAACAAAAGGGATTACAAGAATTGTTATTAGAATTAAATATAGTTTATAGTTCATTAGTTTGAGCTCTTTTTTGTTTTAATTTTTTTAAAAGATTTTGATACATATGTTTAGTATCTAGTTTTCCTTTTTTAAGTATTATTGTCCTCGATTTTGGAAGTGTTGTTGATAACAATATATTAGATATTAAATGAGTTATAGCAAATGGGATTGCGGTTATGAATGAAGCTATTAACCCATAGAATAATAACCCTGACATTATGTTAATTGATAATTCAAAGATTATGGTTGAGAGTGTTATTGCTATTATGGATTTTAGAACCGTTGGTTTTCTTAAGAGTAATCCTCCTAATGCGCCTGCCACTAGCCCATTAGCTATGTGGAATATTGTCCAAGGTCCTTGTCCTCCAAACATGAAGAAGTTTGATAGATACCAACTTGAAGCGCCTACTAATGCTCCCTTTCTGATTCCAAATAATGAGCCTGCTAGGAGTGCTATGAATGTTATTGGTTCGATGCTTGCTAAAGGTTGCAGTAAAATTCTTCCTAGGACTGCAGTTGTTATTAATGAGATTACTAGTAAGTATTCTTCAAGTTTCAATAGGGATAAGTGTTTCTGTACAGAATGGATCGCTAGATTTTCATTTATTGATTGTTCTTGAAAAATAGTTTGGGAGTTCTTTGGCTTTTCAAATATTATTGGATCTTCTAAAATTAGACTACTCTTTTTTTTAATTTTCAATTCCATTTTATATGAACACTAGTATAGTTGATATTAGGTATAGTATTAATATAAATGTGTATTGTACAGTTGTCCCAAAAAATATTTTTGCTCCGTCTAGCTGACTTCCGGGTAATAGATTCCATAGTCCAAAGAAGATAGAATATTTTGCTAGATCTGCTCCGTAAACTGGTAGGTATGATTTTACTAATAATCCTATTATTGCTAATCCTAGTAGTGCATACATTCCCCAAGCAGCAGTATATGCTAGATCTTGTTCTGTAACTACTTCTTTTCTTCTTGATCCTCTTGGACCGTGCCTCTTTAGAATTCTTGTTTCTTCCACATTTTCAAAATCGAATTGAAAGAATGCGAATGGCTTTAGGTATCCTAGCGTAAAGATTGCTAGGAAGAATGGTGCTATTAATCCTAGTGGTAATGGGTTTCTGAAGTAAGCTCTTTTGAACCACCACCATTGTATTAGCTTCCAATCAGAATGCTCTATCTTTATTGAGTAATGTGGAGAAACTAATTTTTTTGTAGCAATCCAAACAGTTATTATTGTTGTGAAGACTAAAAGTGTTGTGATTATCTTCATCGGATCATCGTTTGGAATTATTGGGATCCAACTAATGAAAGAAGCTATTATTATGAATACAAACATCCAGACTAATTCCTTTTTTGTGAAAACCCAAAATACTGGATCTCCTATATTATATTCATGAACTTTCCTTACTTTTTTTCTAGGTTTTAACATTCTCTTTTTATTATCGAGGGTAAATCATTTAATAAAGTTATTGTCGAGTTATATCTTTGGAATATGCAAAAGTATTTAAATTAGTTTTAGTATTTCTAGGAATGCTGAAGATAAAAAAGTTGACTGATGTTATTGGTAAGAAGGTTTATACTGATACGGGTGATTATTTTGGTGAAGTTGAGGAGAGTAATTTAGTTGAGAATAAGGTTGAGAGTTGGAGAATCAAGGTTGTTAGTAGTATGGCTAGTTTTTTAGGTGGTGCGAGAGGAGTTATAATTCCACATCAATTTGTTAGAGCAATTGGAGATGTAGTTATTGTTAGTAAGGCTAGTTTGCCATTGGATGAGTCTAATACTGAAGTTCAGGAAACTGTAGATCTTTCTGAAGAAGAGCCTGTTCACGAAGAGACTCATGTTGAAGGTCCTGTGATGTAGTTCTCGGAATGTTTATAAAGTTCTTATTTTTAATATTGTAAAGAGAGGATATTATGGCAGAACCGTTTTTAGTGCATCCGTATTTTTTGGATTATGTATTACCATTCGTTTTAGTTTTCACTGTAATCTTTGCACTTCTTCAGAAGATTCAATTGCTAGGAGAGGAAAAGAAGAGTGTTGATGCATTGGTTGGATTAGTTGTGGGATTGATTTTGATTGCTTTTCCAGCGCCTAGGGGGATAGTTGTTTTATTGATGCCTTTTTTGGCAGTTAGTGCGGTTTTGTTGTTAGTTTTCATGTTGATGTATGGGTTTATAGTTGGAAAGACTCATGGCGAGGATTTCTTACATAAAGGATGGAAGATTACTTTAGTTAGTATTTTGTTTTTAGCTCTTTTGACTTTCATGTTGATGATAAGTGGTTATTGGGACACTGTTTATTATTTTTTCTTTGGGGCAAACTCTAGTCAGGTCTGGGCTAATTTAGTTTTGATAATAGCTATTGGTGCTGCTATCCTTGCTGTTTTGTTTGGGGATAGGATGGGCAGTGGCGGGAAGAAGTCATAGAAATATATATAAAGAGAAATTTGTTTAGTAGGTGAAGAAGAGGTTAACATGGGATTAGTATTTTATCAAGTGGGTGGTTTTTTTGGTTATTCTATCGGAGATGTTTTGAATAGGTGGGCTGATCTGGGAGTTTTTGCTTATGTGTTACCTTTCTTAATGATATTTGCTTTAGTCTATGGGATTATGGATAAGACTAAGATTCTTGGAGAGAATAAAGGGGTTAATGCGACTATCGCTTTGGCCTTTGGTTTGTTGGCTTTGCAATTTGATTATGTGAGTGGATTTTATGCAAGCATTTTTCCTTATGCAGGTATGGGTCTTGCGGTTTTGTTGATAGCAATGATTCTTCTTGGATTGATGGGTGATGGGGAGAAGAAGGGTAATATGGTCTGGTTAGGAATTGGCGCAGTTATATTCTTGTTTGTACTCTTTGGAGCTCTTGGAGACACTTGGTGGTTGGGAGGAATTGGATATAATTTAGCAGGAGCAGGCCCAGCTTTGTTTGCTATATTGATAGTAATCGGTGTTTTGGCTTTAGTGGTCTTTGGAGATAAGATGGGTGGAAACCGTGGTGGGGGAAGTGGTTAAAGATGGCTATTGATATTTCGGGAATATTTTTCTTTATGCCAATTATAACTTTCTTATTTGTATTTTTGGTAGTTTGGAGTATTTTGGTTATGACTAAGATTTTAGGAGAGGCTCCATGGGTTAATCTTTTTGTTGGATTAATTATGGCTACAATCTTTATTAGTTTCTCTTCGCTGGATCTTTATGTTAGGACTGTTATTCCCTGGTTTGTAGTTTTGTTGATATGTGTTTTCTTAGTATTGCTTTTGAGTGGAATGGCATCTAAGGATCTGTATAAGGCTATGGGCACTAAGGTGGGATGGGTTGCAATTGTTTTGTTGATAATTGTATTTTTAGTTGCCGCTATAAAGGTTTTCAATCCAGTGTTCCATCCAGATTTGATTATAACAAGCGGTGAGGGAACTAGTTTAGTTGAACAAATTAGATATGGCGCGGATGGTACTGTTTTTGGAACTATCTTGTTAATAATAATTGCAGCTATTGTGAGTTGGGTTTTAGTTAAGAAATAATTTTTTTATTTATCGAAGGTAATCTTAGAAAGAAGGATAGTTGGTTCGAGCATTACCGTAGGTAATCCTCAAAGGTGTCAGCTTTTGATGATTTTTGTGTTTTAGGTTTTGATTCAGTTTTAGGTTGGGCTTCTTTTACTGCTTTTGCCATTTTTGCATTTTCAGTTAGAGGGTTTATTATTTTTCCAAATGAATCCCTAGTTGCTTGCATTTCATTTGCAAGTTTATTGATGTCATCTCCATAATCTCCTATTTTTCTGATTATGGCCATTTTTAGCTCTTCAATGTGATCCTCTATTTTAGTTAGCCTTTGATCCAATTCTTCTAATTTATTTTGAGAATCTTTTTTGAATCCTGTAAATTCTGAAAATTCTTTTTTGAAATGTTTTGTTTTTTCATCTATTAATTGTGATGATATGTCGTTGATTGTTTCTATGTCTGCTGTTCCTCCGCCTCCTCCTGAATATTCGGGATAGTAGCCAGCGTCTCCTTCTGGAGCATATTCTTGGTATTGTGAATAGTCTTGTGTTGCAGGTTCTAATACTGCTGGTTGGCTTATTTGAGGGTTCATAGCAGGTACTGGAGTTTGCATGTCCATTGATGCTTGTTGTTGCATACCTGTTTGTCCTATTGATGGCTGCATTTCTGCAGTAGAAGGCGTTTGCTGAGTTGATGTTTGTCCTGGTTGTGCAGGAGGCTGACCTGCTGGACTTTGTTGGGCAGGTTGGCTTGCTGAAGTCGTTGGTGCACCTGGAAATACTCCTTGAGTATTTGTAATTTCAGATTTTATTTCTGATTGGGATAATGCTTCATTGATCTCCTTAGGGGATATTCCTTGCTGCTTAAGATTTTGAATTATATCTTTGGTCTGCATTCCCTGCTGCTTCATTTGTGAAATTTGCTCCATTACCATAATCTAAGACAACCTAAGGTTTTCTTCGATGTAGCTTTCCTAAGGATGCTACTTCGTAGTTGTTCCTCCTTTTTGTTTTTTCATTGCTTTTTCTATCATTAATTCAACTTCTTTTTTTGTTGTTAATTCCAGTGGTTGGAATATTTTTGATTGACTTTCTAGAAGTTCTATCTCAGATCTCCTTGCGAAAGTTGGAATCTCGTTGACTATTCTATGGACTAGCTGTTTTAGATTTCTAATCTCTAGATTAATCTCATTTATCTGACTTTTGAGATCAAAGTCTTTTTTTTCTGACTCCTCTTTTGTAGATATAAGATTTTCACCTATTAAAAGTGCTCGGTCTCTTACTAAACGTTGCTTTTCTTCTACTTCGTTTAATCTCGTTCCAAACTCTGCCAGTAATGAATTTACTGGATTTTGATATTGTTCTTCAGCCATCTTTTTTGTATTATTAAGAGACTTAAGAGGTTTAAATTGTTTTTGTTATGGAAATAAAATAAAAAAATAAAATGGAGCCTTTTGGCTCTAAAATTTATCTAGATTTTGGAGTAAGTTGGAATGTGTTCCACTCCCAGTTTCCTCCTTCGCCCCCATATGAACCTTTTTTAGCAGTTACTTCATAAGGGATTTCATCAATTAGTGGCACTTTCTTACCATATTCGTATCTAAATCCATCTGAGGTTGATCTGATTATGTGATCTCTCATGCTATCAGATAACTCTTGTTCGCTCATTTCTGAAGTTTTTTCTGGACTATAGCTATCAACCATTTTTCCTAATCCTTCTAGTTCAATAGCATTTTCTCCTGACCCAATTCTTATGTTTCCATAGGTATTTTGATCACTTCCTGCAGTGTTACTATGGGTTATGGTTACCTCTATTGGTTGGGGTTTTGGATTTTCTGATTCGTATAGTCTCCCTGTTAGGAAGGAACTTATGCATACTAATCCTGCCATTCCAGCCATTCCTAGTCTTTTTGTTATTTCTTTCATTTTTTGTTTTACCTCCTTACATTAGTTTATTTAATGTTGTTATTTTATAGTAATGACTAATATTATTAATATTTAAATAATGCCTCCCACTTGGTGGTAAGTAATATGTATGAAGAATTGCTTAGGGATTGTGGATTAACTCAAAATGAGAGTTTGGTTTACCTTACTTTATTGAAGATTGGCAAATCTAAGAGTGGAGAAATTGTTAATGAAAGTAAAGTTTCTGGTGGGAAGATTTATGAGACTCTTTATAAGTTGGTTGATAAGGGATTGGTAAAGTCTATTTCTGAAAATAATGTTAAATATTTTATTGCAAATGATCCCTCGGCTATTTTAGAGTATCTAAATGAGAAGGATAGAAGGTTGCATGAAAGAAGAGAGAGGTTGAGCAATGTTTTACCAGATCTTGAATTATTAAAGAAAAATGATGCAAGAGAGGATGATGTGGCTTTAATTAAGGGAATTAGGGGAATCTCTCCTATCGTTCATAAGGCTCTTGAGAATGCTAAAGATATCAAGATCATGGGCATTACTTCTTCTAAGAATGTTAGATATAATAATTTCTGGAGGGGATGGCATAAGGAGAGAATTGGCTTGAGAAAGAAGGCTAAAATGATTTTTTCAGATAGGAATACTGATTATTGGAAATTTTTTAATAAATTAGGATATACTGAGGTTAGAGAGATATCTCATTTGACTCCTTCTGCTGTTATGATAATAGATGATAATGTTTTTATTTTTTCCTATGGAGATGAAATTACCTGTATCCATATAGCTTCTGAATCAATTAGCACTTCTTTTTCTTTGTTTTTTGATGATCTTTGGAAGATTGCTAAATCATAGATAAATATTAATAAGCTTGAATTCCTTAGGGATTCGAGGAGGATGATATATGTTATTTAAACCTGGTACTGCGTTGTATGCTTATGAGATAGCGAGGGAATCTGGGAATAAGGTTCTTTATGTTAATTATTTGGGAGCTAATTTTGTACCTAGTGTTGCGGAGAATGCAGAGGTTATGAATCAGGTTGTTGATCTTCTTATTGAGACTCCTGGAATTTCTAGAGTTGTTTTGGTTCAACAGAGAAATTATAGTTATAATGCTCAGGAGACATTTATGTTGCAGGAGTTAGCTAATCTTTATACTTTTTTGACTAAGCAAGAGAAAGTTTTGAGTCCCAGTAAGTTATCTATTTTGAATACCGAATTTTTGGGTCAAAGGTATAATGATGTTGGCTATTTGGTTATGATGTTGAAGCGAGATCCGGTTACTTGTTTGGTAGAGTTAGAGAGATTTATTTCGCAGGAGAAGAATAAGCTAGGAATGGTTTCTGAGAGTATGAAGATAGATCAGTTGAGTTATGTTAGATTGTTGGAGAAATTTCATAAGCTGTTGAAAGATACTGAGTTAATTAAGAAAGTTGAGAATTATTTGGCGGATTACGATTATAATAGAGATATTTATTTTCATTTTTTTAGGCCTGAGATTATTCCTAATTTTACATTTACTAGATTAGTTGCTAGTTTGCCTGATGATGCTGAGATTTTAGATCAGTATATTATTGGAGATGATTTTGATAAGTCGACGGTAACTATCTTGAAGAGAGAGAAGGATGCTAAGCCCATGTATCATTTGATGCCTCCTGAATATGGATTGGAAGAGGATATGCAGGACTTGATTAATTTGGCAAGAAATGTTTTAATAGAGCATCAGCCTAAGGCCGAAGAGTTTACGGATCCAGAGAAGACTCGGCAAGTTTTCTTTAATGTTAGTAGGGATCTTCTTAGGGAGTTATCTGAGAGTAAGAATTTGAAGATAGATTATGATGAATTGAATATGTTGGCTAAGATTTTGGTTAGACATACTATTGGTTTTGGATTGGTTGAAGTTTTGTTGCAAGATAGCAAGTTGCAGGATATTGTTCTTAATAGTCCTATTTCATTGAATCCTGTTTTTTTGAGGCATGGTGAGTTTGAGGAATGTGTCACAAATATTGTGCCTAGTAAAGAGGATGCAGATAGCTGGGCTGCTAAGTTTAGAATGATTTCTGGTAGGCCATTGGATGAGGCTAATCCAATATTGGATACTGATTTGCAGTTGGGAAATGTTAGTGCGAGAATTGCTATAATTCAGAAGCCATTGAGTCCTGGAGGTTTGGCTTATGCTATAAGAAGGGCTAGAGAGAAACCTTGGACCTTGAACCTTTTTATTAAGAATAAGATGCTTACTAGTTACACTGCTGGATTGTTTAGTTTTTTGATTGATGGTGCTAGAACTATGTTAATTGCAGGAACGAGAAGTAGTGGAAAGACAAGTTTGTTAGGTAGTTTATTGCTTGAAATTATGCCAAAGTATAGGATTATTG
This sequence comes from Candidatus Woesearchaeota archaeon, assembly GCA_964344105.1. Lineage (GTDB taxonomy): Archaea > Nanobdellota > Nanobdellia > Pacearchaeales > GW2011-AR1 > ARS1285. The sequence continues at coordinate 6,236 of CAYFMD010000005.1, read as the reverse complement.
TTGTTGAGGATACATTAGAATTGCCTGTTGATGCGATTAGGAAATTGAATTATGATATTCAGAGGATGAAGGTTAGGAGTAGTTTGTTGAAAGAAAGTTCTGAGGTTGGAGCTGATGAGGGGATTAGGACTTCTTTGCGTTTGGGAGATAGTAGTTTGATTGTTGGCGAAGTTAGGTCTTTGGAGGCTAAGGCATTGTATGAAGCGATGAGGGTTGGTGCTTTGGCTAATGTGGTTGCAGGAACTATTCATGGTGCTAGCCCTTATGGTGTTTTTGATAGGGTTGTAAATGATCTTGGTGTCCCAGTTACTAGTTTTAAGGCTACGGATATTGTCGTTGTTGCTAATCCAGTTAAGAGCACTGATGGGTTGAGGAGTAAGAAGAGGATGATTCAAATGTCTGAAGTTAGGAAGCATTGGAATGAGGATCCTCAGGCTGAAGGAGGTTTTGTAGATTTGTTGAGGTATAATGTTGATAAGGATGTTTTGGAGCCTACAGAGGAATTGATCAATGGAGATTCTGAGATAATTAAGAATATTGCTAGTAATGTCAAGGGATGGGCAGGTAATTGGGATGCAGTTAATGATAATATAGAATTGAGAGGGAAAATTAAGCAGGAGATTGTAGATGTTGCTGGGAAATTGAATAGGCCAGATATTTTGGAGAGTGAATTTAATAGTTTGAGTAATAATATGTTTCATCAGTTTTCTCAAGAGGTTCAGCATGAAGTTGGATTACCTACTAGTGATAGAGTTTTCCCAATGTGGCAGAAGTGGTTGATGAAGGAGATTAAGGGTAGGAAGTTTTAGTTTCACTCACATATAATTAACCCTCCCTTAATTGTGAGTGAAAATTTTGAATATAAATGTTTAAATATTGTTAGCCGTTATTTCTTTGATGGGATATGATTTTGGTAATAGTGACAGAATTTATGTGAGAATGGATGAGCGTAATGAGGGTTTGCTTTATTCTGCTTATGATGGAGACACTCCTGTTTCTGAGGGGGAGATAACTAGGGGGTCGAGTGTTTTTGAAGTACATGGATTGCTTAAAGCTGTTAATGATGCTTCTTTAGAATTAGTAATGGGCGCTCCTCCTGTTCTTGCTGAGGCTCCTCAATAGTGAAATTTATAATCTATAGTTCTCTTTGTAGTATGAGGTGATATCAGTTTATGGACGTAAAAGACGTGTTGGCTAAGTATTCTCAGAAGATTGGTAATGAGATGAATAGTGAGAGTCGTCAGGATGTTAGTGGAGTGAGTAGGGATTATCAGAAGTTTAAGAGAGATTTATTGCCTGAGTTTAGTAGGTATGAAAGGTGGGTTAATAATTTTGGTAGAATAATTAAGATGAGGGTTTCTGCTAAAGATGATCAGAAGATTCGAAAGCAGCTTTCTATTGCACACTTAGAATTGGAACCAGGAGATGTTGCAGGTTTTGCTGTTATGAGTTTTATTATGTTGATGTTTCTTGGAAGTTTGTTGAGTGTTGGTATTTGGTTTTTGGATGGAGGGAGTTTAGCAGATTTTCCATTTTTCTTTTTGTTCTTGATTTTAATAATGAGCATGTTTGTCTTTTACTATTATTACACTATGCCGAGAAGGTTGGCTGTTAAATGGAGATTGAAGGCTAGTAGTCAAATGGTTCCTGCTGTTCTTTATACTGTAATTTATATGAAACATACAAGTAACTTGGAAAGAGCCATTAGTTTTGTTAGTCAGCATATCGAGGCTCCTTTAGCTTTAGACTTCAAGAAAATATTATGGGATGTTCAGACTGGAAGGTTTTCTAGTATTAAAGATAGTTTGGATAATTATTTGGATTTTTGGAAGGATAGTAATATAGAGTTTGTTGAGAGTTTTCATTTAATTGAGAGTAGTTTGTATGAACCAAATGAAGCTAGGAGAGTTCAGATTCTTGAGAGGAGTTTGAAAGTTATTTTGGATGGAGTTTATGAAAGGATGTTGAAGTATACACATTCGATTAAGAGTCCGTTGACAAATCTTTACATGTTAGGTATTGTGCTTCCAACATTGGGATTAGCTTTATTGCCTTTAGCCTCTACCTTATTAGGGGGAGCAGTTAAAACTTATCATGTTTTTGTGGGATTCAATATTATAATTCCGTTCTTTGTATTCTACTTAGTTAGTCAAGTAATGCTCAAACGTCCTGGAGGATATGGTCAGGGAGATATATTACAGAAGAATCCTAATTATGGGGAGTATATTTCTAAGAAGCCTTATTGGGTTGCAGGGTTTATTTGCGTTCCCTTATTTTTTATTGGAATTTTACCTTTGGTATTTGGATACACTCCAATTCCTGGCTGGATTGGATTACCTAATGATTTTGCATTGCCTAGTTTTTTGAGCGCTTTAGGAGATAATGCATTTGGATTTATTGATGTAGCTGGAGAGAATGTTGGTCCGTTTAGCGCATTTGCATTATTGATGGGGTTTTTGGTTCCTTTTTCTATTAGTTTGTTTTTTATAATTAGTTTTAATATGAGGACTAAAAATTTGATTAAGTCTAGAAATGCTACTGCAGATTTAGAGAAAGAGTTCAATAGTAGTTTGTTTACTTTAGGAAATAGATTGGGAGATGGGACTCCTGCAGAGATTGCTTTTGCAAAGGTTGCAGCTTCTACAAAAGGGCAGAAGACAAGTGATTTTTTTAAGATAGTTAATACAAACATTCAATCGATGGGAATGAGCATTGAGAGTGCTGTATTTGATCCTAGGCGAGGTGCTTTGATTTTCTATCCAAGTAATTTGATTGGAACTAGCATGAGGATTTTGGTTGAGAGTGCAAAGAAGGGATTGAAGGTTGCAGCTCAAAGTTTAATGAGTATTTCTGAATATGTTAGGAATATTCAGAAGATAAATGAAAGGTTGAGAGATTTGTTGGCTGATGTTGTTAGTGATATGAGAAGTAATATGACTTTCTTGGCTCCTTTGTTGGCAGGAATTGTTGTTGGACTTACTGCAATGATAACTGGTATTTTGAGTCAGTTGAAAACTTTGACAGATGTTGGAGGAGATGCAGGTATTGCTGGACTTGGTAATTTGGGGACTATAACTCAGTTATTTAATGTTGAGAATATGATTCCACCATATCAGATGCAAATAGCTATTGGAATATATATTATAGAGATTATATTTATTTTGACCGGTGCTTTGGTTACTATTGATGCTGGAGAGGATAAGTTAAGGAATACTCATGAAATTGGAAGGAGCTTGTTGAGAGGTAGTATGTTGTATTTGATTATGGCATTCCTTTCAGTAGTTGCATTGAGCTTTTTGGCAAGTATCGCATTGAGAGGGGTTGTGGGGGGATGATGGGGCGGGGCTGGATGGAGGATAGTAAGTAATATAAATTGGATTTTATTAATATGAGAATGGAAAAGAGGATGAATAAAAGAGGAGATTTAGAAGTAGAATATCCAATAGAACTTATTATTGCAGGAATTATAATTCTCATAATTGTTGTAGGGGTATTTTTTTATAATTTTCTCCCAAAAGGGGTTGGTATTATAGAACACCTTACTAGATTGGTGAGAGGGGGATGATAAATGATTGGTAAGAAAACTGTTGCGTTGTTCATTGGAGTGTTTGTTTTGATATTAGTTGGTGGAGCTATTAGTTTTGCTGGAGGCCCTGGAATTTTGAGAGATATAATCCCTATATTTGGATTTGGAGAGGTCGAAGAGGTTGAATGGGATCAAGTTTTTCATATAGAAAATCCTGAGTTTGTGGTTGTTGCGATAAATCCTACTGATGTTAATGACAATGATAATTATTATTATCGTTATATGCCTATTAGACAGGTATTTGGTGCTCGGGCAGGAGAGATTGTTTCTTCTTGGGAATTTCATTTGGGTTCTTGGCCAGTTCCTGAAAGAGAGTGGAATAGGCTGGTTTTATCAGATATATTTACAAGCTATCCTGCTCCGCAGAATGCTCTCTTAACCAATCTAAGGGAGATGGACTTTGAGACTGGCTTGCAAGAAATACTTAGACATTATGTTCACAATAGGGATGATTTTACATTAGATACAAACTTTGAGATTTATATTGGAGGCTCTAGCGTCCCTTTGAGTTATGAAGAGGAAGATTCAAGATTAAGGGATGTAGATTTTATTATCGATACAATTAATAGAGGAACTCGTGGCTACAAAAAAGAAAATGCAATCGACTGGGGGTTAGAATGAACAAGAAGGGAATTGAGTTTTTAGGAGGGCATGTAGTCAACCTGGTGATCACAGTAATTGTGATTGTTTTGCTTGTATTTATAGGGCTGAAGATATATGGATTGTTTGTTAATGAGGGAACTGATTTGGAGCAGGCCCAATCTCAGTTGTTGAAGGTCAAGGAAGTTGCTGATAATACTTTCGAGAATAAAGAGCCTGGAAGAATAGAGACTTTTTTTAGTCCTGCTAAGAACTGGTTCCTGAGAAGTTTTTCTGAATCAAGTGCGGATAATCTCCAGGATTTCCCTCAGTCTTGTATTGGCAAGATTGGTTGTTTGTGTATCTGTGATAATCTTAATTGTGATGGAGCTAGTTCTTGCATAGGGGTTAATTATGATTTGAGGTTTAGAGGTATTAAGTATAATATTAAAAATACTGGGGGGGCCAACTTTCTTACAGAAGAGATTGAAGAGACTACTTATACTGAGGAAATTGTTGAATTTATGAGGTTAAGTAAATCGGTTTATCAGATTCGAACATCTGCTACAGAGAGAGGGGTTTTATTAACTCCTCTTTTTAGATAAAATGAAAAATAAAGAAGGAGAGTTTCCAGTGAATAAGATTGTAAGGGCATTACTTTGGGCAGCTTTTGTTGCAGTATTGCTTATTGCAGCTACTTACATAGGTTCATTTTTTTGGAGGCAATGATGATGGATAAAAAAGGAGCGATCTTAACTGCATACATTGTAGGGGTTGTAATTTTGGTAGCTAGTGTTTTCTCAATCTTCTTTTTAATATCTCAAGTTGACTTTAAGGAAGATATAGATAAGCAGGCTTGCAAGCAGTCCGTTGTTCTAAGGAGTAGTTTGAATTTTGGGGCCTTAAAAGCTACTGAAGCAATTGAACTGGAATGTAAGACGAGAAAAATTTGTTTGACTGTTTCTGGCGAGGATTGTAATGATGTTTCTGGAACTAAAGAAAATCCTGTTGAAAAGATTAGAATAACTCCTTGCAAGGTTGAAAGAAGAACTCCGGGGGTTAATTTTGATCCTCCTTCTGCTGATCAGATTGATAGAGATAGCTTTGATGTGAATGCAGGGGGTCTGATTATCAATGATGAGGTTAGAATAGAGGACCGATGGTTTGAACCTCTTGGAGATGGAGAAGGTTATGTCCGGATTGTTGAGGGGGGAGGAATATTTCATGTTAGAAATGTTAGAATAGTTACAAAAGAGAGAATTGAGATAGTAGTTCCTAATGTTGATACATATGTTCTTTTCAATAAACATGATCATGGATATACTAGATATATTGAGATAATTGGTCAGAGGAATAATCATAATGTTAAGGATGTTGTGATCTCTGGCCAAAAACAACCTCCTCTAACTAATGACCGTAATAATCCTTTGAAGTTTACACTAAATGAACAAGGTGAATTAGTTGTTCCTTATGATGAGGAAGGCGAATTAGTGGAGGCCTGTAGTCAGACTAGGCGTGAAATAATGGAGGTGTTTGCAGATCAAATGGTTAGATGCCATGATATGTTAGGAGAGGGTAAATTGAATTTTGTGGGTGAGGACCATTTAGAACAGAAAAACTATGGAGTTATTTGTAATAGAATTGTTTTTGATGAGGAATTGAAGAGATTGCCTATGAGGCCTATCGGATTCTTAGAGTTCTATTCTTATCTGACTACTCGAGACCTTAATGGTAGGACCGATTTTGAATATATGTATCCTGGTATTGATGGTGTTCAGGGATTGATTAGGGATTATGAATATTATATTAATACTGGTAATAATGTTATAGTCCCTCCCGATCCAAGCCAATGGACCCTAAATCTTGATCAGAGGAATGGGTATGGTATTGTGTTTAATATAGCTCCAGAAGGCCAATGGTTAACTGTTGGTAAAACTGCTGGAGTTGTTACTGTTGCAGTCGCTAGTGTGGCGTTGGGTGGTCCTGTGGGGTTGAGCGTTATTGGAGGTATTACTGCAGGAGGATTTACTTATTGGTATGCTTACGAGGAGGGTTATGCATATTCTCCTCC
>CAYFMD010000004.1:0-60084 GCA_964344105.1 Candidatus Woesearchaeota archaeon | reverse complement strand
TCAAAGTTGATGTTTCAATAACAGAAAAAGGGAAGCTGATTATTTCTTATTTTGAGGATATTGAGAAAGTTATTAATTCAGGGCCTGCTCAGGAATTTGGATTAGTTCCTATTGGAAGTATTGTTGCCTGGCATAAGACATTTGATTCTGTAAGTTCTGGAACAGCTACTACAGACACCTTAAACAAACTAGTTGATACAGGTGCAACCTTTCAAACTGATGGAGTAACAACTGGCATGGTTGTATATAATTCTACTGATGGGACTTATGCAATAGTTGATACTATTGATTCTGAAACGCAGATCAGCTTAAGGGCTGATGCTCAGGCAGGAAGTGCGACTGTTGATGTTTTCCCAGATGGAAATGAAAATTACACTATTTATGGAACAACAGAATTACCTGATAATTGGGTTGAATGTAATGGACAAACATTAAGCGATGCTGAATCTATTTACAATGGGGCTGTTATTCCTGATCTTAATTCTGCTGCTGAAGAAACTCATGGAAGATTTATCAGAGGGGCTGCAACAACTTCTGGAATTACTGAGGCATCGCAAGTTAAAGCGCATACTCATGGAATTACAATTGGAGATGGCAGTGGAAGTTCTGCTCAGGCAAGTGGCTGGGATGGGGTTGGAACTGCGGGAACTCAAACATCAGATTCAACAGGAGGCACAGAAGGGAGGCCAGCATCAGTTACGATGTTTTGGGTAATGAGAATAAAATGACAAACTATGCTGGAAAAGTTTTTACAATGGAGTCCTTCACTGGACAAAATACTGATGCAAATGGTGAGCTCATCATTAATCTAGCAAATACTCCAGTAGATGATAATGCTGTTATGTTATCTATTGGAAATCAGACAAAATCAGTTGAATTTAAATCAAGGACTGGGGCAGCAGTTACTGTTGTTGTTAGAAAATTGCGATATGACAGAACTGATGATGGAGCTTCTGGATCAGTAACCAATCAACCTGGAGGAGTAACTGTTACAACTTCAAGTTCTTTTGGCACAAGCTCAACAGGAAGTTCTAATGATCCTGACAATTCAGGCGGATCAAATAATGCACCAGGAGGCCATAATCACAGTGTTACAACCATGTTTAATCATGATCATACCAACACTGAAACAGATCTTCCCTTGGCTGCAAATGAAGTTGGGACGATAAACGTCACAGTTGGATATGCATTTTAAGATGGTAAAGAAAAAAGTAAAAATTGCAAGTGTGAAAGAAAATGGAAACGGAGTAGACGTTAAACTAGACAATGGCCGTTCTCATTGGATTAGTAATGATAGTTGGAAGACTAAAGAAGAACTCAAAGCTAGAGTTTTGGAAGTTGAGGCTTTTTTTGCAAGAAAAAATACCAGTCAGGAAAAAACAGAAATGAAACAACTGGAGGGGAAATTTCTTAATTAACAATGATAAGGAGGTGCAAAAAAGATGAGCAGCGGAAAAGCATGGTATCAGTCAAAGACTAAACTGGGAGCAGCATTTGTTGGATTGTCTGCTATAATTGGAACTGTTGGTGGATGGATGAACGGAACACTGGATCCAAGCATAGCAATTCAATCTTTACTAGCTGAAATAGGCGTTGTCCTAGCAGTATTTGGCGTGAGAGATTGGCCTTTTATAAATAAGGTAATTTAGTCAGTTTGTTTTTATTTTTTATTTATAAAATTTGAACTGATTTGGTCGAAATGCAAAATGAAGAAGTGTCCTAAATGCAACAGCACAAGATACAAGGAAAGCCAATTTGGTAGGTTCTGCAGAAAATGTGGATTCAAGAATGATCTTTGTTATCTGAATAGAAAGAATGGTAAAAAAGTTTAGATACTTGATGGATTGCCAAAAAGAAATCTTAGAAAAAATAAAAGATGGCAAGAGAACTAATGCAGAGATAGCAAGAGCTAAGGGTTCGGATGTATCAACAATACATAAAGGATTAAGGCGACTAAAAAGGAAAGGATTTGTGATTATAGATAATACGAGAAACTATCAATATAATAAAAAGATAGTGAGATTAACTGATAAGGGTTGGTCATATTTACAATTTCATAAAGAATATGCTCAGTTAGTAGAGAGATATCCTGAACTTTTAATAAATGATGATGAAAATAGTAATAGACAGGAAGACGCCAACAATAAACCATCTCTATGGCCACAACAAGTTTGGAAGTTTTTATTTAAAGAATGAAGGTAAGGAATTGAGAAAATATATTACTAAGAAAGTCAAAGATTACCTTTCAGAAGATCCGGATATTATTTTTAAGTATAGGGACGTTAAGCTTTCTGTTACAGTTGAAATTTATGAGAATTGGCATACAAAAAAGGGAGCTGTCAAGAAGAAAGATATTGCTAATCGAGAGAAGTTTCTAATTGATAGTGTGTTTAATGCATTAGGATTGGATGATTGTTTTATTTTTGAGCATACAATGTTTAAAGTTCAAAGTGAAGAAGAAAAAGTAGCAATTACAGTTATTAGATTAGAAAAATAAAATATTATTTATCATTGAATTGCTTGTTTATTAATTTTCTTGGGAAAGTAATTTTATTTTTTATAAATTTGTCAAATATGATTATGATTACTAATAATAAGATTATTAGCATCGTTATAAATGTTGTATCTTGTGGAGAAAGATTTCCATAGTCATTCAATAGGAATATGGTTACAATCCCATAGAATATAAAAAATAACTTTCTCATACCACTTACAAGATTTGATGAGTAAATGAAAAATAAACAAAATAAAAAAGGTGCGAATATTAAAACAAATGCTCCAGTTAGCCCATAAGCACTAAAGATAAAAAATAATTCACTAGGTTTTATATAAAAAATTGCTATAAGAGATGTTGTGAGCCCAAGCGTAATTGCAACCCCTCTTTGTTTGAAGAATCTGAAAGTTGTTATATAGGTAAAATAAAAAACTATAAGAAATAGCAAGAAATTAATCAATGAATTAGTTGATAGAATATAGGAAAGATAATTGTTTATCATTTTATTCCTCTCTCGATAAATCTTCTATTCTCTTTTTTATTTCTTTTTTTCTCCTCTTATAGTTTGGAAGGCCTTTTCCATATCTTTCTAATTTTTCCAATTTTTCCATTTCATCTAAAATAAGATTTTCGTTGTTTGTTTTAAAAATCGATTTAAAATGATTAATTCCAAAATATGAGTGAATCTTCTTGTCAAATAGTACGAATACTATTGTAGCTGAAATTGTAATAAGATATATCCAATCTGCAGTTGCAGGTATCTGTGCCTTTGAAAACCATATTAAAGTTAAGGAAGTAGTGTAAATGATCCATGCAATTCTTCTCCCGAATGAACCGATGTTTGTGTTATGAATAAACCAAAAGAAGATAACCATTGGGAAAACAGTAGTAATTGCTATGCCTAATGTTCCATATTGTACAAATATTGATTCAAAGAAATTATTTTGATTAATAAAGCGTATAGAAAGAATTGAAACTATTAGTGATATTATAAAACCTATCCTTTCGTTATGTTCTCCAATGGGAGTTCTGTCTAGTACATTTTTTATAATTATAAACAAAAGTATAAACAACAGAATCTTAGAGAAGAAAAATTCAGAAGTATTGTAATCTCCTATTATTAATTCGAATACTGGTGATAGAAATCCTAATATTGCATGAATAACCCTATTTATCCAATATTTTGCAAGATTGAAGTCAAATGATCTAACAATATTGTTTTGTGCGATAACAGAAGGAATTAAAAATAAGCTGATTATCAAATACAAATATCTCTTTAGCACATACTCTCTTTTCATTAAACTTTGTAGGTTTTAGAGTTTAAAAAAGTTTATAAACTTCTAATATTGTTATTAATTATGAAAAGGGTGTTATTGAGAAATAAAAAAGGACAGACTAGCACTGCAACAAAAGTTGTTGGAGGAGTTATTGTAGCTTTTGTTTTGTTAATAGGTATTGTTGGATTATATTCTATTTTCAATAATAATGTAAGCCCCGATCAAGCTTTTGGAGATGCTATAGATGATGTAACTGGTTTTTTTAAATCTATTTTTAAGCCATTACTTGGAGGTTTATTGAATTTAGACGCAAGACCGGCTGATGTTCAATTTTTAATGATTGTTACATTTATCTTAATTTTTATTATAGTTTCAGCTACATTAGATGCTGCAGATATTTTTGGAGAAGGTTCTAGTAGTGGAATTCTAAACTTTGTTTCTGGAATAGTTGTTTCTGCCATAGGAGTTAGGTTTTTACCTCAAAATATGTGGTCGGCACTTACAGTCCCCTCATCAGCATTTGTTGCAACAGTACTTGCAGGAATAGTTTTTATACCTCTGTTTATTTTGTCCGTTTCGGCTCAGAGGCGTCCTTTAGTAGTTCTCTTGGGATGGACTGGTTATATTATTATGTTTACCGTTGTCATTTATGAAGCTTGGGGGAAGGTTGCTAAAAGTGTTCTCATAGCATATATAGTTTTTATCATTTTAGCGATTATTATGTTGCTCTTTAATTCATCTATTGGAAGCTTTATTAGAAGCGCTTTTGCTAAAGCTGAGGTTGATAATACCCTGGACGATCTTGGAGTCCTTCAAAGAAAGAATTTAAGAGAAAAGATTGCTGAATATCATAGCATTATTGCTGATGAAACTGCATCTAAGAAGGATCATGACCGATCTAAGAGAAAATTGAAGCAACTAAAAGATCTATATGGAGATTTATCTGAAGTATAGCCTTTAGCTAATAAATTATTTTCAATTGTTTTACTAATTCTTAATCTTTTAATAGAAAACTTTATATAAAAGCTTTCTATTAGTAAACAAAGATAAGATGAATATAAAAGAGGTTATTAAAGAACAGAGACAAGAGATAGAAGAAATAGCTAAGCAAGAAAATATAATTCTGCGTGAAAACTTGGATCAAGCAAAAAAATTTCTTCTACACCCAAACATTTTGGTGATTACAGGGGTTAGAAGATGTGGTAAATCAGTTTTTTCATATTTAGTTGAAAAGGATAAAAAATTTGGTTACATTAATTTTGATGATGAGAGAATTTATAATCTCAAAGCAGAGGATTTAGATAAAATATTGCAGGCTTTTTATGAATTATATGGTGAAGTTGAGTACATTATATTGGATGAGGTTCAAAATATAGAAAAATGGGAACTTTTTGCTAATAGATTGCGCAGAACTAAAAAACTAATAATTACTGGAAGTAATTCAAAGTTGTTAAGTGGAGAGCTAGCAACCCACCTTACTGGAAGATACTTAGACATAGTTCTTTTCCCTTTTTCTTTTAAGGAATTTTTAGATTATAATAATTTTAAGATTCAAAATACATATACAGCACAAGAAAAATCAGAAATAAAAAAATTCCTAGAAGATTATTTAAAAAAGGGAGGATTTCCAGAGATCTATAAATTTGGAGAAACTACTGCAATTAAAATTTATGATGATATCCTTACAAAAGACATTTTACTAAGGCATAAAATTAAGAAGATAAATGAGTTGAAGCAATTGGGTAGATATCTTTTGTCTAATGCTTCAAGTGAAATAAGTTATTCAAATATGGCAGAGATTTTAGGTATAAAACACGTTTCAACTGTTTCAAATTGGATATCCTATTTTAAGGAAGTTTTCCTAGTTTTCGAATTAGAAAGATTTAGTTTTAAATTAAAACAACAATTTATTGCCCCAAAAAAGATTTATTGTATGGATACAGGACTTGTTAATCTTATTGGATTTAAATTTTCAGAAAATAAGGGGAAGATAATTGAAAATAGTGTTGCAATTGAACTACAAAGAAGAAAATCACAAAATTATAATTTAGAAGTTTATTACTGGAAAAACCATCAACAAAAAGAGATAGATTTTGTTATTAAAGAGAGAGACACAATAAAACAATTAGTTCAAGTTAGTTATATAAGATCCAAGGAAGAGATTCAAGAAAGAGAGATAGATTCTTTAATAAAAGGGTCTGAGGAGTTGAGATGTAACAATCTTTTGCTTATTACCTGGGATTATGAATCTGAAATAAGGAGAAAAAATAAAAAGATTAATTGCATTCCACTCTGGAAATGGCTAATAGAAAAAAAATGAAAATTCTAAATTTACTTATCCTATTCTTGTTTTTAGTTTTATTTACGCTAAACATCTCTACTGCTCAACCAAATCCTCTTAATTCAGTTCCTGGTGGAGACCTTATCCAGAAATTTGATATTGATGAAAATACTGGTGAACCACGCAAAATAACAGAAATTAAGGATAAAATTGATGAGTTTCGTGACCAAGATGATGATTATCTAGCTGAACAATGGAAGAAAATGCTACTCAAAAATAGGTTTGTCTCTAGTGCTGATGAATTTTTTAATGAATGGTCGATAATTTCTAAGATTTTATTTGGAGTTCCTTACACCTTTTCCTTGAAAATGTTTTTTATTGTAGTATTATGGCTTTCTATCTTTCTTGGATTGCCAAAGATTATTTCTTATATTGAAATATTTGATAATATTAGTTCATGGCTTATCTCTCTATTAATAGTAACTATTTTGGCACAGTTTCAGTTTTTTAGAGTTATAATTGAGTTTCTTGACAAGTTGTTAATATCTCCAGAAAATCAGTGGGTAAGATTAATATTGGGAATTGTAATATTTTTCATTATGGTTTTAATTTATTATCTTGAAAGTGCATGCGGTAAATACCTTGAACAAATAAAGGAAGAAAGGAAGAAAGATGAGGCTGAGCAAGCAAGAGAGGAAATGATTAGCATGAACAAAGGTATGAGAAAAGATCTAGGACGCTAACTTTTTCTAATAAAATTTGATAATCTTTTTATTATGGTTATGTTTTTGTTTACTTCTAATCCATCAGCATAAGCATCTTCCATTCCTTTCTCTCCTTCCATAAATTTTGATAGTAATCCTATTATCCACATAACCAATAAAAATAATATAATTGTTAAACTTACTACAAGAATTGGCAATTTTTCAAAGAGGGCGATGTTATTTAATAGGCCTATGTAATATTCTCCAATTAAACTTAGCCCTCCTCCAACAGAACCTATTAGTGTCAATATTAAAACTACCAAAAAAATAATAAATCTCCCACCAGGAAAATCTGCTAACCTTGCAATATTATATAAAATTATTACAATTAATAAAAAGAAACAACAATATACTATGAACTTGCCTAAATAAACTGGTTCTTTAATCTGAAATAAAATTTTTGCTATATTTGATATCTGATTTGGCAAAATTACTCCCTTCTCTAAAACTCCTCTTAATTTATTTTTTTGATCTTCTAATCTGTCAGCATTTTTAGTTTCTGTAATCTCATCATCTTGGGCATTAACTTGGGCAAACCCAAATATTAACAATACAAGGAGTAGTGCAATAAACGCTCTTTTCATTTTAACGAAATGTATTCTTGATTTATATAGTTTTTTGATCTTAATTGAATTACAATAAACTCAAGAACAAATTATCTAAAGAGTCCTTAATAATATCATCTGGCGAAGTTATGTAAATATGTTTTATTTTGAAAAGGTCTTTATTTTTGATTTGTAACAAATGACAGTAGTTCTTCAATTCTTCCAAGTTTTTGAATCCGCAAAATAAGGCGTACATATTGTCTTCATTCAGCCTAAGGCAAGAGGTAACATTTGGAGAATTTCTGGCCCATTTAGTCAAACAGCCATATTCATCTAAAAAACTAGATTTTCTTGACATGAGGATAAATGCAAAAACATTGATACCTAATTTTTTGTAGTCTAATCTTACAGAATATCCTTTGATTATTTTTCTCCTTTCTAATCTCATCTTTATTCTATTGATACTATTTCCAGTAATCTTTGGTTCTCCTAGTTTTGCTGATATTTTCCTACATGGAATTTTGCCATCTTTGATAAAAAATTTTAGTACTTTCTTTTCGTTTAATGTCAGTTTCCTACTTTGTTTTTTTCTTTTTCTAGGTGCATGATAAGGAATGTCTAGCGGCAAATAGTGCTGATCCTTACTATAGTTTTTGAGTGCATCATAGAACAAACTTCTTGATGATTTTTCCAATACACCTTTTGTTGGACAAACATGCATTTCAACTATCCTCAAAATGTCTGAATTTTCTGACTCTAATTTTTTGAAGTGATCGTCCATTTTATCTAAATCCTCAAACGCATACAATGCAATGTGCGTTGCAGAGTTTGTAATAACCTTACAAAAGCTAATCATGTTTGGAGTTATCAATTTGTCTTCATGCAATGGATCCATATCAAATAAGACGATAACAAAGGTATTTATTCCCATGTGATCAAGATCTAATTCAACAGTGTAATCTTTGATAATGCCAATTGATTCTAGTTTTCTTCTCATCATTCCAACTGCTTGTGGAGTGACTTTCAACTTTCTTGCAACTTTTGAGTTTGAGGTCCTACCATTTTTCAAAAGAATTTTCAACAACTCTCTTTCCTTAACATTTAGATAGACTTTTTTACTTCTTTTATTATCTCTCTTCATCATCTAGTTAAGAAATTTTGGGCTCTTTTATTCTTTGTCAGAACATATATTAGTTTTTAGGAGATGTATACTCTGTGAGAAAAAGCTTAAAAATTTTATCCCATTTGTTTTATAATTTAACCAAATCAGGCGTTAAATATTAATTCTGCCTTTGTTTTTTTAATGTCTTCTTCTAGTTTTTGATCAGCCAAGATAGTTAATTGTTGTTGCGGCTTTATCTCTATACCCTTAAATCTCAAAGGTCTTGTGGGATCGCTCCCGCCAACAATATTGCCAATTATAGACCTCTTATTTGTCTTAACTTCAATCTTATCAGAATTGGTTAGCAGCTTGTTAAATTCTTCATCTGGAATTTCATCTAGTTTAAGGTTCAAAATACTGTTTTCTGAGTCGCTTCTCGTTACAAAACCTGTAAATTTTTTTATTTCTTCCATTTCAAATTTATCTTGAATAATGTTTTAAGCATTGTCGTTTTCCTAAAGTTTCTTTCTAATAATAGGTTATTTTTGACAAGTGTGTACTACTCACGTACTATTCGTGTAACTATTAAATAGTATATAAGCACTTCTATCTATGAAAAACTGGAAAGACTACAGTTTCATTGTAAGGTCTGAACATAGAAAGAAGGTGTTTGAGGCTTTAGATGAGCCAAAAACACCAACACAACTTGCAAGTGATCTGGGCATGAACATTGGACATGTAAGCAACATGATAATCTCTCTTTTGGAAAGAAATCTAGTTGTATGCTTAAATCCAGATGAGAAGCGACACAGATTGTATGAAAGAAGTGAAAAAGGCAAGGATTTATTTACTTCTATGTTTAAATCAAAGGATACACAATGAAAAAGAGAAAAATTGTAAGAGTTGCACTATTTGTTGACGGAAGGAATTTTTACCACAGTTCAAAACACCTAGAAGAAAAGGGTTATGAAATTAGTTTTAGAAAGATAGTGGATGAGTTAGTGGGGAATAGAGAACTTGTGACTGTTTTTTATTACAATGCCCTATTAGACAAAGAGTATAATCTAGAGAAATATGAAAAGCATAAAGAATATCTTGATGATTTAAAGAAAATTCCAAAATTCAAGGTGATATTGTGCGATTGGAGAAAAATAGTAAGGAAGGATGGCACAGTTAGATATGATATTAAGGGGGATGATATCCATCTAGCACATGACTTATTAATGGGAGCATTCAAAGACACTTATGATATTGCTATTATTTTAAGTGGTGATGCAGATTTTATCCCTGTTATTAAATCAGTGAGAGGCGAATTCAAGAAAAAGGTGGGCAATGGTTATTTTAGAAGAACCTCCTCATTTAAGTTAAGAAAATCCTGTAATTTTTCCATCAATATGAACAAGCTAGTCATAGAATTAAATAAGAAAGATGAAGCGTCAGTGCCATCAGATGACGGCACCTCGCAAGTATGACATTACAATATATATCAACTTTATAAATCTTCCGCATCTTCATCTGGAAGCTTCCAATTCATCTTTTCATAGATTGATTTTATCATAATTAGCATACCATAACCTTCCATTGTCAATTCCTTTTTATTCTGCAATTCTAAACAATCTTTTAATTCCTCTTTTAAAAATTCCTTTAACTTTTTTAATTTCTTCTCCATCATAAGCTCACCCATTAAAATTATAAAATTCCTCTAGTATGCACAAACAGCCTTTGCACACTGTAACAACGACTCCATTGCTGCTCTCAACTTCATCAAGTTCATCTGGCACAAAAAGCACTTCACAATTTTCACATTCAATCATTTCTTCTTCCATTTTCTAGGCTCCTCAAAGTAAACAAGTGCATTGTATAGCGGCTTGCCATCTGATTTAAGTGGGAATACTTGAGTTGCTGCCACTCTGCGTTTTTTATTTAGTTTGTTTATTTCATTAGACAATGCAACAATATCTAGTTTTTCAATAGGGAATGTATGTCCTTCTGGCATTTCTTTGCTTACAGACTGTTCAGGCTGCTGTATGGGCTTATTAATCAGTTTAAGCTGTGTTATAGTGTTATATTTCAATTCAAACTCACAATATCCTCTTTTCACACTATCCTCCCCTATGGCATCAGCAACAACTCTCCATTTTTCATAATTAGTTTCGTCTTTCAATAACACAACAATCTTATCTGGATACTTGCCCCTGTTTTTAGGGCTTATAGCCATAATTTCTCCTTTAGACATTTTGGGCAACCTCCATTGGCTTTGGTGTTTTAATCACCTGTATTTCTTTTCTCAATTCAGCATTTTCTTTCTTTATTTCCAGCAATATTGCTTTCACGTCTTCATGATTAGAGTTAGCTTTGTTTATTGTTTCTGGATATGTCCTCAGTTTTGCATTTTTTCCCAAGAATTTTGTGTAGTAGTTTATTCTAGATAATGTTTTCCAGCCGCCTCTTTTCATTAAATCATAAGGGTTAACATTTTGATCAATCCAATGGCATGTTCCTGCATGCCTAAAGCTATAACCAGTAATTTCAGACATTGATTTATCTCCATCTGTCATTATGTCTCCAAATTCTGCAACAAATGCCTTTTGCAGTCTGGGATTGAAATATTGAGGATCATACCATCCAAACAGCCTATCGGTTGGTCTAAGTTCATGCTTCTTTATGTATTCCTTTAGTTTTAGTCCGCATAAAGGTAGGTCAAACTTTCTCGCATAGGTCTTGCTCACTTTCTGTCTAACATAAGCATAAACAGTTCCATCCTTGTCAAACGTTAAATCATTCACATAAATATTAGCAACTTCTGTTGGACTTCTCACAATAGAGTCAAACAAGAATTCACATAACATCTGGTGATCTTCATCAAGACTTTGAATACCCCTTATCATCTCTTCATAAGTAAAATAAACAAATTTGTTCTCAAGTTCTAAACCTGTTAAAAATTCAACAATATCAAAAATTTCTTTTCTTTCAGTCTTGCCTTTTTCCATGAGCTCTTTTTTCCTTTTTCTTGATTCAAGCCGCATAAACCAGTGCCAAAAAGAGATAAAATTCTCAATAAAACAATTGATAGTTTTCGGAGCATAAGGATCACCATCTAGTTTTGTAATCTCTCCTTCCTTTAATTGTTGAAAGAAATCAAGCACCTCATCTTCTGTTAAATCAACCATGTCTTTCTTGTATAAATCTTCAAACCACCATGCTAATTTCTTCAGATTAAATGCCAATGGATGCAAGCGAGAAACACTTCTACTACCTGGTTTTGACATTTTGGAAACATTAACTCCACGTTCCATATCTATTAAATGTCCCATAACAAGGTCAGAGTTTATTTTGCTAATTCCTTCAATACCATTCTTATTTCTCTCCTTCCAATTATTCCATAATTTCATTCTATAATGTGGATCAACATAAGCATTCTTGTCCTCTTTTTCTTTATCTCCTTTCATGACAAAACTCCTAATTCCTTGCAGCTGTGGTTTTAGGCTTGAAATTTGTGTTTCCATCATAATAAGATCTCCCAAAAGATTAAACTTCTGTTTCGGTTGTAACATTTTAGCATGCTTTTTTGTAGAAACCGAAAGAAAAAAGCACTGTTTTGCTTTCCGTAGTTATTTTCATTTTTCATTTTATTAAATTAACAAATGGTTAAATTATTTAATGGGGTAATTAAAACACTGGGAGTAATAAATCTTTTGATTTTTCATGAAATAATTTGTTAATTGATTAATAGAAAAATTTATATACCTGGATGAATTACTTGAAATATGGCTAAAAAGAAAGAGGATGGAGCAATGACAACTGTTTCGGTAAAAACGTATCTCCGTCGGAGATTATATCAGATTAAAGGGGAAGAAGATTATGCAAATGTTAATGATATAATTGAGGAGGCTTTGAAGAAAGCAAAGATGTGGTAAAATGAAAGAAGTTCAAACACCCTCACTCCTTATGTTCCAGTGTAACAATTGGAAAAAGATCATGCTCCATAAAAGAGAAGGAGAACAGCAGATAACAGCTGCGATGTTTCCGCAGTGGTTTTAGTACCTTTGCGGATTGGCAACAGTGGTTAGTAACCTATGCGGCATCCCCGCAAGATATAGTTTCTAGAAATTAGGGGTATAAAAAGCTTTATAAACACTAATTTCACACTAATATTGAAGACGACCATAATAACTTGGAAACGCCCCTTACCATTCCGAATAGGGAAGCTAAGCAGGTTATGTTGTGGAAATAGTTTCCGAAGGGAAGTGAAATTCACGAGTTGTCTTTCTTCATATTCACGAGAAAATGATAATACCAGTAAGATGTTTCAGCTGCGGAAAACCAATAGGTCACCTATGGGAAGATTTCAAGAAAAGAACAGAAACAGAAGATTCTAAGAAAGTTATGGATGAGATAGGTCTAGAGAGATACTGCTGCAGATCAGTTTTCCTAGGTCAGGTTGATACTCTAGAGCTAGTTAACAAGTTTAAGAAGTTCTAATTAATGATGAAAAACCATCTCACTACAAATATAGCACAATACGCTTTAGTTCTTAAAGATAAAAAACTATTGATCCTATGGCCCTCTAACAATACTCCTCTTTGGGTCTTGCCAGGAGGCAGGTTAGATGAAGAAGATGAAGATCCTAAGAAAGCACTAGAAAGAGAAGTTGAAGAGGAGCTTGGAATGGACGTAACAATAAAAGAGCCTGTATGTGTTGACATGTGGGACATGGAAGGAAAAGAACATAGGTATGCTGTGTTTTTCTTCTGCGAATTAGAAGAACCAGATAATAATATCAATCTTTCTCATGAACATAAGAGTTTCGAATGGCTAACTTACGATCAACTTAAGGAAAATTTGATGACTGATGAAAAGCGAGGGAGACCTGGATTTGTATTAATAGATAAACTTAGAGATAGGGGATTGCTGTAGCTACCAAAATATTTAAATACAAACATTAACTATCGTTAATTACTAATTAAGATGACATTCACATTACCTGATTTACAATTTGAATTTGATGCATTGGAGCCCCATATAGATAAGGAAACAATGGAAATCCATCATGATAAACATCATGCTGGTTACGTTAAGAAGCTAAATGATGCAATTGCTGGAACAGAATGGGAATCTAAGGACCTTAAAGAAATTCTAGCTAACATAGATTCCGTTGATGAAGATAAAAGAAAAGCAGTAATCAACAATGGTGGAGGTCACGCAAATCACACTCTATTCTGGGAAATACTTTCTCCTAATAAAACAGAACTTTCTGGAGATTTAGCAGAAGCTATAAACAAAAAGTTTGGATCTTTTGATGAGTTTAAGAACCAATTTAGCGATGCAGCAGCTACAAGATTTGGTTCCGGATGGGCATGGCTAATCGTTAAAAACGGAGAATTAGAAGTTACAAGCACTGCTAATCAAGACTCTCCTTTAATGGATAATCAAACTCCAATCCTGGGATTAGATGTTTGGGAACATGCATACTATCTAAAATACCAAAACAAAAGACCCGATTATATTGAAGCTTTCTTTAATGTAATAAACTGGGACAAGGTGGCCGAAAACTTCGAGGCAGCAAAATAAGATGGCACAAAAAACACAACAACTAATAACAAGACAAACAAAGATTGGAGATGTTCCAATGGTTAATCCTAGCAAGGCACAATTACTAACACAAATAATGAATGACTTTGGAATTCATTGCACAAGTTGCGGAGCAGCAAGTTTTGAAACATTAGAGATGGGCGTTTTAGGGCACGGGTTCTCAGAAGCAGATCTAGATAAATTAGTTGAAGATTTAAACAAGGCTGTTAACGAAGGCGGATCAGTAAAATCAGTTGCCAATGAAGAATTCAAATTAACTTTAACTCCAAAAGCAATAGAAAAGGTTAAAGAAGCAATGCAAACTCAAGGAAAAAAAGACACAACCACATTAAGGGTTGCAGTATTAGCCGGAGGATGTTCTGGATTCTTATATGATCTACAATTCCTAGATGATCCAAGTAAGGAGGATCTTAACTTTAAACAAGATAATGTTAACATTGCAGTTGATAAGAAAAGCATGGAGCTGCTAAATGGAATAGAGATAGATTTCATTGACACTCTTAACGAATCAGGCTTCAAGTTCAATAACCCAAACCAATCTGATGGGTGTGGATGCGGTAAGAGTTTTGCCTAAGCTTTTTAAGCTATTATATTTCTTAATTATATGAAAACTTTCCCAAAACTAAAAGGACAAGCAATTCTATCTCCAATGGCCGGTGTAACTGATGTAGCATTCAGAGCACTATGTAAAAAATACGGGGCTGCGATGACCTGTACAGAATTCTTACATTCAACAGCTATCAATAGAAGGAATAAAAAAACTCTAAAGATGCTAGCTACAGATCCAATTGAAAATCCAAAACAAATTCAACTTTTTGGAGCATCAATAGATGAAGTTGTCAAGGCAGCTAAGTTTGTAGAAAAAGACTTTGATCTTATAGACATTAATTGCGGATGTCCAGTTTGGAAGGTAATCAAAACGGGGGCTGGAAGCGAATTAATGAAAAATCCAAAAGAACTTGGAGAATTAATAACAAAACTAAACAAAGCTGTTAAAATTCCAGTCACAATAAAAATTAGGGCTGGAATAGATGATAAAAATCTAAACGCTTTAGAGGTAGCTAAAATAGCAGAAAAAGCTGGAGCAGCAGCAATTGCAATACACGCAAGAACACAAAAGCAAGGATATTCTGGAAAAGCAGATTGGAATATAATTAAGAATGTAAAAAAGGAACTTAAAATCCCTATAATTGGAAATGGAGATGTTTTCACACCAGAAGATTTCAAGAAAAGAATAGAAGAATCAAATGTTGATTACATCTTAATTGCAAGAGGAGCTATAGGGAACCCCTACGTATTCAAACAAATTAATGATTATATGAAAACAGGCTCTTATGATCATAAAGATCCATTAGATCTTTTCGATGAATACCTAAAGCTAGCCAAGAAGCATAAAATAGAATTCAGTCAGATTAAAGCACAAGCAGTTAATTTCACTAAAGGAATTCGAGGAGCAGCCAAATTAAGACAGCAATTAGTAACATCTAAGAACCTGAAAGACTTACTACTTCACATAGATGAATTTAAAAACCAACAATAACCTTCATTAAAATGTACAGACTAGAATTAGATAAATTAATTTCAACAATAAAACAACAAAAAGCTAAACAAGTTCTTATCCAATTACCTGATGGTATGAAACACAAAGCAGATCAAGTAGTTGATGCAGTTGAAGAACAAACTTCTGCAAAGGCATTCATCTGGTTAGGAAGCTGCTACGGTGCATGTGACTTGCCCTTAGGAATGGATATTCTAAATATTGATCTAGTTGTTCAATGGGGCCATAATAAATTTAACAAGGAGATGTGGTAAATGCCAAGACTATTATTAATTGATGCTAAATGGGAAGGAGAAATAAAACTTACTAAGAAACTTAAAGATCATCTTAAAAAGAAAAAGGTAAAATCAATTGACCTATTTGCCTCAACACAATTCGCAGAAATAAATGAATTCTTAAAAGAACTAAAAAAATTAAAGATAAAAGTTAACATTCAGAAAGCAAAGAGAACCAACAAGCCATTACAAATTCTAGGCTGTGATTGCTATCCAGATTCATTTGAAAAATCCCTAAAATCGGACATGATTCTATATTTAGGGGATGGAATGTTCCATCCAAAGGCATTAATTCTAGCAACAGACAAACCAATTACAATTTTTGATCCAATAAGCGACAGAATAAAAATTGTAGATAGAAAAGATATGCAGAAAGAACTCAATAGAAAAAAGGCAAATCTAAAGAAATACTTAACTGCAAAAACAGTTGGAATTTTAGTAACCATAAAACCTGGGCAACAATATTTTTTGGCAGCAAAGAAACTAAAAGAAAAATTGGAAAAGGAAGACAAGAGAGCCTATATCTTCATTGATGATACACTAAATCCAAGCAATTATGAAAACTATCCTTTCATTGATTGCTGGGTTAACACTGCTTGCCCAAGAATCGGAACAGATGATATAGTTAATATCAATAATCCAATGATCAATCTAAGAGATGCCCTAAATATAGAAAGAGCATTTGTTGAATTAGAAAAATGACCGAATTAAAAATCCTCCAACCTTCCCAAGAAGAAGCAGAGCAAATTACTTCTCAATTGTCCGAGCAACAGCAAAAGCAATTACATCATCAAGGTTATAGGTTAGTTGGAGCTCATTCTGCAGTTAAAACTTGTGAATGGACTAGACATGCCTTGAGGGGAACTGGATCTTGCTACAAGTTCGCCTTCTACGGGATTAGATCTCATCAATGTCTTCAAATGACTACAAGCATGTTCTGTGCTTCTAGATGCAAGTTCTGTTGGAGAGGACAAAAAGCACCAGTATCTGAAGAATGGTATGGTCCAATTGACAGCCCTGAACATATAATAAATCACGCAATGGATGAACATCTTAAACTTCTTATAGGATTTAGGGGAATGGGCTATGAAAAAGCTGACAAAGAAAAAATAGCAGAGATGGATGATATCAGGCATGTAGCCCTAAGTTTAACCGGGGAGCCTATAACCTATCCTTTAATCAATGAAATCTTAGAGGCATTCCACAAAAGAAGGATCTCAACATTCTTAGTTACAAACGCACAATATCCTGAAGCCATTGAAAAAATAAAAAATATAACTCAATTGTATCTAAGTTTGGATGCACCAAACAAAGAACTTCTAAAGAAAATAGACAATCCATTATTACCCGATTTCTGGGAAAGAACACTTCAGTCATTAGATCTACTTAAAACAAGAAAATACAGAACTTGTATTAGGCTAACGATGATTAGGGATGAAAATATGGATAATGAAAAGCAATATGCAGAGCTAATAAGAAGGGGATCTCCAGATGTTATTGAACTTAAATCTTATGTGCATGTAGGAGAATCAAGAAGATTCTACAGTCAGAAAAACATGCCCACTCTAGAAGACATGAAAATATTCATGGACAAACTTCTAGAAGTCTTGCCGGAATATGAATACATAAGACAACATGTGCCATCTCGAGCTATCTTATTAATCAGAAAAGACCTTAATAGAAAAGCTTGGATAAACTTCCCAAAATTCTTTGACATGATTGAACAAGGAAAAGAACCAACAACAGAAGACTATTCTTCAGAAATTATTACTGGCAATAATTAGCAACACAAATTACAATTATCTTCTACAGAACTATCGTGCTTTCTATGAAAATCACAAAGGCTCGGACTTCCTCTAAACTTAACACATAGATTATAAATCTCTCTATTGGCTTCAGCATTACTATCTGCTATCTTCTCAGCAGATTCTTGAATTAATTTCAACTCGCTATCTTCAAACTTCATTTCACTGCCCCTCTTCTCTTTAAGATATTGGCTAACTGCGCTTTCAGTTATTCCCAATATTTCAGAAATCTTTTTCTGACTCAATCCCTTCTCCAAGAAAGCCTTAGCTAACTCCCTTCTAATTCCTGGAATTAAATACCAAACTTCAATTTCTTGAGGCATAGATTTCATTGACTTTTAACGATAGTTAAATATTTAAGTCTTCCTTAAACTATCTAAATATGACAATAGCATTATTAGGAGGGTTGCATCTAGGGAACCTTAGGTGCCCTGGATTATGAAACCTAGGAAAAAGTTGCATAAGTTCAAATCAACAATATTAGATGTGAAAGAAATTTCTCAAGACACAAAACATCTCACAATAAGTATTCCTGAAGATTTTGATTTCTATCCTGGACAGTTTATCTCTTTAATTTTAACAATAGATGGACAAGAATTTCGTAGACCTTATTCAATAGCATCTAAACCTCAAAAAAATCAATTAGATTTATGCATAAAGATACTTCCTAATGGAAGAGCTACTCCTTTAATTGATAAATTCAAGAAAGGAGACGAAATAGATGCAATGGGTCCAATGGGAGCATTCTACATAGAGGACCAATCCTTAGCAAAACCTATTGCATTCATATCTACTGGAACAGGAGTAGCTCCTTTCAGATCTATAATAACTCATCTATTAGAACATAGCTTTGAAAAACCAATCACCTTAATAACAGGATATAGATTTGAAGCCAACTCACTTTACGAAGATGAATTCAAGCAACTAGAAAAGAAATATCCAAATTTCAAATACAATAGAATTTGTAGCCGAGAAGGCCAAAAGGGCTATGTACAAAAGTTAATAGATGAAAATTTCAACCAGGAAGCTGATTACTACATTTGCGGCCTAAAAGAGATGGTTAACTCTGTAACAGAGCATCTAGAAAAGAAAGGTGTACCTGAAGACAATATTTTCTTTGAAAAATATGACTGAGCATCATAACATTTATAAACAATCTTAACTATCGTTAAGAATTATGTCAGATCTACAGATAATTCAACCTACAGAAGAAGAACAAGAACAAATGAAGCAAGATCTAGTTATAGATAGGGATAATTATGATCACTACAACGAGGAAAAGTTAACTTACAAGGCTGAACCAGGTATAAATGAAGAGATTGTTCGAAAGATCTCTGAAGATAAGAATGAACCTGAATGGATGTTAAAGAAAAGATTGGCAGGATTAAAATTATTCCAAGAAAAATCAATGCCTCCATGGGGCCCAAGAATTGATGATTTAGATTTAGATAACATAGTTTATTACATGAAGCCAGATGCAAAGAAGAACGCTACTTCTTGGGATGACGTTCCTGAGGACATTAAGAATACTTATGAAAGACTTGGAATCCCACAAGCTGAAAGATCTGCATTAGGCGGGGTCGGAGCCCAATATGAATCCGAAGTTGTCTATCATAATTTAAAGAAAGAACTTGAAGATCAAGGAGTTATCTTCCTAGATATGGACGAAGCAGTACAAAAACATCCAGAGATGGTTAAAAAATATTTTATGACCTCTTGTGTTCCTATCCATCTACACAAATTCTCTGCACTTCATGCAGCAGTTTGGTCTGGAGGAACTTTCATTTATGTTCCAAAGGGTGTAAAGGTAGACATCCCATTACAAGCATATTTCAGAATGAATGCCAAGAAAGGAGGTCAATTTGAGCACACTTTAATTATAGTTGAAGAAGATGCAGAGCTACATTACATAGAAGGTTGCAGTGCACCTCAATACACAGAAAATTCCCTTCATGCTGGTTGCGTAGAAGTACACGTTATGAAAAATGCAAGGGCTAGATATTCTTCAATTGAAAACTGGTCTAAGAATACCTATAACCTTAACACTAAAAGAGCAATGGTACACGAAGACGCAGTAATGGAGTGGGTAAATGGAAATATGGGTTCAAGAGTCACTATGCTATATCCATGTTCAGTTCTTATTGGAAAAAATGCAAAGACAGATTACATTGGAATAGCATATGCTGGAGACGGCCAATATCAAGATACTGGATGCAAGGTCTACCATCTAGCCGAAAACACCTCCTCATCAATTTTAAGTAAGGGAATAAGCATGGATGGAGGAATTTCATCATACAGGGGGCTAATTGACATAAGAGAAGGAGCAGTTAATAGTAAATCAAACGTAAGATGTGATGGATTGATGCTTGACAGTAAGTCAAAGGCTCTAACTTTTCCTGCAATGGATGTTCATGAAAATGATGTTAAAGTAGCTCACGAAGCTGCAGTTGGCAAAGTAGAAGAAGACCAACTATTCTATTTAATGTCAAGAGGTTTATCGGAGGATGAAGCAATTAAACTTATTGTCTCAGGTTTTATTGAACCTTTGATTAAGGCTCTGCCAATGGAGTATGCTGTAGAGCTTAACAGACTTATTGAACTTGAAATCGAGAACTCTGTTTGTTAATTCTTACAATGAATAAATCTGACTTTCCTATATTTGAAAACTATCCTAATTTAGTATATTTAGATAGTGCAGCAACAAGCCAAAGGCCTAAACAGGTTATCAAAAAAATTACCGATTTCTACGAAAAAGAAAATGCCAATATCCACAGGGGAGTTTATACTTTAAGTGAACAAGCAACAACAAAATACAAAGAAGCTAGAAAGAAAGTAGCAGAGTTCATAAATGCCGATGAAAAAGAAGTTGTATTTACAAGAAACACAACTGAATCAATAAACATGCTTTCGCACCAAATCAAACCACTATTGCAAGAAGGAAAAGACGAAATTCTATTAACTGAAATGGAACACCATTCTAACTTAGTTCCATGGCAGCAACTAGCAAAGAATCATAATCTAAAACTAAAATTCATTCCATTAACAGATAATTATGAACTTGACTATGTGAAGGCAAAAGAGCTAATCAATGAAAAAACAGCAATACTATCAGTAACTCATATCTCAAATGTTCTTGGAACGGTTAACGACATCAAACAACTAATCGATCTAGCAAAAGAACACAATGTACTAACTATCATCGACGCTGCTCAATCAGTTCAGCACACTAAAGTTGATGTAAAAGAACTAAATTGCGACTTCTTAGTTTTCTCAAGCCACAAGATGCTAGGACCACTTGGAATTGGAGTTCTTTATGGAAAACAAGATCACTTAGAAAATATTGAACCAATACTTTTCGGAGGAGGAATGATAAATTCAGTTAGCTACGAAGATGCAACTTTTACAGATCTTCCCGAAAAATTCGAAGCAGGAACTCAAAACATTGCAGGAGCAATAGGATTAGCTACAGCAATAGATTACATAGAATCAATTGGACTAAAAAAAATACAAGAACATGAAAAAGATCTCCTAAATTATGCACTAGAACAGTTATCTAATTTAGAAAAAATAGAAATATACAATCCAGGAAAAGAAAAATCATCATCAATAATATCTTTCAGCCTTAAAGACATTCATCCACACGATGTAGCTGAAATTCTAAATGGCAATAATATAGCAATCAGGGCAGGACATCATTGCTGCATGCCACTAATGAAAAAACTTAACCTTCCAGGAACTTGTAGAATATCCTTCTCTATTTTCAATACAAAAGAAGATATTGATAGGCTAATTGAAGGATTAAAAAAATGCCAGGAGGTATTCAAATAATGGATATGTATACAGAGATAATTTTGGATCTTTACAAAAATCCAAAAAACAAGGGGCCGCTAGAAAATCATACTCATGAAAACCATAGAAACAACCCTCTATGTGGAGATGAAATATCAATTCAACTTATAGTTGAAAATAATAAAATTAAGGATATTAAATTTCAAGGACAAGGATGTGCTATAAGCCAAGCATCAGCCTCATTAGTAACAGACAAAATAAAAAACATGCCTATAGAAGATGTTAAAAACTTAAATACAGATGATGTGCTAGAACTATTACACATACCAATTTCTCCAGGGAGATTAAAATGTGCTTTGTTAAGTTTAGAAACAATTAAAGGAGCTTTAGAAAATGCTTGAAATCAAAGATTTACATGTAAAAATTGAAGATAAAGAAATACTAAAAGGGGTTAATCTTAAATTAGAATCTGGAAAAGTCCATGCTCTGATGGGGCCAAACGGATCTGGAAAGTCTACTTTAGCTAATGTAATTATGGGCCATCCAAAATATGAAATTACAAAAGGAGAAATAATTTTCAACGGACAAGTAATTAATGATTTAGCTCCAAATGAAAGAGCAGAACTGGGGCTATTCTTAAGCTTCCAATATCCAAGCGAAGTCGAAGGAGTTACAATCTCAACTTTCCTAAGACAAGCAGTTAACTCAAGAAGAGAGGAACCATTAGGAGTGATGGATTTCAGAGAATTACTAAAAGAAAAACTAGAACTTCTAAATTGTCCAGAAGGATTCGAAGAGCGTTATCTAAATCAAGGTTTCTCTGGAGGAGAAAAAAAGAAATCAGAAATACTTCAGCTAGCTGTATTAAACCCAAAAGCAGCAATACTTGACGAAACAGACTCTGGATTAGATGTGGATGCGCTAAGGGCAGTAGGAGATGGAATTAATACGCTAATAAAAGAAGATCCAACCAAAATGATTTTAATAATCACACACTATAAAAGAATTTTAGAGCACATAAAGCCAGACAAGCTATCTATCTTAATAGATGGAAAGATAGCTCTTGAAG
Organism: Candidatus Woesearchaeota archaeon; assembly: GCA_964344105.1. Classification (GTDB taxonomy): domain Archaea; phylum Nanobdellota; class Nanobdellia; order Pacearchaeales; family GW2011-AR1; genus ARS1285. Next base: position 37,533 of record CAYFMD010000004.1, on the reverse strand, counting down.
GAGACAGCAATCTAGTTGACGAACTAGAAGAAAAAGGATATGGTTGGATCCAAGAGGATTAAAAGAAACTAAAAACAACATACCAAATCAACCAATTCAAAATATTAAATGCATTAACTGCTATTATCATTGCTCTTGCCCACTTATTCTTTAAACCCTTCCACAATGGGACTGATAATATTAAAATCAAGAGGGTTTCAAAGACACTAAAAAATCCTCCAAAATACTCTGGATTCCAATATGAAATTGGAGAATGAAATTTATACTCACTTAGTGGGAAAAAATGCGCCCTCCCATCTTCTTGATGCAATAACATATCTACGAAAAAATGCATCAGATTAGCTATTGCAAAAACAAAGACTGATTTATTCTTGATTAAAAGAGCAATCAAAACTACTATCAAAAACAATGGGATTGAGTTAAATATGTTAAACAAGGCTTGCCAATCAGATCTAAAGAATAATTCTCCCCAAATCACATTTTGAGAAACTCCTAAAAAAGTATAGATAGCAAAAAACAAAAACATAGGCAAGTCAGGCATTATTGAACCTAAAAAAACAAGTCTATGAAAATAAGGAATTCTATGCTTTTTCTCACCATATATTTTCCTCAAAAGAAATAGATTAAGTATAACATGGCTTTGAGTATTCATATTCTATTAACAATAACACTGCTCTTTTTCTTTTGGAGCAACCCATTCACCATTTCTTTTCTTTTCGGCTCTATCTCTACTATATGCAAGGAACTCCTGCATACACTCTTTAGAGCAACATCCATGCAACTCTTCTTGACATTTATTACACTGAATAACCAGATCATCACAAGGAACATTCTTACAATTCCTCTGCAAATCACTAACTTCCCCACAGTTTCCACAATTAGTTATTGCCTCATTGCCCTGGCCAATATCCCTCATCAATCTCTTATCAAATACAAAACATTTTCCTTCCCATGCAGTATTTGGAAGTTCCTGACAAAAGTTAATTATTCCTCCATGTAATTGATGAACATCCTCAAATCCCTCCTGCTCCATATATCTTCCAGCCTTCTCACATCTTATTCCCCCTGTACAAAACATATAGATCTTTTTCTTAGTTCCAACTTGTTGCTTAAATTTTTCAACAAATTCTGGGAATTCCCTAAACGTCTTAATATCAGGATTCACAGAACCCTTAAATCTTCCAAGCTTATATTCATAATCATTTCTTGTATCTAAAATAATTGTGTCTTCATCTTCCACACCTTCCAAAAATTCTTGTGGAGTAACATAATTTCCCTTAGTATCCATATCAACATTCTTATGCAAACTAACAATTTCTTTCCTTTCTCTAACAATCATCTTATTGAATGGGGCCTCATTTCCAAGTTCCTCCTTAAACCAAACATCTCCAAATCCTTCTAAACTATGCATAAACTCCTTATAATCTTCCATTTGCTCCGCAGTTCCAGCAACACTGCCATTAAGGCCCTCTTTACCAACTAACACCTTTCCAACTATCCCTAGCTCATTACACTTTCTCTTATGATTTCTAATAAACCAGTCAATATCTTTTATTTCCTGAAATTTATAAAAAAGCAATATATGTACTTTTTCCATAATCAAAATTAAATTTTACCATTTAAAAATTTATTCATCAAGCGCTTTCTTCAGATTCTCAATAACATCAATTTTAGAAGGATCAATTCCTCCGTCCATAGCCAACCAGTAACTTATCCAGTTACCCAAATAAATAAGATAAAAATTCTTTGATATTATCGAATCACCTTTTATTTCAATATTCATAATGTCTACATTCTTTTTCATTATCTTTTCACAAATATCCATTCTCTTTTTATTCCTAGGATGGTCCAAAGAGTTTCTGAGCTGGATTATAATATATTTATCTCTATCCATTCCCTCAAAACCCAAAATCTCATTATGGCACATTTCTGGATATAGATTAACATAAGCAGGCCGGTTAGAATTTTCATTTAAATCGCATTTAAATCTATTTGCTGCACCAAGTAATTTAGTAGTTCCATAAATTATTGGCAACTTCTTTCCAATCTTACTAGCTATCTTTCTAGCCTTATCTTCAAAATACTTAAAATCACTAAGCATCTCTATCATATCATCAAAATCTTTCTTATCAAATTCAATAATTTTAGAATTAGATAGTAATTTTAGTATGGCAAAAAACTGATATCCTGAAGAATTTCTTGGTTGCAATCCTGAAGGTATTTTTATTAACATCTCATTTATTTTATCCAATTTACCTCCAGAAGCAAAACCTACTATGGTTGCCCCAACTTTTCTAGCCTGTTCCATGGCCTCTAATGGTTCTTCAGTATTGCCTGAATAACTAACAATAAGAATCAGAGTTTTTTTATCAACAAATCCTGGAAGATTATAATCCTTAACAACCGTTACTGGAATTTTATTTTCTTCCATATGGGACCTAAGAATATCTCCTCCTATTGCAGAACCGCCCATCCCACAAATAACAATGCTATTAAACTTACCTTCAATTTTTTTATCTCCCACAATCTTCAAGGCCTCAGCACATTGTTTGGGGAAATTCTTAAAATCTTTCTTCATATCAGCTTCATCTAACATGGTAGGATATATGACTCTAAGAAGTATTTATACTTTATTGTGAAGGACACTCTCCATGCGTCCAATACAAAACATTTTCATTTTTGCATGCCTCACATCCATTTGAATAAGTATCTGCACAAGGATATCTGACACACTGAATTTTCTCTGGATCATTCCATCCGCAAACCGGATCATATAATGCTATGCAAAACTCTGCTAGTCTCTCATCTCCACCACACTTATGTATACTCAATCTACTTATGATTTCATCAACATCAACTTCCGATTTAACAACAATTCCTAATCTTTTTTGCAAATTATCCAAAACAGTCATTAAGCCCTCATTAGTTACAGTTCCATCTGCACTAGTCTCATATCCCCTCTCAGTTCTAATATATTCTAAGGTATCTGTATATTTCCAAATGCCTCCTACTGCCAAAGCACCATCAAAATCACCATCTACAAAACCAGGATAAGCTCCCTTATACAATAAAGGATCAAAACCCTCTATTGGAATTTTCCCATCATTATTCTCTATAGCTTGCTCATAAAGTTCTAATGCAAAATATTCATCAAGGTTTGTGGTTATATCTTCCACATAAGTAACTCCTCTATGCCTACACTGTCTAGGATAGCTTTCCATTACAGGATTTCCAGCATTAACACAATCCTCAAAATTCCTAACTTCTCCCAATCCAAGGCCGTCTGAAAAGAATAGTGCCAGAACAACTACTGCTAGTAAAATACTTAAGGCATACACCTGAAATTTTCTATTCATAAATCTTAAAACAAATTCTAGTTTTTATATTTTTACTAAAACAAGAAACCTTATAAAGTAAAAAACTGAGTGTATTTTATGCGTGGGTAGTTCAGTGGCAGAATTACTGGCTTCCAACCAGTCGACCCGGGTTCGAATCCCGGCCCGCGCATTCATTCGTTGAGCAAAGCGAAACGAATTATGTGCTGGACGTCACTAGGGATCTTTGATCTCTTAAGCCGGCCCGCGCATATTTTTTACTAAAATGACAGAAGAAGCACAAACAACAAGCTGGTACGAAAAAAATTACAAGAAACTTTTATGGATTCCAATAATCCTTTTAGCTATTTCATTATTCCAATTATTCACAATGTATCAACAGACTGGAGAGATCATTGAAAGAGATATAACTCTTACAGGTGGAACTTCAATAACATTTTTCCCAAATCAAGAAGTTAATATCAACGAGTTATCTACTTTCTTGGAAGGAAGGCTTTCTGAATCTGTAATTAGGGAACTTTCAGACTTCCAATCAGGACAACAAAAAGCAATAGTTGTAGAAACGATCTCAGAATCTGAAGAAACAAAACAGGTCTTAGAAGAATTTCTAAACTATCCCTTGACCACTGAAAATTCATCAACAGAAGCGACTGGATCTTCATTAGGAGAATCTTTCTACAGGCAGTTAGTCTATGCAATAATCCTTTCATTCATCTTAATGTCTATTGTAGTATTCCTAATCTTCAGATCAAGAGTTCCAAGCTTTGCTGTAGTAATCTCGGCATTTGCAGATATTGTAATGACTCTGGCAGCCATAAATTTCCTAGAAATGAAAATATCTAGTGCGGGAATAACCGCCCTATTAATGCTTATTGGGTATTCAGTAGACGCAGATATTATGCTTACAACTCGATTACTAAAAAGGGAAGGAAATACAAACGCAAATCTAAAAGCAGCATTTAAAACTGGAATAACTATGACTCTAACTTCTATATTTGCTATTGCAGTAGCATTATTCATAGTGCAATCAGTCTCAAACGTACTAAGCCAGATATTCACAATCCTAATCATAGGACTTTCTTTTGACATTCTAAACACTTGGATAACTAACGTTTCAATACTTAAATGGCATCTGGAGACAAAACAATGAACTGGAAAATTTGGCTACTGATTGGATTCATATTAGGCTCTCTATTAGCAATATTCCCATTCAGTTTCTCAAACGGAATTGAAATTTCTTCAGTAGATGTACCTTCTTTAGCTTACGATCAAGGAATAAGGCAAGGAATGAGCATCATTCAAGTGGACGAGCTTTCCATAACCTCTGTAGAAGATTATCAACAGACAATTTCAAAATTCCCTACAGCAGAAAATGAAAAAATATCTATAATCACAGATCAAGGTACCTTCATTTTATTCACAAATCAATCTCCTCAAATTTCAGTAAGAGATCATGAAGTTTCTAGAATAAAAACTGGGCTAGATCTTTCTGGAGGTGCTAGAGCACTGATAAAAGCAGAGGGGAAGGAACTTTCTTCAGATGAGCTTAACGATTTAATTTCAGTAACTGAGGAAAGACTTAATGTATACGGATTAAATGACATTCAAATAAGGCCTGTAAGAGATCTTTCTGGAAAGAACTTTATGCTAGTAGAAATTGCAGGATCCACCCCTGAAGAGCTAGAAACTCTAATCGGACAACAAGGAAAGTTTGAAGCAAAGATTGGGGATGAAATAGTATTTGAGGGTGGAGACAAAGATATAACTTACGTAGCAAGAACAGGGGATCAATCCGGGATTTATTCTTGTAATGGTGATCAAGCAAATGGATATGTTTGTCAATTTAGATTCGCAATTTCTCTGAGTCCTGAGGCAGCCAAAAAGCATGCAGATGTAACTTGCGTGCTTGGAACAAATACTAGCTTGCCCCAATATCTTGATCAACAATTGGAATTATACCTAGATGATGTTCTTGTAAACGCTCTATTCATAGGAAGAGATCTTAAGTGCTCTGAAACAACTCAAATTCAAATTTCAGGATCTGGATCTGGATTAACTCTAGAGGAAGCAACAGCAAATGCAGAGATTGAAATGAAGCAATTACAAACAGTAATGATCTCTGGATCATTACCATTCAAACTAGAAATAGTAAAATTAGACACTATAAGTCCTTTGCTAGGAAAAGAATTCACTAACACTATCTTACTTGCAGGAATATCGGCTATTTTAGTTGTAGGTCTTGCAATCTTGATTAGATACAGAAACATAAAATTGTCTCTAGCCGTTCTTTTAACCAGCATGTCTGAAGTACTAATAATCCTTGGAATATCTGCTCTTTTCAATAGGTCACTAGACCTTCCAGCAATTGCAGGTATCATTGCAGCAATAGGAACTGGTGTAGACTCACAAATTATTATATTGGATGAATCTAGAATAACTACTGCATCTCTAAGAGAGAGGATCAAAAGGGCACTAGCAATAATTATGGGTACTTACGTAACCACTCTATTCGCTCTATTGCCTCTAATGTGGGCCGGAGCAGGATTGTTGAAAGGATTCGCAATAACAACTATAATTGGAATTTCAACAGGTGTTTTCATAACAAGACCTGCATTCTCAGAGATAGTTAAGAGAATCCTAAAAGAATAATTCTTAAAAGCTCTAACTAGCTAACTCTTAAATGAAAATAGGTATTATTGGTATCGGATTTGTAGGAGGAACCACTGCAGAAGTTCTCAAAGAGCATCATGATCTAATTTTGTATGATAAGTACAAACAACCTTATACAGATTCTTCTAGGCTTTCAGAAGCACAAGTGGTTTTCATTTGTGTTCCAACTCCAATGAAACCCAGCGGAGAAATAGATTATTCTGCAATTCACAGTTCCATAGAAACCTTAAAAGAAGCTACATCAGATAATTCAAATAAACCTTTAGTAATAATAAGATCTACAGCCGTATCTGGGACTACTGATAATTTAGAAAATAAATATCCTTTCAATTTCGCATTTAATCCTGAATTTCTAAGAGAGAAACATGCTGTAGAGGACATGAAAAATACAAATAGGATTGTGATTGGAGCAAACAGGCAAGAAGATTATGAAAAAGTCAAATCTGTATACCTTCCATTATTCCCAAATGCAAGATATCTCCATGTGGATAATAAAACTGCTGAGATGATCAAATACGCAAATAACGCAATGCTAACTGGCCAGATTGCTCTAGCAAATGAATTATATCAAATATGTGGATCTCTCGAAATAGATTATGAGAAAATAAAAGAGGTGCTGCTGTTAGACGATAGGATAGCAAGAAACATTTCTGTACCTGGGCATGATGGGGATTTAGGATTTGGAGGTAAATGCTTGCCAAAGGATTTGAATGCATTAATCTATCTTGCAAGAGAACACATGTACAGACCTTATCTCTTAGAAGAAGTTTGGAGACTAAATGAAAGGATAAGAAAGAATCAGGATTGGCTTGATATCCCTGGAGCTACTTCTGAGAATCAAAATTTTCCCGAAAGAACTTTCGATGGAGATCACTTCCGAAGGAAATCGCAAGAAAGTTCTTCTTAAAGAAATCCCTGATTTCTTTTTAGAAACTCAATGTTCCTCCGAACACCTTCCCAAAGACTCACCTTCGGAGAATAACCCAACTTTCTAATTTCACTTAAATCTAAACTAACTTTTTGAGGCTGAGCAGTTTCTTCATCTAAAATACTAATCTTGCTAGTGCTCTCAGTTTCTTCAATTATAAATCTTGCAAGATCAAAAAGTCTTACTTCCTCTCCTCCACTTACATTATACTCCTTACACCAATCTGCTTTCAAGGCAAGCATTATAGCATCAACAATATCTCCTACATATGTGAAGTCTAATGTCTTTGTTTCTGGATCTCCATAAATCTTCAAGTCATCTCCTCTTAAAGCATTGTTAATGAAAATATTCATCAATCTATTTGTCCTGTCTTCAGTAGGCCCATAAACTGTAGACGGCCTAATAATAATATAGTCAATACCATAACATTCATTATATGCTTTGCATAGTTCCTCTCCAAATAATTTCCCGGCAGTATAAGCATTACTCTCTTCACTCAATACCCTGGAAGAAGAAAAGTAAACAAATCTCTTAATGTTATTTTTCCTACAAAACTCTAAAGCACTAAATGTATCAAGGGCATTCTTCATACCAATGGAGGGATTTTCAACTATCTTATTAATCTTACAAGAAGCCGCACAATGTATAAAAATATCTATCTTTCTTTCAGAATCCATATCTTCTAAATCTGAAACTTCAGTCCCATCCATCTTATCAACCTTAAGAACCACTTCATGACCTTCTTCGACCAATCTCTTTTCAAGAAAACTTCCTATTAATCCCCTATTTCCTGTTAACCCAAATTGCATTATATCTCATTCCTCATTTCACCTTTTAAATAACTTGCAATATTCTTAATAGTTTCCTCTAAAACTTTTTTCCTAGATTCAATTGTATTAGCAGAATTATGGGGGGTCAATACAACATTTCCCATCCTCATTAACAATCTATTATACTCGCTTCTCTTTTCCAACACATCCAAGCCAGCAGCTCTAATCCTCTTGCTTCTTAACAAATTAAACAAAGCCCTGCTCTCAACTAACTCTCCCCTAGAGGTATTTATCAAAACAGCGCCCTTCTTGATTATCGAAAGATTATCTTTATTCAATAAATGAAATGTATGTTCATTTAATGGAGCATGAACACTAATTACATCCGATTCTCTTAACAAATCATCTAATTCAACATACTGATAATCCAATTCTTTTCTAGCAGTTTCATTTTTAACAACATCATATGCTAAAACATTCATTCCAAATCCCTTTGCTATTCTTATAACTTCCAATCCAATTTTTCCAGCACCAACAACTCCTAATGTTTTGCCTTTCAAATCGAAACCAGTAATGTCTCTATGAAACTTCTTCTTACTAGCACTAACTATCTTTCTTGAAATAGCTAGGATCAAAGCGAATGTTTGTTCAGCTACACTGCTCTCTGAATAGGAGGGCACATTAAAAACTCGAATTCCCTTAATCTTACAATACTCCAAATCTATATGGTCAAATCCCGTAGACATACTAAAAATGGCCTTCAAATTTTTCAACCTGTCTAAAACTCTGCTACCCAACATAACTTTAGATCCTTTTGGTCTACAAACCAATATCTCAGCATCTAATATCTCATTAATATTCTCCCTATCCAAGGGTCCAGAAAAACATTTAACCTTATCAAAAGTCTTTTGGAAATGCAATTTTTGCTCCTTATCTAACTGAAAGCATGTTATATACATTATTTTGTAAAATATAAATCCTTTTTAAACAATTACATGTTCTAGCAACATGTTACCAAAATACCATATTTTAGTCGGGATTTTGATAACTCCAATCATTCATGTAGCATATTCTCTAACTTTACTGCAATCCTCAATAATCTTCTTATCTTCCTTCCTAATAGATGTAGACCACTATCTAATCTATGCACTAATGAGGAGAGATCTTTCACTCAAAAGAGCTTCTAATTACTTCTCAAGTCTTAAACAAAAATGGATAGAACTTCCCGATTCAGAAAGAAAGAACAAGAAATTTGTCCTGTTGCCTTTCCATGGAATAGAATTTTGGACTTTCTTGTTAATATTAACGCCTCTCTTTCCACTAATTTGGTTTGTATTAATTGGGTTTGTAATTCACATGATCCCAGATTATATCGATCTAGCATATTACAAGTATCCTCTATCAAGAAAGATTTCACAGCTTCATATCTATTATCACAACACGTACATAAATCCTTAAATAACCCGCAAATTTTCATGTAAAATGAAAAAAGGTTGGCTCTTAATCTTCGCAATAGCTTTAATTCTATTCTCAATTTTTTCAACAAAAATTAGCTTTCATGACACTCATGAATTTATTGCCATAGCAAAATATTTTGCTGGAGTAGAAAATATAGATCTTTTCATTGGGCATTCAATACTCTATCCATTCATAATGTCATTTTTCTTAAAAATCTGGCCTACATTTACTGCAATAAAACTGTTCAATTCACTATTTGTATTTCTAATGGGCCTGGTTATCCTAAATGGCTTCAAAAGTAAGAAAACATTTCTCCTTTTTGCATTTTCACCATTAACTTGGTACATAAGTATCCAAACAACTCCCGTCCTTCCAGCTAGTCTATTCTTTCTACTGTCCTATCTATTTTATCTAAAAAAAGACTTCAAATATAGCCAACTAATTTCTGGATTATTTCTTGGAATCTCTATAGCGTTCTACACACCGATGTTGATAATCTATGTTCTATTTGCACTAGTTCACTTCTGGAAGAAATCTTTTTCAGAATTCTTCATTTGGTCTATAGCAGTTGTGATTGGAATCATCCCTAGATTCCTTTTAGATTTTTATCTATTCAATAATCCATTATACACTTTCATAAGATATGCTGGAGCAAATCTAGTGGTCACATTAGGGCTTCATTCAATAACTAGAAACATTCAGCCATTTGTAACTCCTGAAGTCTTTTTAATTTTCATCGCGATGTCTCCTCTTCTTTACAAAATAATAAAGATAGATTGGAAGAGGTACGCTCCGCACCTAATCTTCCTAATATTAACAAGTATAGTATGGTTCATTAGAGGAGCAAAAATAAAATATTTCCTAATAATCAGCCCACTAATATTACTTTTCTTAGGAAAAACATTAAGAAAAAAAGACATGCAAATCCATATTATTCTATCTATCATAATAACAATATTCCTAGTTTCAGGCTTCTTTGGAGCTGGAGAGAATGTCCAAATAACTAATGACTTGAATCAAATACAAAATGATTTCCAACCAGATTTAATTATTGGAGCACCATTTCAATCAGTAAAGCTTGCCGCACATACTTGGGAAAATAGTCCTTATTTTATCTGGGATCAAGATTATAAGGCTAGTTTAGAAAACAAACAATCTATGAGATCTTATCAATTAACATTGGGATCAAAAATCCCTCTAAGGGAGAAGATACAAATAGCGGTAGATTTCAATAGATTTGAAGATAAAAAATACACTAATTTTATCTATGTCTACCCAATATCTCACGAACCTCCTGAACAGTATTCTACAAAGAATTGCTACCAACAATTATGTGCATATGGAAACTAGTCTCAAAGTAAAATAAACATTAAATACCTTCAAACAAAAGATTTTCTATGAAAAAGATTGTAATTACTGGTGCTGCAGGGTTGGTTGGTTTAAATCTATTAGATGAATTAAAAGGTTCTAATTACCATATAATTGCCATAGATAAAAACCAAAATAATCTAAATCTCGCTAAAAAAATTAACCCACAGATAGAAACTCTCTGCATAGATTTATCAACAAAAATTCCAAAAGAACTATTCAATAATGCAGATGTAATAATCCAACTACAAGCACAAATATCCTCTCCAGAAAGAGATCCCTATGAAAAAAATAATGTGGAGAGTATAAGAAATATCATAGATATTTGCGAAAAAAATAAAGTCTCCTTAATTCATATAAGCTCTTCAGTAGTTATTTCTGTAGCTAAGGATCTTTATACAGAAACAAAAACAATTGGAGAAAACATAGTAAAAAATTCTAAATGTCAATATACAATATTAAGGCCTCCATTAATGTATGGATGCTTCGATATGAAACACCTAGATTTCATAATAAAATCATTAGACAATCAAATTCTATTTCCAATGCCCGGATCTGGAGAATACATAAGACAGCCATTATTTGTAAAGGACCTTGCAAAAGTAATAATAAACCTTATAGAAAGAAAACCGGAAAATAAAACTTATAATTTAATAGGAAAGGAAAGAATATATTTCATAAACCTCTTAAGAGAAATAAGAAAACAAAAAAACAAAAAAACACTTTTCATAAAACTTCCAATACCCCTATTCACATCCTTATTTAACATTTATAATTTCATTAAGGGGAAAAAACCTTATGTGCCTGAACAACTCTCAGCTTTAACTGCAGGAGATATCTTCCCATTAGAAGATTGGGAATCAGAGTTTAATGTAAATTACACACCTTTCAAAGAGGGGGTCAGTAAAATGCTAAACTCACCATATTACAATTATACTAAATTAATGGAGAAGATAGAATGAAAAAAATTATTGTTCTTGGAGGGGGACTTTCAGGATTGGCAGCAGCAGACATTTTATCAAAAAAATTCAAGGTAGAAGTTTATGAGGCTGCGCCTTTTTTAGGAGGGTTGGCATCTACCTTTGAACATAATGGAAAAAGAATCCCTATGTTCTACCATCATATCATAAGAAGCAACACTAACACTCTAGCATATCTAAATAGATTTACAAATAACAATCTAAAATGGAAAAAAATCAACGTCTCAATAGGTGTTAATGGAAAGCTTAACACAATAAACAAAATATTAAAATTTGCAAAATTTAACTATCTAAATTTATATGAAAAATTTAGGTTTGGACTTTTTGGTCTTTACACAATATTCCTTCTAAATCCAAATAATTTAAAAGAAGGGTTAGATGCAGAAACTTGGCTAAACAAATATTGTGGGAAGTCAGTTACAGATAAAATTTTCTACCATCTTTATTCTAAGAACAAATTTAATGTTCCCCTAAATAGGATCTCTGCAAAGCAATTTGCAAATAGGCTCTATGAAAAGGAGGTACAAGATGATTTTACATTCCCTGAAACAAGCTATCAACCAATGATAGATGGCTTAAAAGAGCAAATAGAAAAAAACAGTGGAAAGATAAAAATAAATTCAAAGATTACAGAGATCAATCTTAAAGAAAAATACATAATAGAATCTGGAAAGAAAATAAAATACGATCTGATAATAAATACAATCCCTTTTGAAGTTTTCATAAAAATAGCGAAAGGATTGCCAGAAGATTATAGAAATCAACTCGAAAAAGTAAAATATTGTCCAGGAGTTGGATTAGTTTTTGGAACCCAAGAATTTCTAGATAAAGATAACTATTGGATCAATTTATTTGATGAAGATATGCACATAATAATGCAACATTCTATCCTTTGTGATATTTATGAGGACAAAGTGAGTTGGTGTCTAAGATATGGCGGAAGCGAAGAAGATCTAAATCTCTCCGAAGGAGAAATCAAAGAAAAATATCTTAAAGTTCTAAAGAAATACTTCCCTCAATCAAAAATTAATTGGGTCAAAGTAATGCGTACGAAATACGCAGAGCCGATCTATGATATTGATTACCATAAATACATGCCAGATTACAGAACTCCAATAGATGGCCTTTATTTCTCTGGAATTCAGCTAACCTACCCTAAGATAAGAAATATGAATGTAGCATTAGAATCTGGAATAAAAACTGCCAAATTAATTCTGGAAGATAATTAATTACATAATCTTTTTTGCTAGCCCCAAAATACCTTGACTCCAAGCAACCCTATGGGTAACTCCAGTTCCCTTAGAATCTGCATCCACCTTATTTTCTAAATACCAATTATAGGATCTAATCAGAGCCTCTGAATTACTATATTTAGGTTTCCATCCAAGCTTCTGAATCTTTTCTGTTGAAACAAAAGAATCTTTATCTGCAGTACCATAAACCCACTCATATAGAGGGCTAATTCCTAACCTCTCAAAAATTTTCAAAAAAATTTTCAAAATCCTTGCAGGAGTCTTAAAAACCCTGGCCCCATTGCCAGCATTCTTACATAAATTTCCCACATCAAAATTAACTGTACCATAATCAACAGATCCTACATTGAAAACATCATCTACCTTCTTACTATCTTCAACTAACATAAGATAGATGGCTTCCACTAAATCTCCAACCTCTAATAACTGGTACTTATTTCTACCATTTCCGATTATGGGAATTCTCTTACCACTTTCAACCCAATCATACAATATCTGAAAAACGCCCAACCTTCCAGTACCAATAAACGTCTTTGGCCTTATTATTGGAACACATAATCCTTTATTTCGAAACTCTTCACAGATTTTTTCTCCCAATATCTTCGTAGTACCATAGGGCCCTACACCTACCATTTCATCATCTTCATACAAAGGATGCTTTTCTGGAACCCCATAGACTGCAGTAGACGAAATAAAAACAACTCTCTTAACACTGTTATCTAAACTGCTTTGCATAATATTCCTAGTTCCTCCAAGATTGACTTCATATATAGTCTTCTTATCATTAAGGGGCAATGCAGCAGCAGCCTGAATGACAAAATCTGGCCTCTCACTAGATATTATCTTCTCAACAGCATTCTTGTCTCTAACATCCACTTTAAAATACTTAACATTGCTCGCATACTCTTCTTTATTGAACTCATCTATATCTAAGATAACAATCTCATCAAATCTATTAGAAAGAATTCTACAAAGATGATATCCTAAAAAACCAGCCCCACCAGTAATCAACAGCTTTTTCATAATAGCAAAATAATTTGTCTATATTTAAGCATTCATCCTAGAATTAGTAGATTTTCTAAAATATATTTCTAAAGGCAATCTTGGTTATAAAAAAGAAATTTCAAAAAATTATATAGAAAAATGGCGTTAGAGCTGATAAAACTATTAAGAGTAAAACAGTGGTACAAAAACCTCATAATCTACATTTCTCTAGTCTTTTCATTCAACCTATTTAATCTAGAATTATTTATTCTAACAACCCCTGGATTCATTTCATTATGCCTGATCTCATCTTCTTACTACATAATAAATGATATAATAGATATTGATAAAGACAAAAACCATCCTGAGAAGAAAAATCGCCCCCTTGCTTCAGGAAAAATAAGCCCATTAGTAGCATTAATAATCTCTTTGGTCTTATTCAATCTATCAATTCTGATTGCATACAAACTCTCTAATACATTCTTATTATCAGTCCTAGCATTATACATCTTATCTCAAGCCTATACTTTCATAATAAAGAAAATACCCTTCCTAGATGTAATAACCATCTCAACAAATTTTGTGATACGTGCAGTATCTGGAACATTCATAATAAATGAGCCAGTATCGGGATGGGTAATCCTATGTACATTCTTCCTGTCTATGTTTTTAGTAAGCACAAAAAGATCAATGGAGCTTGATTACAAGAAATATAGGCCAAACTACTCCCAATCAGATAAGGAAACTTTCAATATCTTATCCACACTATCTATAACTTCGGTATTCATCTTCTTCTCAATATACAGCATACTAACAAATAAACCATTATTGCTTTTGAGCCTCCCAGTAGCACTTTACATAATATCTAACTTCTTTAGAAAAACAAAAACTGAACCAGAAAAGATAAGAAACCCAGAGAAATTCATCCTTAGCAAAGAAAATATAATCTCGCTAGCGATCTGGCTATTAATAATAATTATTGCATTCTATCTATAAAACTAACCATCCCACAAAAGCTCCTAAAATCGCTCCACCTAGAACATCTATCCAATAATGTTTCTTCAAGTAAATTCTAGAACAGAAAACTAATAACATTAATAAGAACACCAAAATATTAACCCGATTACCAAGAGCAAGACTTACAAAAAAGCTATACAAGAAAACCACTCTACCTGAATGAATACTCGGAAAACTGCTAGCATCTATTTTTTCAATCCAGCTATTATGTTCTAATTTTTCAGGCCTTGGTTTAAAATAGAATAATCTTATTCCAATAGCAACAATATACATTATACCCATTCCCACGATTAGCTTTATTGAATTAACATAATCTCCAATAGCAAAGAAGAAAAGTACAAATATGGTATAAAATGAAACACTCCCTAAAACCGTTATTTGCTCAAAGAACTTGTACACAATCTTCTCTCTTAAACTCATAGAAGCTAAAAATAACTCTCCTATAAAAGGTTTTATTTCTTTTTTCGGAATGTCCAAATCAGGGAACCAAAGAAGCTAAATGGAATACTAACTGCAGTTCCAATAAAGCTAGCCCAATTTATACTAATTACGTTCTCGCCTGCCAAATTAACTATCAGAATACTAGAAAACAAATTAACTAAATTTGCAATAACATAGACTACAATAAATGGCAAAACTTGCTTTTTAGCATGAGTGTGTTTAGCCTTAAATGTAAAACTCCTATTTACAAAAAAGTTGAAAACTAAAGCAAGAGTAATAGAAAATGTTCTAGCGGTTGGAAATGGTAACCCTAAAAAGAAGAAAAGATTCACAAATCCTATATCGATTAAGAAAGCCAGCCCGCCCACTACACAAAATGCCATGAACTTTCTAAACGTATTCATTTTAAGCTTAATTGATTGGACTATAAAAACCTCTCTTAGATCCAATAAATCTTTTTATACTGGCAAAATTCTTAATTTTAGTACATGTTTGACAACAAAAAGATTTTGATTACAGGTGGAACAGGTTCTTGGGCGAACGAACTAGTTAAGCAACTATTACAAAGATATAATCCTCAGGAAGTAAGAATTTATAGCAGGGGAGAACAAAAGCAGGTAGAAATGCAACACAAATTTGCAAATAATCCTGCTCTAAGATTTATGATTGGAGATGTTAGAGACAGAAGCAGGCTAGATTTAGTCATGGAGGGCGTAGATTATGTATTTCACATGGCCGCACTTAAGCACGTTCCAGTATGTGAAACAAATCCTTGGGAGGTTGTTCAAACAAATATTCATGGAACTCAAAATGTTGTTGATGCTAGCATAAAGAACAAGGTAAAGAAAGTAATCTTTGTATCAACTGACAAAGCAGTAGACCCATTGAATCTGTATGGTGTAACAAAACAATGCGCTGAGAAGCTTGTAATAGCCGCAAACAACTATTCTGGAGACACTCAATTCGTTTGTGTTAGGGGGGGAAATGTAATTGGAAGTGCAGGAAGTGTTGTACCCTTATTCAAGGAACAAATAAGAAAGAATAATGAGGTAACTCTCACAAATGGAGAAATGACAAGATTCTTCTTAACTTTAAGGCAGGCCATAGAACTAGTTTTCAAAAGCATT
Source organism: Candidatus Woesearchaeota archaeon (assembly GCA_964344105.1). Lineage (GTDB taxonomy): Archaea > Nanobdellota > Nanobdellia > Pacearchaeales > GW2011-AR1 > ARS1285. The sequence goes on along the minus strand of CAYFMD010000004.1, from coordinate 21,202 downwards.
CTAAATTCACATGGTGGAGAAATCTTTGTAATGAAAATGCCTGCAGCAAAAATTCTAGACTTAGCAAATCTTATGGTAGAAGAGCTTGGAGATTCTGAAACAAAGATAAGGGAGATTGGGATAAGGCCTGGAGAAAAAATTCATGAAGTTTTAGTTTCAAGATATGATTCTCATAGAACATTGGAAGATGAAGGATTCTTCATAATCTTGCCCAACATTAAAATAAATGGGTTAGAAGAAAAATATGCAGGAAGAAAAAGAGTCAATTTTACAGAATTCAATTCAACTAACACAATTCAATTAGACAAAGAAAAATTAAAGGATGTCCTAGAAAAAGATGGGTGGATGTCAAAAGATTTAGGACAAGGGTTTTTAGAAGACTTAGATCCAGAGCAGCTAAAATTTGAGAAAAAGAAGTGGCTTTAATATGAAAATAGTGGTTCTAGGGGCTAAAGGAATGGCTGGCCACATGATTTCTAATTACCTTAAAGAAAACACAGATTGGAATATCATTGAAAAAACGAGAGAAAATTTTCATTTATCAAATGATTCTTGGAGAGAAGAAATTCTCAAGGAAGAATTATCTGGAAAAATAGATTGCATAATAAACTGCATAGGAATCCTAGTCAAGAAAGCACAAGAAGATCCTGCAGAGGCAATTAAAATTAATTCCCTATTTCCTCATCAACTAGCAAAATTCTCAAAACCATTGGGAATAAAAGTAATCCATCTAAGCAGTGACTGTTATTCAGACCTAAATCCTTATGGTAGATCAAAGAGAGCTGGAGAAATAGATTATCCAGAACATCTAACTATAAGAACAAGCATAATTGGCCCAGAACTGAAAGATGGTAGCGGATTATTTCATTGGTTCATGAATGAAAAAGGTGAAACAAATGGATTCACCAGACATCTATGGGATGGAATGGCAACACTCCAACTAGCAAAAACAATAAAAGAAATTTTAGAATCTTACAAAGACCTTTCGGGAGTGAAAGATATAAGAACAAAAGAGAAAATTTCGAAATTTGACTTACTAAATTTAATAGCTACCAATTTCAACAAACAAATTGTTATAAACCCAAAAAATACAGAGATAGTTGACAGGACAAATAACTTTCCAGATATAAATTCTGAAGACATTAGGGTCCAGATTAAAGAATTAAAGGAGTGGATGGATAATCATCCAGATCTATACAAACAATATGAAAATTAACAACAAAAAAGTAGAAAAAGATCTAGTAAGTGTAGTCTTCCCAACAATGAATCGCATTGAGGATTTAATAAAATGCATAGAATCTCTAAATGCTAGTACTCACGATAACATAGAAATTATAATAGCAGATAATGGTTCAACAGATGGTTCAGCAGAGACTATCAAAAGTATGTACCCGGAAGTGATTATACAAGAAAATGAACATAATCTTGGATCTCCTATGGCAATTAATAATTGTATTAAGGCATCGAAAGGTGAATTTATTCTAAGGCTTGATGATGATGAAATAGTTGAACCAGAAACAATAGAAAGAATGCTTGAGGTCCTAAAATCAGACCCAAAAATTGGGATGGTCGGATGTTTATACTTTTACACCGAGGAACCAAATCTTCTAAGGATGGCAGGTTATGATATGAATATGTGGATAGGCAAAACTAAAGTCTATGGTCAAGATCAAGAATATCAGGGCCAGCTTTTAGGGAATATTGAAAGAGACGCAACAGGAGGCGGATCTCATCTAGCAAGAAGGTCTACCTTTGAAGAGATCGGACTTTATGATGAAACCTACTTCCTAAATTACGAAGATGTAGATTGGTGTTTGAGATTAAAGAGGGCCGGGTACAAGATAGTTGTGGTAGGTTCAACAAGACTTTATCATAAAAGGGGTGGTGGAATGTCTCTTAAGGAAAATCCATTCAGGGTATATCTATTAAACAGAGCATTTGTACTATTCATGAAAAAGAATGCAGGACTAAAGAACCTCTTCTTCCTGCCTTTTTTCTTTGCAACTAAATTCCCTTTAACAATCTTCCAATTTGTAAAAAAAGGTCATTTAGAATCTGCAAAAGTAGCAGCCAAAGGAGTTTTTGATGGTCTATTTAATGAAGAGGTTTTTATTTTTGATAAAAATAAAAACAAGATAAGATGGACTACCAAACAGCAATAGTTATTTCTTCACATGTTGATGAAAGTGGAGAATTAGACACCTTAACTACCAATAGGGTGGAAAAGGGAATGGATTTATACAGAAGAAGTAGGGCCCTAAGCTTAACTTTCAGTGGAGGACATGCTTATGAATCTCCTTGTGCACATGCAGAAGCTATGGAGAGATATGCACTAGAAAACCATCCTCAAGATATTAACAGAGAATCAATATTCTTAGAACCAAGCTCCTTAGATACAGTAGGACAAGCAGTTTTTACTAGAAGGGATATAATTAAGCCCCATGGATTTGAAAGTATAGCCGTAGTTACTTGCGAATATCAAATGCCAAGAGTTAAAACAATTTTTGATTTTGTGTATGGGGAACATGTAGACCTAACTTATTTTGAATCTCCAAACGAACCCGGATTAGTTGAATGGATGAATGAAGCAGAAGATGATAGTTTAGAAGCTTTTAGAAGGACTTTTGATGGAGTAGAACCTGGAAATCTAGATGCTATTGTGGAGAGGCTTTTTGAGAGGCATCCTCTTTACAAGCCTTAACAACATTCTCTAACAGACAGGCAACTGTCATCGGTCCAACCCCTCCTGGAACAGGAGTAAAATAACTTGCAACTTCTTCAACATCCTTATCAACATCTCCAACAATCTTATCATCAACTTTACTAATGCCTACATCAATAACAACTGCACCTTCTTTAATCATTTCCTTAGCAAGCAATCCCGGCATTCCAGCAGCTACAACAACAATATCTGAAAACTTAGTGATATCTGAAAGTCTTTCAGTGCCCGAATGACACATAGTAACTGTACAATTTTTCTGCTGCAACAATAAAGAAACCGGCTTTCCCACTAACTCACTTCTCCCAATAACACAAGCATGCTTTCCAGAAAGATCAATTCCACTGCTCTCTAAAAGCTTCATAACTCCTGAAGCAGTAGCAGGCAACAACTTATTATCATTAATCATCAAACTCCCCATATTAAATGGATGCAACCCATCCACATCCTTCTTAGGATCAATAGCATTCAAAACTTTTCTTTTATCAATATGCTCTGGAAGAGGAAGCTGCACTATAATCCCATTAACCTCTGAATCAAAATTTAACCTTCCAATTTCCTCTAAAACCTCTCTTTCACTAACTTCCTTGCCTAAAGTAATGTTCTTGCATTCAATTCCAATTTCCTGACATCTTTTTTGCTTAATCCTAACATAAACCTGGGATGCCGGATTATCTCCCACAAGGACAATCGCTAATCCAGGCTTTCTATCCATCTCAGCAACCTCTAATCTAAGTTTATCTAATATTTTTCCAGCTACTTCTTTTCCATCAATCAGTACCATCTTCAAAATCAGCTAATTTCAGTAAAACCTTCTTTCCATCACTGCCTAAAATGTAAGCATTAGGATACGGATCCTCTAGCGCTCTAATAAAATCATATATCTGCCTACCAGTCATTTCTGCAATCTTATCAGCAGTTAACTCACTTTCCTCTGGCTTTCTTCTCTTATATTCTGTAGCCAAGCTCTGATCTTGCTCAACCGGATTAGCCTTATTTTCAACAAAATCTTTTAGTAATTTGATAGTCAGCCTGCCTCCAATCTCAACTATTCTATCAAAAATATCCTTCAACCTCCCATCTAAAGAAAAATTTTCTTGATAGTAAATTGGCCCATCATCCAATTCCTTGCCCATCTTAAACAAACTAACTGCACTTTCATCCTCTCCATTAATTATCTGGTGTTGTATTGGACTGCCTCCCCTATATTTTGGCAAAGGAGATGGATGTAGACAAATACATACCTGGCTATCAACAATATCTTGTTTGATTATCCAAGACCATCCGTAAAATAGCAATGCATCATAATCCCCTAAATCCAAATCAGCAATCTCTTTTGGATTAAAGACTTTCATATCTTCACCTCTAAATTTATTAGACTTATATTCTGTATCAGGAATGGTGAACGCATCTATCTCAAATTCACTATCTTCCAAATTTCTAAGAATATCCTCTGCCCAGGATCTATATCCAAAATATGCAAATTTCATTCAACCCACCTCTGGATAAAAAAACCTTCTGCATAATCGCATCCAGCTTGACCTCCCCTAAGTTTTGCAATCGCCTTAACAAGTTCTGGAGATCTAAAGGCTCTAACCTGCGATTCTTGCATCTTATAAGCACTAATCTTCCTTTCAATATCTATTGGAACAAAATAATTTGGCCTATAATCATTAGGCTCCCACATAATAGAATGTGGCTGTTCATATAACAAAACTCTCTTTACAAAAAAATTCTTATCATGAGGTCTTAGCGCAACCTGCAATGCATCATAGATCACTTTATGATCTTGATTATAGCTAGGGATTGGGATAAATATCATTTCAGGCCTCAATTCGTTAATTAACCTCTCAAATTTATCTTTCAATTCATGTTGAGATTCACTATAGAAGTTAACTTTGGTATTTTTATTAATCTCATATCTATATCCAAGAAACTCAGCAACTCTTTTCAATTCAGCTTCTCTAGCTCCCATTGGAATCCTATGCACGGGATCTGGAGCAACTTTGCTCTCATCAATTCCACAATAATACACAAAACTATCTGAATCTAAAATTCCCCCGCAAGCCAAAATCTCATCATCAACATGAGGAGATATTATCAACTTCTTTACAGATGACTTTGATTCAGAGTTATTATCAAAGTCATTCTCAGGGAATTTTGAAACCTCCTTTTCAAAATTTTCTGTACTCTCTTCCATATCCTACCTATCACCTATTCACTTTTAATGTTTTCTGTGATGCAAAATCAAAAACCATATTGTCCTAATTCTTCAGCTAACTGATCAACATTCTCAAACAATATTGTTTGCAAACCATTTTCCCTAGCTAATTCTATTTTTGGGTTACTGTCATCTATCAATAAAACCCTCTCTCCAGAAACCCCTAATCTTTCAAGAACATATGGAAAACACTCTGCATCTATTTTCATATGACCCATCTGGTTAGACTTAAATATCCTCTCTTGAGGGAAATATTCTTCAAGATTAATTAACTGAGCAACTCTCTGATTTTGCCACTCATTAGTATCCGTTAACACCCCTCTTTTGGCATATGGGACTCTTCCAATCTGATCGATGATTCCTGGAGCAACCTCATAAATATGTACATGGTGAGCTTGTCTCAATTTATCTTCAGAAAGGCGCGTATTCATTGTAGCATTTAATTCTCCACAAAACTCAGCGGCACTAATTCTACCCCTCTCAAAATTTCCATAAGCACTACCATTATCATAAAACCTAATTGCGTCACTCCCAGGCACACCTCTTTCCTGTAAAAAGTCATGAGTCAATTCATGATTTGCATTAACAATAACATTGCCTACATCGAAAAGCACATAATCCATAGCAATGCAATAAATGCGCCCTTTATAATATTTGCTTTAATAGAGAATATTCTTAGACTCTTAAAAATATCTTATTAACCAATAACTAAAAAACAACATAAATCTTTAAAATATCTAATTAACAGCCTTATGCATGTTCGATGAAAAAAAGATACGTGCAGATGGAAAACAACTTGTCATGCCCTTAAGAACCATTTGGAACCTACCAAAAGATAGAAAATACAAACTATTAGATATCGGAGCTGCAAAAGAAAGATACTTAGAAAAATTCTTACCAGATAATGTTGAATATTATGGATTAGACTTCGATGGCCATCAGGATTATTCTTGTGATCTAAACAAACTCCCTATCCCAATAGAAGACAATCAGTTCGATATTATCCTATGTCTTGAAACATTAGAACATACTATTTGGCCTCACAAGGTAATAAAAGAAATACTTAGGATTGCTAAACCAGATGCAAGATTCTTTCTATCTATGCCAAACGAATATAACTTTTATTGCAGATTCAATTTCTTAATTGGAAGAAAAACTTCTGTACAACTTCCTCCTTTTGCAGTTGTAGAGCGTGCAGGCCATATACAAACTCCAAGGGTTAAGGATATCGTAAACTTCTTCTCAACATACATAGATGTGAAAGAGATAGAATATCGATGGCATTCAAGATCTAGTGTCCATGGAACTCCTCTCAAAAAATTCCTATCCACAATTTTTGACAGCATAATAGATTCTTTAGCAAATTTCTATCCTTCTTTATTTGCAAGAGTTGTTGTCATTAGGAATTAAGTTATTAAACTCACTAACTTACTATCTAGGATGAACGAAGAAAACCTTGGCAAGAGAATAGTAAAAAACTCATTCTGGGGGTTCACAGCAACTCTAATTAGTAGATTTGGAGCATTATTCTTTACAATACTGATAGCAAGGATGCTATTGCCAGAAAGATACGGAATTTTCTCAATAGCAATGTCCATAGGCCTATTTTTCTATATATTTGCAGATATAGGAATAAATGCTTCTGCAGTCAGATTCATCTCTGCGGCACTAAACAATGATAAGAAAAGGATAGGGGCCTATTACAAATACCTATTAAAAATAAAGATCGTTCTTTCTGTAACATTCTTCATATTACTAATATTATTAGCCTACCCTATTTCAAATTACGTTTTCAAAAACGCGGATCTATTCATTCCTTTGATGGCCGCCTCTTTCTACATATTTGTACTATCTTTTGAGGTTTTTCATAATCAGTTATTCTACACCCTAGAAAAAGCCCAATTCATAAGTCTTCGGGAGACATTGGTACAATTATTAAAGATAATTTTTGCAGCAACTCTCTTTATTTTCGTAGCAGCTAAATATCAGGTTCTAGGAATTTTTTTAGGATTAGCATTAATCCACCTTATAGCATTAATTATAATTTTAATGTACTTCAAGAAAAATTTTCCAGAGTTATTCATAAAACATCCCGACCATATTGATAAGAAATCAGTTCTAAGGTTTGTAAGATTTCTAACAATATCAAGCATTTCTAGCGTATTCTTCATGAATGTAGACTCAATAATGCTTGGAATCTTCTTAGGAGCCAGCTTAGTAGAATATGTCGGATTCTATAAAGCAGCATTTTCAATGATAATTGGAATAACAACCTTCTTAGCAGCACCAAACATGGTCTTATTACCAATTTTCACCAAAATAAGCAAGGAAGAAACTGTTAAAGTATTCGATAAAGTATTAAGGTTTGTAATAATACTATCAATTCCTTCTTCATTTGGCCTATTAGTCTTAGGGGAATACTTCACAAAGCTATTTTTTGGAGCCCAGTATGTATTGGCAGCAGGCCCATTATACATTTTAGGTTTCACAATTCTTCCAATAGTATCGCTATCCATATTATTGCATCTTTATTCCGCAAAGAAAATGCCCGAAGTATTCGCAAAAATAATATTCACAGTAAGTATAATAAATGTAATCCTAAATTTCTTATTCATAAGGCACTTTTTGAAAATCTCTCCAGAAATGGCAATAAAGGGTGCAGCAATAGCAACCCTACTTAGCTGGCTAATCTATTTCATAATGGCCCTAAGACACTTTAGCAGAGATTTCAAAAACAAACTGCCTTTAACTTCTCTAATAACTTCAACATTAGCAAGCGTAATAATGCTCATAGCACTAAAATATTTCCTATCAATGTTTACAGCAATAACTCTCTCAATAGCTATAGCAACAATCCTAATTGGAGTTATAGTTTATGCACTAGCATTACTTGTGCTTGGAGAACTAGGTAAAGAAGATCTTATAGTAACCAAATTATTACTTTCTAGATCTTGATCCTTCTTAGCACTTTTCTGACCCACACAAATTTTGCAGATTTCTAAATCATAAATTCCATTATTTGTATCTTCTCTTATCTTTTTGAAGTAAGGCTTATTCCATATCTGCATTATAGTCTCTTTAGCTAGATTCCCAAATTTAACACTACTATGGTAATCATTACAACATAAAACCCAGTTACCTTCCCAATCTATTGTCTGCGCGTGATGTGGATAGCCACAAATAGGTCTTTCATAATTTACAGATTCTTCCATCTCAATCTCTCCTCCTCTATTTGAAAGCAATGGATATGTCTCTGCATTAAATATCCTATATTTTATCCTATCTGGAAATTCTGGATTCTCCCTTAGGAAATCATATACCTTAACAATACTTGGAGGCATCTTATCTGCATATTGGCTAACATAAATCTTATCTATTCCTGATCTAACCAGCTTCTGATATAACTCAACTGTCAACAAAAATCCGTTACTATTAATCTCCACAAAGGCGTTTGGCAATTTTTGCTTGGCATATTGAACTAGTTCTGGCAATCTTTCATCAGTACAAGGCTCTCCATATGAATACAACGCAACTTTCCCCCTATATCCAATCTCAGCCAATTCATTAATTATTTTCTTGAACAATTCCTTATCCATCTTCTTCTCATTTTTTTGCAACCCTCTTTCATGATTACTATTTGGACAAAAAGAACATCTCAAATTACAATAAGTAGTAGTTTCAAGGGCTATTGTATCAAAAAAATCATTCAACCCATAGAATTTTCTATATTTTCTTTTATACAAACTATCAATCCATTTACCATAGTAAAAATCTTTAGTCTTTTTCTGCAATGGTTTAGGAAGCATCAAATATACCTGTCTTTTTAGATTCATTTTCACTAATTCTAGTACATGATTCAAGGTTTTTTAAGGTTAATTATGATCAACCCATCTATCCCAACCCTACTTTTTATTGAAGAGAATGGATTGGTGGGTAGGGGATAAAAAGTAGGGGGCAGGAGTGTGTGAAACGCACTCCAACAATCTTTTTAAATTAACATACTCAATGTTATCTATGGAAAATAAGGCTGATAAAAAGGGTAATTTCCAATGGGAGGCGATGGATGGAATAAGAAGTCTAAACATAGAGCTAGTTAAAAAAAGACATCCTCTCAAATACTTAATTGAAAATGTTTTTGGAGATAAATTTGTAAGATATCTAAAATTCCTAAGATCCAGGAGCGCCCTAAAGAATTCTCTAAAAAATAAGAATCCTGTATTCCAACAACAGAAATGTGAAAAGATAGCAATAATATTTATGGGATCACAAGACTATGTCAAGTTTTTCCCAAGATTCTATTCAACAATAAATCAAAACTTCTTGCCAGAAACTGAAAAAGATTTTTTTGCATTTACGGACCAAATCGATTATGATTATTTTAAAGATAAGGACAATGTAAAAATAATCCAAGTTAAATATGGCGGACCTGCAGTCATGACTCTATCTAAATTCAAATTTATTGCAAGCATAGCAGAGAAACTAAAGGATTATTCGCATGTTGTGTACATAGATTCAGATATGTATGCAAAAGACATTACAACAGAGGAAGAATTTTTTTGCCACACTCAACCAATATTTGCAATGAGACATCCATGCTTTCTAAATGCTCCAGGCCAGTTTGAATTAAACTCAGAATCAAAAGCAGCATTAACAGAAAATGATGACCGATCTATTTACAGACAAGCATGCTTTTGGGGTGGAAAAACAAATTATGTGATAGAAATGTGCAAAAGAATAAATGAAGGGATCGAAAATGATTTCAAAAATAAAATAATTGCAACCTGGCTTGATGAATCTCATTTAAACAAGTTCTTTGTTAGAAATAAACATCTAATTCATACTCATGATTCAAATTATGGATATCCTCATGGGTGGCCAATTTTAGAAGGATATAGTGTAAAGCTTTTCCATGACAAAGGAGATATATTAAAATGAATGAACAAAATTGCAAGATAGTTATCCTAGCAGGAGGATTTGGAACTAGATTAAAGGGAGAAACTGAATTTAAACCAAAACCCATGGTGAAGATTGGAGGAAAGCCAATAATTTGGCATATAATGAAAATCTATGCTAAATATGGTTATACAGATTTTGTAATAGCTGGTGGCTACAAGGTAGAAGATATAAAACAATATTTCATGAACTTCATCCTTATGCATAATGATTTCACAATCAATTTGAAAGATAACAAAATAGATCTCCTATCAAATAATCAAGAAATGTTCAATATAACTATAGTTGACACTGGGTTAAATACACTGACTGGTGGAAGGATAAAAAGATTAAAGCAAGTAATTGGGGACAATAGGTTTATGGTTACTTACGGGGATGGAGTTGCCAATATAGATATAAACAAGCTAATGGAATTTCATGAATCTCATGGGAAATTTGCGACAGTTACTGGCGTTAGACCTTCTTCAAGATTTGGAGAACTAAATGTAAGGGAAAATCTTGTAGTTAGTTTTGAAGAAAAACCTCAGGTTAGTGAAGGGTACATCAATGGAGGCTTTTTTGTTTTTGAACCTTCTATCTTTGATTATATAGCAGATGATAAAACTTCCTTAGAAAGAGAACCCTTAGAAAGATTATCAAGAGAAGGAAACTTGGCAATATACAAACATGATGATTTTTGGAGGTGCATGGATACTCATAAAGATATGGATGAGTTAAATGCCTTATGGGAGGAAGGGAATGCAAAATGGAAGATCTGGGATTAGATACTTTTTGGAATGGGAGAAAGGTCCTAATAACAGGACATACAGGATTTAAAGGGACTTGGTTAACAATTTGGCTCAACAAACTTGGAGCAAAAGTCATAGGATTTTCATTAGAGGAATCTGAAAATGAGAAACTTTTCAAAGACTGCCATTTATCAGAAAAAATAATCGATGAAAGGGGAGACCTAACAGACTTCCAAAGATTAAAAGAAGTTTTCAATAAACATCAACCTGAGATAGTATTTCATCTAGCTGCACAAGCATTAGTCAGGCCATCTTATGAAAAACCTAGAGAAACTTTTGAAGCCAATTTAATGGGTACTGTAAATGTTCTAGAATGTATAAGGGAGAATGATGTAAAGGCAGCTGTAATGGTAACAACAGATAAGGTGTACAAGAATAAAGAGTGGTTATGGGGTTATAGGGAGGATGATGAGCTTGGTGGAAGGGATCCATATAGTGGGAGCAAATCCTGTGCAGAAATTGCAGTAGATGCATACAGAAAATCATTTCTTAAAGAACAAGGGAAAATGATAGCAAGTGCTAGGGCTGGAAATGTAATTGGTGGAGGGGACTGGTCTAGGGATAGGCTAATTCCAGACTGTGTAAAATTCCTAAAAAACAATCAAGACATAGAAATTAGAAGTCCAAGATCAACAAGACCTTGGCAACATGTCCTAGAACCTCTTGATGGTTACATCCTTCTAGGAAAAAAGCTTCTTCAGAAAGAACCTGTTGACTCTGCATGGAACTTTGGGCCAAAAACAGAATTAATCCAACCAGTAGGAGTAATTGTAAACCAATTCCTAAAAGAGTGGGGTTCTGGTACTATGAGGGATGTTTCAAATGATCAATCAAATGAACCGCATGAAGCAAAATTACTAAGCCTAGATATTTCAAAATCTATTTTTCAATTGGGGTGGAAACCAAAATTAAATATCAATGAGACAATAGGTCTAACCGCTTCATGGTACAAATCAAATGAAGATCCTTACATTCTATGTCTCAAACAAATAGATGACTATGAAAGAAGATAGGGTTCTAATCACTGGAGGGGACGGATTCATAGGATCTAATCTAATTAGAGAACTATTAAAAAACAATTATAAAATTTCTACCACCTCTAGAAAGCCTTTGGAAGAAACCTCTCTCAAAGACCTTCGAGGAAAAATAGATTTCCATAAGCTAGACTTAACAAATAGCAACCATGTCAATCTTCTCATAGAAAATATAAAACCAACAGTTATAATCCATCTAGCATCCATAATAGACAAAAGAAAAGACCAAGAAGGAGTAAATAACTCAATGAAAAATCTCCAAATGTCTAAAAATATCTACAATGCATGCTTAAATCTAGAAGATCTAAAAATAATCATCAACTTTGGATCTGCAGAAGAATATGGTAATAATAAATCTCCATTAACAGAATCTCAAAAAGAAATACCAACTTCTCCATACTCTTTATCCAAAACACAAATAAGAATACTATCAACATATTTCCATAACGCACATAGTTTACCAATAACAACACTAAAACCATTCTCAATATTTGGAGAAAATCAATCTCCTACTATGTTAATCCCTTATATGATAACACAATGCCTAAATAACAATCCAATAGAGACAACTCCTGGCCAACAAACTAAAGATTTCATTTATGTTAAAGACTTAATTAGTGCAATTGAACTAGTAATAGAAAATCCAAAAAAAGAGCTATTTGGAGAAACAATAAATATTTGCTCAGGTGAAGAGGTAAAAGTTAAAGATGTTATTCTAAAAATTAAGGAATTAACAAAAACAAATTCAGAAATAAAATTCACAAAATCCTATAATAAAAGTGAGGCCATGAGATTTTACGGATCCAATAAAAAGGCAAAAAAACTCCTTAACTGGGAACCAAAATATGAATTCAATGAGGCCTTAGAACAAACAATTAACTGGTACAAAGAAAACCAACACATTTGGAATAAAGACTAAATACTTATATAATATCAAACATAAAAACAAAGAATGGAAGAAGAACAAAAAGACGATGAAGTTTACTCTGAGGATGAAGAAGCTCAGATAAAAGAAAGATTGAAGAATCTTGGTTATCTCTAGAAATCTTTATAATACTCCTTAATTATACATAACTATGAAAAGGGAAAATGACAATAAGGTAAAATATGGAACTATTTCTCTACCAATGCCTTTAATCGATAAAATAAAAGAGAAGATTAAAGGAACTGGAATGCCAAGTGTATCTTCTTACGTAAACTTCGTCCTAAGGCAGGTACTTTCGGGTGAATCAAAAGATGGAATGATCACTAAAAAAGAAGAGGAAGAAATTCGAAAAAGGATGAAAACTATTGGTTATATTTAATTCTAACAATCTTTATAACCAATTTCCATGATAATAGTGGATGTCAGATGAGGATTGTAAACTCTGTATTGAAGCCAAATGGGAAGTTGGGACTATTGGAGAAAGAGGGGCTGTAATCTATAGGACTGGCAATGACCCAGATTCAGATTGGCAGGTAACTTTTCAAAAGAACACCTATCAGGACTTAGACGGAAGTACTGCAGGAGGTGCTACATTCATGTTATTTCCAGTAGGACATATCGGGAGTTTTTCTGGAATTAATTTACCAAATGGCGCGTATTCCAATTTTGGAATGGTTCAAGCCATCTCCTATCAATCTCTCGCAGTGCTTCAATATGAAAGAGGGATTACCGATCCTTTAGCCTCAATGACCTGTGGAAAGGTGATCTCTGGGAGAAATACCATTCCTGGACACATACATCAAAAAGTAGTTGCCCCTTGGGGGACTTTAAATCAGCCACTTCCAACAGACACTACACTTTCTAGATTATCTGAAAAACCTGAAACTGATTCTGATGGACGGCAGTATATTAGAATCAGTCCAATTGTCAAGGGGACCCATCCACAAGACGATTATGAAAGATATGCCGCAAGATTAACGGAAGTAGCAGCAGAGATTGCAGAAGGAAAGAAGTTGGAGGAATTTCTTATATAAAACTACAACAATCCTTAAATAGTCATTATATATAATTATACATAATGACACAAAAGAAGGTATTTGTATTTGGTATCGACGGCGCTCCACCAGAGCTTATCTTTGATAAATGGAAGGAAGACTTGCCTAATCTTAGCAAGCTAGCTTCAGAAGGAAGTTACGCACGCCTAAACTCCACTATCCCTCCCTCGACAATTATGGCATGGAACTCTATGCTCTCTGGAAAGGATCCAAGTGAACTTGGTATATTTAGCTATACTTACAAGGATGAAAATGGAAAGTCACAGATAATGCATTCCAAAAAAATAAAGCAAAAGTTAATTTGGGATATTTTGGGTGAAAAAAAGAAATCTATAGCACTCTACGTGCCCTTAAGTTACCCAGTTAAGCCAATAAATGGGAGAATGGTGAGCGGATTTCTAACTCCAAACTTAAATGGCGCATGCTGCTATCCAGAATCCCTAAAAGAAAAAATAAAATCAATGGAGCAGCCAGACTTATTCTTTGATGTAGCAGTTGGACTTGGAGGGCACAAGGGACTTCCAATAAGCGAATTAATAGAAAAAGTATACAAAATGACCGATATGCAAATAGAATTGCTAAAAGATCAACTAGTAAATGAAGAATGGGATTTTTTCATGAGTGTCATGATTGGATCAGACAGGCTACAACATATGATTTGGCACCACTTCGATAAAACTCACAGGAAATTTGTTCCAAATTCAGAATATCAAAATGCATTGAAGGATTATTACATCTATCTAGATAAGAAATTAGGGGAATTACTAGGGCTCCTAGATGAAAACACATCAGTTATTGTTACTTCTGATCACGGAATGGTTAAACAAGAGGGGAAAATAAACATAAATAACTGGTTAATAAAAGAAGGATATTTGGTCCTAAAAGAAGGGATAGATCTTTCAGAAAAAACAAGATTCAAAAATGAATTTGTAGACATGGAAAAAAGTATTGCATGGGGGGGTGGAGCCTATAATGCAAGAGTTTATATCAACAAGGATAAGGTAAAAGATTATCAAAAAATAAGAGCAGAAATCTCAGAAAAGCTTGTGCAAATAAAGGATGACAATGGAAATCCTTTAGACACAAAAGTCTACAATAAGGAAGATATCTATGAAGACACTTCAAATCCCGAGTGCCCAGATCTGACTGTATACTTTGACGATCTAAGGTGGGCAAGCAACCCTGATTTAGGTCAAGAAGGCCTTTATTCATGGGAAACAGCAGTAGGAGCAGATTCTGCCGGCCACTCAAGACAAGGATCATTTATAATCAAAGACAAAGACATAGAAAAAGGAAATCTTGGAGAAATTGATATAGCACAAATTTGTCCAACAATATTAGACATTTTAGATGTAGAGATACCAAAAGACATTAAACCAAAATCTTTAGTACAGAAAAAGGATTTTCATGAAGCAGGCTTAATGGATTCACATACCGGAATGCAATTTAAGGTTTATGCATCAAGCCATCCAGAAGGATTTGTTATAGGAAAACCAAAGTACATTCCAACAGACTTACTAGAATTTGTAGGGATGAAGAAAAGATACATGTTTTCAAAATCTGTGAACAGATTTAATCTTTTCAAGAAAAAAGAAATTGTTGAAGAAAATTTAAAAATTTTAAAGAGTAAATATCCCGAATGTATATATCATTGTGATAAGCATAAAAACTGGTTCTTAGGACTTCCTGAAGAAAAAATCAAAAAATCATATGATTGCAGAGACGGGCTAAAACAATTAATGAGCATTCCAACAGGAGATCTTGATGATTACCTAAAATCGGTAAAAGATTTCATAAACATGATCTTACAAACAGGGGTTAGCCTAAATGATATAGGTATAAGCCATTCTACTCTGTTAGGAAACTACACTCCAGGAAAATCAGATATTGACATAATAGTTTATGGGAAAGAAAAGGGATGGGAGGTAATAAATTTCCTTGAGACTGTAAAACACCCTTCTCTAAAATGGAAGTCTGCAGAAGATTGGGCTAAATACTACCGAGAAAGAGTTGTATCAACACTATATAACGAACAAGAATACGTTTTAAATATGGTAAGAAAAAAAGATGATGGATTTTTCAATGGACATGTATTTTCAGTATTTGTTGTAGAAAAACCAGAAGAATTCTGGTATGATTGGGAAGCAAATCACGAACCATTAGGGACTGTAAAGATCCGTGGAACAATCCAAGACCATTACAATTCAATTGTAAGGCCTGGATTCTATGAGATAGAGAATTCTAAAATTATTGAAGGCCATGAGGAAGTACCAATAAAAAGAATTGTGACTTGGTCAAGACCGTTCGTACTCCAAGCCAAAAAAGGAGAAAACATAGAAGCTTGTGGATTATTAGAAAAGGTAACTAGCAAGGAAGGAGATTTCTACCAATTAGTCCTTGGGTATTTTGATACTTATACTAATGATAGGGGAGAAAAAGAGTATCTAAAGGCTCTAGTTTAGTATGCATTTCTATGAATCAGCCATTGTCACAAGTAAGGATGGATTGCATTTTCAAGTTTACGGGAATGAACATCCTTTAAACGCAATATTGGTTAAGCCAAAATACATCCCTACAGAAAAGATCAGTTCTTCTATATTGCAATCAAGATTTATAGCCGGCAGAAAGATGAACCGGTTGAATCTCTGGTCTGATAAGGAGGAATTAAAAAGGTATTTAGAGGAATTTAAAAAAAATTACCCTCACTATATATTAAGAAGTGATATTCATCAAGGCAATAGGCTATTTTTTGGACTACCTATAGACCAGATAGAAAGAATCTACTCTCCAAAAAGAGGAATCTCTGAATTAATGAGCATAAGCAGAGAAAGTCTCGATCCACATTTAAAACTAGTTCATGATTTCACAAACCTTATCCTTCAAAGTGGATTAAGATTAGAAGATTTGGGAATAACATATTCTAGCCTTGTAGGACATTACTCATCAAAAATTTCTGATATAAATATAGTGATACATGGTAAGACAAAGTACTGGAAGCTGATGGAATTCTTAGAATCAGTTAACCATCCACTACTGAAATGGAAAACAGAGGATCAATGGATAGATTTTTTCAACAGAAGAAATAGGTCTAAATTTTTCTCAAAAGAGGAATTCCTTCATTCAATGTCTAGAAAGAAATCAGAGGGTTATTTCGGAGATTCTTTATTCGTAATATTTTGCGTTGAAAACGAAGATGAAAGGTGGTTTAAATGGGGGGAAGAAAAATACGAGGAATTGGGCACTATAAAAATCCAAGGAAAAATAAAAGACCATTATAACTCAATAGTCCGGCCTGGTTTTTATAAAATAGAGAATTCTAAGATACTGGAAGGTTATTCAGAAGTACCAATAAAAAGAATAGTTTTCTATTCAAGAGATTATGCCCATTTGGGATATTCTGGAGAAACATTAGAGGCACAAGGTATCCTAGAGAGAGTAAATAACAAAAATGGTGAAGAATATTATCGGGTAGTAGTTGGATATTTTGATAGCTACCTAAATGAAAGAAGAGAAAAAGAATATCTCAAAATAATACTTCCAGAAAAAAACAAATTTGAAGGAGATGAATGTCAATTCTGCAAGGAGTCACAATCGGAAAACAATTCTAATGAGTATGGATCACAAATTATCTGCAGGGTTGGAGATGGAGAGAATGGATGGTTTGCAACACTTTCTCCAAGAACTGGAGGGGATATTAATGAAGATTTCTCCATCCAGATAATTCCTACTTCTCATCTAAGATACTTTTCAGAAATAAACAAAAATCAAGAATTGGCTAAAAATTATGGAATAATCTTTGCCAAAATTAGTTATGCAATAGGAAAAATAATTGAACAAGAGTCTGGATCCAGTGAAAGAATACCAATAGCAACCTATGGTAAATGCAAGCATCCAGATGAACACATTCACATAAAAATATTCCCTTATAGAAACAAAATAGGGCAACCCTTTACAACAGATAGTTCTTACGAAAGAAAGGAAATCCATCAAGATGAAAATGGAAAATTTGTAAAAATGCACCCTGTTAAAAAAGAATCTTTAAGGGTGGAAAGATTTAATGAATTGCTAAGAAAAATCAAGAAACATCTTGAAACAAAAATTTTCTCCTCAGATTTAAACGGCACTCTAGTAAAACAACATACTATGAGCGATATGATCCGCATCTACATCGGAGAAAAAGAATATCTTGAAGCCAAAGAATTATTCAACAAACAAACTGATGGTCAAGCTAGCATAGAAGAAGCATTCAATCTTGCAGGGAGACTAACTAATGGCCTAACATTAAGACAGGCAATAGAATACACTTTAAAGCACATGGATTATGTAACCGGTTTTAATGAATTCACAAATTATCTATCAGAGAATAATTTCCCTTTGGTAATAAATTCAACAGGATACTCCGTAACTATCTATGCAATTAGGGAGAGGATTGGAAGAGATAAGATTCATGGTCAAATAGGCAATATATTGGAATTCCAGCTAAATGGTATACCCTTATCAGAAAAAGAACTAGAAGATTATGTAATAGATTACTTTAAGGGAAGAAATGCAGATCCAATATATGACCAAATCAAAGCAACAGGAAATATTATTTTAGGGGTAGAAAGTGAAGAATCAAAATCTAAAAAAATAATTCAGTATGCAAAAGATAATCTCAATGTAGCAGATCCTCAAAATATTATCCACATGGGAGACACATTCGGAGATAGCCAGGGAATTTTACAAACTTCAAAAAACGGTGGAATTGGAATCGCATTTAACTACAATGGAGCCTTAAAATCATTCCTAATAAATAACGCAAAAGAAGAAATCGAGTCAAATAAAATCTTATTAATTGATGAAAAGGGAGGAGATTCTGACTTGAGGAATGTAATTAAATTCCTTAATAGTTTACAACAATAACATGGAAAACTTATCACAAATTTTAGGATGGACTGCAACAATTTTATTTTCACTAATGCTAGTCCCACAAATTCTTAAAACAATAAAGACTAGAAGTACCGATGGCGTTAGCCTATTCTTATTCATAATATGTCTTGTAGCAAATGTTATAGCATTGATATATGCATTACTAATATATCAAGAGCCACTTATATTCAAATACACTTTGGCTATAATGATAACCTTATTTTATATAGCAATATATGCTATGTATAAAAGCAAATAAAATGGAAAAGATAGACCTGCAAATACACTCAACAGCATCAGATGGTAATTTCTCTCCTACTGAAGTCATTGATATAGCAATAAAAAATGAAATGAAGGCGATAGCTATAACTGATCATGATACTGTATCGGGGATACAAGAGGCTATAGATTATTCTAAAGACAAGCAGATAGAGTTTATACCTGGAATTGAAATAAGCTGCAAGGAATCTGAATTCAAACCCACAATAGATATTTTAGGGTTATTCATCGACCATAATAACCAAGAACTAATTAATTTTCTAGATAAAATAAAAAAGGACAGGGTTGAAGAAAAGAAAATTATAATTAAAAAACTAAATAATCTTGGATATGAGATTACCCTTGAAGAATTATTAAAAAAAGCAGATGATTCTCTAGGAAGGCCCCATATAGCCAGAATATTGATTGAAAAATATCCTGAAAAATTTTCTACAGTTGACCAGGTTTTTAATGAACTAATTGGAGAAGGAAAACCAGCCTTCCATCCCCGGGATAAAATAACAATGGAAAAAGCAATAAATGTAATAAATTCTGCAGGAGGAATTTCAATTCTAGCACATCCTGGCAGGTATCTTAATGAGTATCCTGATATAATCAAGAAGCTTATTTCACTAAATGGGGATGGTATAGAAGTAGACTACCCTTACTCCAAAATATTGAAGATCTCAGAAGAAAAATCAGATGAGATTAATAATCATCTAAGAGAAACTGCAAGCAAAGAAAACTTATTAATGTCTGGAGGAAGTGACTTCCATGATTTTGAAAGGGGATCAGAAATAGGTGATGCAGGGCTATCAGAAGAAGAATTTCAAAAACTAAAATCAGCTCTTAATTAAACTCTTACCATCAACATCCTTTTTCTCAATACCAAAATAATCCAAGACAGTTGGACATAAATCAATAATATTGCTACCTTCAATATCAAGATTCATATCTGTAAAAATAATCCCTTCTTTCTTGTGAGTAGCCTGTTCCTTCGTCTTATCCCACAACCGTTTCTCAGGTGATAAAATAGACAATGTATCATAGCCTTCCTCTCTAAAATACAGAGTTATATCTGGAGCATACTTGGTATTATTTCCATAGAGCTCTTCTTTAGTATAAATCTCGACATTCAACCCTTTGCCTCTAAAATAGGAAAGCAACTTACTTTTTATTTCACTCTTCAACCTATCCTCATCTTCTTTCTTAACAATCCCTCCCCTAGATTCTTTATTCAAAAATATCTGCGAAGACTTAACGGCCCTCTTAGCTATAGCTTTAGTCTTATCCATCTCAACAAGTCCAGTAATTATGGCTTCTTCAAAATCAACAGTTTTCGTAGGAATTTTCTTACCTAATGATCTTGGAACCATTCTTATAACAAAATTCAAATTCAAACTATCCAAAATCTTGAATATCCTTTCCCTATTTATCAAACTAGAAGCAACACTTTTTTTCTGAACCTTAGTACTAAGATAACCTTCCTGTTCTAACCATGTATTAACATTAAATGCCTTATCAACTTTCTCATGTCCGTGATCAGACATAACTATTAATTCACAATCATCTCTTTCCTGGACCTCTCCAATAAACTCATCTATCTTCATATAAACATCTTTAACATAATCTGTTCCCCAAGCAAAATGCTGAACCACATCACTAGCCCTAAAAAGAACAACAAAAAAATCAAACTCTTCTTTAATCAAATGCCTAGCAGTTTTCAATCTAGCATCTAAAATTCTTACTGCTTCATTAGGAATATCTTCTAGCCCCTTCATTCCGGAAACTTCAATATCATAATCAAATTCCTTTAATTTTTCCTTAAGTTCTGGAGGATGCGTATAATTACTTAACCTACTCGGAGTATCAATGCCGCTAATAATCACTCCATTAGTTTTGTCTGGAGGATAACTCAATGGGATATTGATGAAAGTCCCTTTCAATCCCGCTTCATCCAAATGCTCCCATAATGTTTTTCCCTGCAATATCCTTCTATTAACAAATTTGATCTTCCAAGAATCATCTTCAACTATTGTAAAATCATAAATATTTGTTTTCTCTGTTTTATTGCCTGTAGAAAAACTTGACCATGCAACACCAGTTCCAGGAGGCATCGTAGATTCCAAAACCCCTCTCTTACTAAATTTATTGAGATTTGACAATAATCCTTGCTCAAAAAAAGGATTTATCACATTAAATGTCCCTCCATCAATACCTATAACAACTAGTTTCTTTTTTGCCATTCTCTACGAACCTTATAATTGTATAAAAGGATTTCTGTGATTTTTTATTCTTCTGAATACCCCAGTGGCTTGCCCTGGGGATGAAAACTAAAGAA
>CAYFMD010000003.1:0-82640 GCA_964344105.1 Candidatus Woesearchaeota archaeon | reverse complement strand
TGTGACGCCATTCATCCGTCAGCTAAAGCAGACGGATTTCTGGCTAACATTTAATCATACTAATTTAGTATACCTAAAATGACAGATAAAAGCCCAGCCGATAGAAAGATAGCAAAGGCATTCTTTATTGATTTTAAGACAATCTCGGATGTGTCTAGAGAATTATATGGTAAAAAAAGAGTTGGATTTGTTTCAGATCATTTCAAGAAATGGAATAATCATGGTTATTTTGATGAGAAGCATGTAACAATTGATAAGACAAGTAACAAAGGGAAAACATTTACTCAATCTTTTACAGGATTTAGATTGAATTTAAAACCTTATTTTGAATACATAAAAGAAAAAGCTAATGTATCTTTTAATAAAGTTGAAAGAGAAATTCTAGAGTTTATTTTTTCATATAAAATAGTTAGAGAAATTATTTGTAGACATAGCGATTTATTCGAAGGAACCACAATTTTCTTGGAAAGAACTTTTTTGTATAAAACAGATCTTGATTGGCCTCATGGAGTAAATCAGTTTTTCAGAAAAGCATATTTTGTAAAGAATAAAAAATTGATTAAGATAGATTTGGATATGTATACTGATAAAATGAAAATGATTGATGATTTTGAGAAGACTTCAAATAATATTTTCAATCGAATAAGAGATAAAATAAAAGTGATATCTAGTTTCACAGAGCAAGATTATTTTGATTTAACTACTGAAACTGATCTTAGGAAATATCAATATATGCCTAAATTAAGTGAAATAAAGAATTCTAAGAGTAAGGAAGAAAAATTAAAAATGATAAATATATGGTCATTGATTTATTTTAATGATGAGATACCAGAAGGATGGTAATTATCTATTTTTAGCTATTGTCGTGATAGTAGCTTTTGATTCTCCCATTACTGTTCTAAGCATTTTCTTTAATTCTTCAACTGTTTTTTCCAGAGTTACAATGTCCTCTCCTTGTCTTTCTATTCTGTTTCCTTGAAGCTTTTCTCTACGTTTTGTTTCTTCTAATTCATCCTGAACATCTTCTAAGTTGCTTTGGAAAAGCTTTTTCTTAGGCATTTTTTTATTTGATGCTAAGTAAGAAACGTACACATCTAATTCTCTTGAGCTTATTCGATGTCCTAATCTCAAGTTTATTTCATCTGAGTGCCAGCCATGTTTTAACAAGTGGCAGGCCATTCCACTTCTCAAGTCTTTCCAGGTTGGCTTATCTCCTGTTGGAATTACTTTAACACCTGTTTTCTTAGCTGCATTGTCAAAGATTTTAGCAGCTTGTCTTTTTTCAAAACTAAAGATTTGATCATTAGGTTCAAATGGTACATACTTCTTTTTTCCTGTTTGAACTTTGAATTTCCCGTTTGATTGTTTTACCTTCTTTCTCTGTTTTCCTTTCTTATCTTCAATAAAAATTTCCTTTCCTCTTTCTAGAATTGTGTCTAAATATCTTACTGTTTCTGGGTAAAGCGTTAATTCACTTCTTGATTGCCTGCTTCTCTTTAATGCTGTTTTAGGCAGATTAACTAAATATTCGGGGCTTTTTGTATGTCTGTTGATTTGCTTTGTAAAATCCTTTTTTGTTAGTTTCAATAGAGAAGTTACATTCTCTCCAATATCCCACGCTAACCAAAATAACAAATGATGCTCTGGCTTTGCACCAAAACTTACAAGTTTTCTAAATCCTTCTTCATCAATAAATCTCACTTCTTTGTGTTTTCTGTCTGTGAAATACTCTAAGATTTCTCTTGCCAAATCATCTTTATGCCCTGCTAATTTGAACGGTTTTGATTTGAATATTTTGTTATAGTAACTTCTTCTATCTTTGAATGGTTTTCCTTGGCTTGTCAGGATTTTCCCATCCTCTAAATCGTCATAGACTTTCTTTATATCTTCTTTTGTCAAATCCTTCCATGGTTTATTGTCAAACCATTTATTGACGTTCCTGAGCCTTGCAATGTATCCTAGAAGCGTTTTATAGCAACCCTCATCTAATTTAGGAAGTTCATTGATTCTCTTTATCTTGTGTTCTTCCCATTCAAAAAATTCTTTGAACAATTTTTTGTTTTCTTTACATATATATTTGTCAGCAAGAAGTTTCTTTTTTCCGTTTTCATAGCTCTCTTTAAATCCCATAAGAAGTAGAAGAGTAAAGACTATATAAGCTTTACTCCCCTAAAAGTGAACTCTTTTGGGTAATGCCCCTGCCGAGATTTGAACTCGGGTCTCCGCCGTGAGAGGGCGACATGCTTGGCCACTACACTACAGGGGCATAAAATTTAGTAAGAAAAACCATATTTAAACCTAACTACTCTAGTAAAATCATAACATCTATCAAACTAAATAAATAAAGAATACATAAATTATTTAAACAGTCAAGTATGAACCTTGACATGGAAAAAAGAAATGTTGTCGGTTGGTTTGAGATTGTCGTTTCTGACATAGATAGAGCAGTAAAGTTTTACAACGAATTGTTTGGGTATAATTTAGAAGCTAAAGGTTTTGGAGACGCAAAAATGGCTATGTTTCCTATGGATCAAGAAGCAGATAACCCTGGAGCAGGAGGAGCATTGTTCCTAGATAAAAATCGTAAACCGAGTAATGATGGAACATTAGTATATTTTACCTCTCCTTCAGGAGACTGCGCTAATGAACAATCTAAAGCAGAAGAAATGGGAGCAAAAGTAATCATGAAAAAATTTGAAATCCCAGAAGGCCACGGATTCATGATCATGATAGAAGATTCTGAAGGAAACCATATTGCCATACATTCCTTGAAATAAAAAATATAAATCAAATAATTCTACTCAGAACTCTCAACCTTATACACCTTATACCCCTTCCTCACCTTCTCCTTAACCTTGATCCCAACCTCATCACCAGCCTTAGCACTCTCAACTGTATCCTTATGAACTTGAATACTTTCAACCGGCATATCATAATCTACCTCACCACCAACAAATTTCAAAACATCTCCCAACTTAATATCCCCACTCAATCTAATAGCAGCAACGCCAACATGATCAAAATAATTCATAACTTCTCCAATTGGCTCTTCAGTTGTCATCTCTAAAAATAGCCATTAAATTATATAAAACTTACCTATCAATTATTTATCACACTAGAGTAGTTACATAATAGAAACATTTAAATACCCAAAATATCAAACGGATGCATAAAAAAGTATTGAAATAACAATAATATGAGCAAACCAAATTTAGAAATTGATGCAATGGGAACGGCAACTATAGTTAGTGCTGAAAGAATTCCCCTACCAGACATTAGAAAAATAGTAAGGCAAATTGGCTCTACATTAGTAGACTATACAACACCATTAAGCCCAGCAGATATGCCTCAAGAAACACTAAGAGCTATTGCTAGAGAAACCTCGGTTCCAATAACTCAAACTGGAAAAAGGCTAGATTGGCATACATTGCTTTCAACAGGATATGAATGCGTTAAGAGGCCTGGAGAACCAGCCTTAACAGAAACAAATCCTTCTTACTTCCACTTAGAGGGCTCAGGATATTTAGTAGCATTATCAAACAACAGCCTAATACTATTACCTGAAGTAGCACCAGATACAGAATATTCAACACCAATAAGAACAAGAGGGCTAACAAGAGACATTGTCGGAAACAAAAGCTTTGGGAGCTCTCACAGATACTCTCCTAAAATCAACGATATGGCAACCAACAATTCAGTACCTGAATTGTTAGAGCAAGCTGGATTAAGCAGACTAACAGTAACAGATGTTGAAAGCTTAATAAGAGCTGGAGAAAGAGCTTCACGTGATGCAAGAGACTATGGAGAAATGGTTTATGATATGGGATTCAGAATGGATGCAGGATTGAATTTATCAAGAGTAATAGCAGGCAGAGCTAGAAAAGAAGAAGTTTCTGTAAGCAAACTAACCCATGATGTAGATGTCATCAGAACAAATGCACACGACGCATCAATGCAAGCATACGGATCAGACAGATTCGATACAGGAGAATCAAGGTTATTCGGCAGACCAGAAGTGCCTGCATTCTACTTCGTGGAAAGAGATCAATTCGGAAATGGAGAAGCATCTCTAATAACCAATAGACAACACAAATACAATTAAGTTATCTAATCTCTGGAAAGGTTGCAAGGATGCCATTAAAACAATCTTCTAGGCCCCCATAAGTATAGCCATAATTTCTACCAACAAGCCTTAATGGATACCCACTTAAAGGAGCTTTATCAAAAACATAATGATCCACCATCTCACAATTTATTCCATCATATTTTTCCTTAAATAGAACAATACTCCTTTCCGCATCAAAGACTAGCTGCTTAGGAACAATCCTTCCATCAATAGAAATAGAATCATCTGTATCATAATCTGCAATTAAATGCAAATAATCATCATTCAATGCGCCAAACTGATAAAATCCGTGCATCCAAGTACCATGCCAAACACTCTCTTCTCTATATAGCTGTTCAGTAAGACTGCCCAAAGAATGATCTCTAAACAAATTACTAATATGTACAAAGAAGCTATAAGCCTTATCAATATTATCTATCATCTTAAAAAAATAGCCCCACCAGGATTCGAACCTGGGTCATCCGGCCCAGAACCGGATACACTTGACCACTGTGCTATGGGGCTTTTTTATGTGTAAAATACACAGAAATTGTAAAAAACAAAGCTTTATAAATCATTCTTTTTATCACCTAACATGAAAAGATCAAGTAGAAGATGGAAGAAAAAGCGTCAAATGCGTTGGAAATGGCAGCGTAAGATTCTTAAGAGAGTAAAGAGAAAGAGAAAGCAGAGACGTGGTAAGTAGTAACCACTCCAAATATTTTTGATATTTTATTATCTACAAAAACCAAAGAAACTTTTATAACCGATAATATACATTCTACTACATGTTTCACTTAAATGATTACATACATGGCTTCATGAGCCAATACTTCGCAAATAAAGAGATGGATGAGCTTTACATTTCTGTAGGAATAAAAGCACTGGCCCAAGCAATAATAACAATATTCATTCCAATCTATTTATACAAATTAGGCCTATCAATTTCTTCCATAGCCCTCTACTATCTAATATTCTATTTCTCAGTAACTTTCTGCATGTACTTCGCTATGAAACTTAACCATAAACTAGGACTAAAAAAAGTACTAGCATTAGGAACACTTATCTTAATAGCCTATTACTACTTACTAGACTCTTTATCAAACGGAGGAGTACATTATTCAGTTGTAGCAATTGTCCTAGGAATAAGCATGGCAATATACTACGCTTCATTCCACATTTATTTCACAAAATTCGCAGACAAGAAGCATGAAGCATCTGAGGTATCAATAATCAGAGCACTATTCAGACTCTCAGCAATCATAGGCCCACTAGTAGGTGCACTATTAATTACAGGAGGATCTTACAGACTATCTTTCATAATAGTTTCAACATTACTAATAATCTCTATATTCCCATTATTTATGACCAAAGATGAGAAAATAAAAAAACAAAATATAACATTCTCAAGAGTCCTAAAAGCAGATACAAAAAAGAAAGGTTTAGCATACATAGCATCAGGAGCAATCGGCGTAAGTGCATGGGTTCTCTGGCCATTATTCATCTATCTAAATGTAGAGAAAGTAATCTCACTAGGACTAATAATTTCAATAGGATCCCTAATAACAATCTTCTTCCTATTCGCAATTGGAAAAACTGCAGATAAAAATAAAGAAAAAGTTCTAAAGACAGGAGTTTACAGTCATGCAATAACTTGGCCAGCAAGATTATTCTTCCTAAGTCCAATTGGAATCTTCATAATGAACTCTCTATCAACTATAACACTAATGATGATAGATATCCCCTTCCTAAAACTAATCTACGAAAAAGGAAGAAAATCAAAGGGCATAGCTAACTATTTCCTGTTCAGAGAATTCAACCTAGAGCTAGGAAGAATCATAGTTCTAACAACAGTATTCTTTACAGGACAAATTTACTGGGCATTCATCATAGCATTCTTCATGACATTCGCATACTTAGTCTTACTAAAAGACAAAACAGCACCACTATTTTCTCTATTACCAGAAGATGATGATTAAAGATAATCTTTAAATAAGCATTTTACTATAGTCAAATAATAAAGAGGAAGAAAAGGAGGTAATAAATGGCAAGATCAAATTCAAATGCATTGTCTGGCCTAGTTAATTTAGCAGTTTGGTTGACAGGAGTTTTAGTATCACTTGCAGTAGGATTCGGAATGATTGACGGAGTTCTAGGAGTAAGATGGGTACCAGGTTCTGTAACAGTAGTTGCTGGATGGGTTGTTGTAGTACTAACACTAGTTAGCGTAGTACTTGCAGTAATAGACAGGACACAATAAACCAATTTTTATTTTTTATCTTAAACTTATTTGAAGTTTGAGAGCCAAGAACTCTGAAAGAGTTATTGGATTTAACTTTAATTAACTTTATAAAAAACAAATTATTAGACTAACCATGCTTAGCTGGATAGTAATTGCGATATTGGTGGTCATAGGTATCTTCGCGATAAAGCTAAATCACCTAAAACACAGAGTTCTAATTGTACTTTTAGTGCTAGCAGCACTATTCCTATATTCAACAATGAACTTAGTTACAACAGAAAATGAAATTGAACTAACAAGCGTTGATGGAATTTTCTCTGCTGTAAAGGTTTACACAGGCTGGCTAGCCAATGGATTAAATAACATGAAAGATCTAACCGGTCGAGCCATCGACCAAGATTGGACAAACACAAATGCCAGTTTCTTCAACGAATAATTTTTAAAACCTAATTTCCAAATTCTACAATGCCGCGGTAGCTCAGTTGGTTAGAGCGCTACATTGGTAATGTAGAGGTCCCGAGTTCAACTCTCGGCCGTGGCTTACTTCATATCAGGTCCAACAAACCCTCTTGCCTCATTATAATGAGAACCCCTATCAGCACCATATGTTTTTCCAACAGGCTCATCAAAAACCCATAAGATCCCATAACCAACTAAATCCCCCTCATGAATTCTAAAGGGTTCTGAAAATGCTTTTCTTTGTACAGAAAAAGGAGCACCATCCTCACTACCATAACCATAGCCAGGATCAATCCAACCACCTGCAGAATTAATGGTGCCCATATCATTTAGCAAATCTTCAGGAGAGCCAATACCATGTGCAGTCCTAAAATCATAATAAACCCTCATTGCAACTCTTGGACCCAATCCAATCCTCTCAGAAGTTTCTATATCTAAAAATTGTCCAGGATAAACATCATGTCTGAGAGTTCTAGTATCTCTAACCTCAAATCCATTTACACCATCTTCACTTAAAACTACATGATCTAAGCTCCCATAATTATTAACACTCCCTGCATGAAGATTTATTCTTCCCTCACCAATAGAATTAAGATCACTAAGATAAAGATCTCCACTATCCACCAATTCCCCAATCTCAGACCCAGTAAAAAGCCTTCTACCAGACCCTGCCTTATTAGATCTTTCACGAATACCCATACTCTCAGGATCATCCTCATATCCCCTGTCTGCCCAAAGAACCTGAGCTATCTTCAATCCTCTTTGGACCGAAATAGGATATCTTTGTGGATTCCTCACATAAATAAAAGACCTATCCTCATCCAAAATATTTGATCCCAATCCCAAAGGAAGAACCCCTATATCCAATCCAACTCTACGCATAGTACTTCTCATTTCAGGAGTACCAATCAAAACCTTAGGATCATAGCCACATAAATTTTCCACAGTAGTTTCAGTCTCAACTCCTGGCCAAAATGTAAGAAAACTATCATCTAAGTCAGGATGAAATTTTTGATTAGGAAATGAAAGATTAGAGATACCCGTAACAGAAATAACATTCATATCAATATCTCTAAGTAAAACATCCATGCTAGCAGGCTGAATAAGATCATCTCTCCTATCAGTAAGATAAACACTAGGATCCTTAAGAGAAATTAATCCACTTTCTATAGCAGCTGCTATCTCAGTATCTTTCAATAATCTACTAATAGTATCTCCATAAGCTACAAACATAAAAATTCAAAAAATCGCCCATATATAACATTATCTAAAAAGTTTATAAACTCCAAACACCTAATCAATACATGACATTAGAGGCGATAATTTATTACTTAGTACTATTAGATTCTGTAATTGCAAATCTAGTAATTTGGTTCTTTCCTAAATGGTACAAGAAAAATACCCATAAGGGATTTGCAAAACATTTCCCTGCCTCAAGAGGCTGGGCATTAATGTACTTAATCTTAGTTATATGGATAGGATGGACTCTATCTAGACTAGGTGTTGTTTTCTAAACCCTCAATATATCTAGAAATCTTCTCAATCATATCATTACTATCTGAATATTCTAAAAAGTCATTACAAACAAATTTCAAGGAACCAGAAATCTTACTTCCTTCTTTGTAAATACAAACAATTCTAGCTTTTTGCATATCTGCTCTACCCATCTCAATACCTAACCCAGTAGATGCTTCACTAACTTCAGCTATAAACAAATCACAACTACCAATAATCTCTTTAGTATCTTTATCCTCATTTCCAGATTCATGAGGCAAAAATATCTCATGTTCTTCATTCAACCTACTATCTCTAAGGGGCTTATACAAATCATTCTCAAAATCATAATTGCCAGAATGTCCAACATATATCTTCATAAAATAATCTAAAATAACAAATATAAAAGACTATCCCAAAGCCTTATATACCCAAACCATCAACAAACTATATGACACCTGAAAATCCCATTACAGAACTTATTAATAAATACAAACCGTTACAGGAAAAATATCAATTACCAGAGTTCTCAGAACTAAACAAGTTATTTGACATCGAAGATATCGATCCAGATACAGAATTCTTACTAAGAAAAATAAGAAGAACAATTTCTGATAAGATAGCTAACTATCTAAGATTCACTGAAATAGTATTAAATCCTAGCAATGCTCCAATGTTCTTCTTCAAAATATTAAAAAAACTAAACTCAGAAGATAAAGAAGCTCTAACAAAAATCTACGAACAACTAGGAAAGTCTGAACTAAAAATGCTAAGCCTAGATATAGAATATGATGAACAAAAAGAAGCTGATTTCATAAATGAAACTTACAAAAGCTTCACAGAAGAAATCAAAGAAGAATTCCTAAAAGTAATTGAAAAATTGAACAACGGTGAAGAAAATTCTGTAAAGATTAATGGAAGTTACTTAGGTTAATCTCCAAACTAGCACAAGGCATCTTAATCTTATTATTCCTCAAAACAAAAGGACTAACCTCTCCAATAATCCCAATCTCTTTCCCATCTACAATTATCTTACCACACCTGCCATCAATAAAACTATCATGCTCAGTCTCCTCTATCTTATATTCCTTAGAAAACATCCTCATAAGATAATCTAAAACTTGTTTCAAATCAGTAAAGTTAGCCCCCTCATAACACAAACTAATTCCCAATTTTTCATCTTCCCCTATTCCGCTATCCGAATTTTCATCAAACCTAAAGGTCTTACCAACCTCAAAAATCTTCTGAGGATAACTAGCATCAGAGTTCTCAGACAAAACAGCAATACTATTTGCAAACAAACTATCTCTTAAAATATTATTCTCAGTCTTACTATCTAAAACCTCAATAATCTTATCCAAAAAATTCCTAATTCCAATATTTTTGAATTGCTTTTCTTTAGTCGAAAGATGAAAAGTACTTATTTCAGTTAATCCAAGTCCAACAAGAACCTCTCCAACCTTTCTTTTCATAACACTCATTCTATCTTCTTCTCCAACAGTAGAAATATCAGGAATCTCTGGCTCGAAATTATTATAGCCATAAGCTATAGCAACTTCTTCGACAAGATCAATCTCATGTAACATATCAGTCCTATAAGCTGGAATAACAACATGCTCACCATCAATAGTGTGCCCCATCTTCCCCAATAACTTAACAATCTCTTCCTTGTCTAACTCCAATCCAAGATTCTTATTAATATAATCCACATCTAACTTCATCTTCTCGCCTTCAAGATTTGGGCTAACACTATTCCCATCAACCTCATCCTCGACATCCATCTGATAAACCTTTCCACCCATATCTGCAAAAGCGCAAACAATCATGTTAATAGCTTTATCAAGATACGCTTTATTATGTCCAGAAACTTCAATAAAAACATCAGTAGTATCATAACTCACCTTTCCAGTCTTCTCACTATTAATTATAGGAGGCAATGAAAGGACTTCCCCATTAGCATCTTCGAAAACCGGGAAAACCTCGCAGTCTTTCAACAAATCAGCATAATCTCTTCCCTTTGGATGTTGTGAAAGAATCTGCCTAGCATTAATCTCTCTTGGAAATTCCAAGGGCTGAAACTTAATCTCTTCAGGCTTTCTTGCAGAAAACTTAATCGGCATCTTAATAGCCTCCATCGGATAAATGCCAATAGCTATCTTCTTTCTATTCCTACCAAAACTACCATGCAACTTCTCTTGAAGTTCTATAACTTCATTGATAGCATCATCATCAAATTTCATTCCCTTAACAACCGCGCAACTAGTGAATGGCCTAACTTGTTTAACTGACTTATCAATAATAACCTTATAACCATTCTCAGGTTTCTCGGCAACATAATTCCTAGTTTCTTCTTTACTCATGAACCTATTGAACCCTCTAACAAATCCTTGCATAGAAAGTAAATCAGGCCTATTTGGGAAAACCTCAATAGTAATCTCCTCATCAGTCTCACCATCAACGGGAGTACCAAACATATCTATATTCATTCTAAGACTATCATCTATCTTGCCAATCTTCTCTTCCAATTCTTTTTTGTTAAATGTTAACGTTGTCATTTATCCCAAACTTTAATATCTCTTAATTTATTCAAATCATTTCTATACATATCCCTCAGATCATTCATCTCAAAAAACTCCATGATAATTCTATCGAATCCAGGGCCCCAAGCTAAAACAGGTATATGCCTACCAAACATAGGAATAGTAACTTCAGGCCTAAACATTCCAGCACCACCTAATTCAACCCATTTCTTATGAACAGGATGGAAAACATCTATCTCTAAACTAGGCTCTGTATACGGAAAATATCCCGGACGGATTTTAATCTTCTCATAACCCATTTTCTTAAAAAACTCAATCAAATAACCTAACAACTGTCTAAAATTGGCATTCTCATCCACAACAATTCCTTCAGTCTGATTAAACTCAAAACCATGACTCCAATCAACAGTCTCATTTCTAAAACATTTACCTAAAGCAAAATACTTAGCAGGGAATTCTTTATTCTTTCCAATTTCCAACAAGGTTCTAGCACTTAAACAAGTAGTATGTGTTCTCAAACTAACTTGCTTACTCTTATCCTCATCCCATTTCTCCTGCCACCCCTTACTACCTTCAATCCCACCTTCATGAGCCATCTTAACCTTTTCAACAACTTCTTTTTCAGGAAGTTTTCCTTTTTTATCCAAAAAGAATGTATCTTGCATTTCCCTAACAGGATGATCCTGTGCAGTAAATAACGCATCAAAATTCCAAAATCCTGGCTGCAAATAATCTCCAGTCATTTCTTTGAAACCCATATCCAACCAAATTCTCTTACCATAATCCATCGCCTGATTCACAAAATGCCTCTTGCCCCCATGAATCTTCGGAACAGGACTAGTAATATCATATCTTCTAAATTTCTTACCCTTCCAATTACCACTACTAATAAGATTACTAGTAACACTCTCAATCAATTTATCACCAAACTTCTCTTTCATCAATTTCTTCCCAAGATCAGTAACCTTATACTCAACAACCTTCCTCTCCTGAACATCAATGATATTTTTCCTAGATTTCAAATTTTCAAAAGCAAACTTTTCCTCAGGCTCCATACTATCTAACCCTCTAGGCAAGGTTTCTAAAAACTGCTCTTCCAAAGTCCTCTTACTCAACTCCTCCTTAGTACCATTCAAAACCAGATTACCTTCTTTCAAATCTATCAAAGCCTTTCTCTTCAAAACACCCAGGGCAGCCTTAAACTCATTATCACTCAACTTAGATTGCTTGATAGCATCTTTCATTCCAATACTAGATTTATCAACAACTAAATTAGCCAATCTTCTCTCAGGCAAACCGTTCTTAACATACAACAAACCATTAATACCCAATTCAACCGATTTCTCATCCCTGGATTCAATTTCAACAGCAGCTTTATTAGAAAGTAACTGCAAAGAACGCAATGTACTAGTTTTATCTAAATCAGCCTTATCCGAAAGCTCAACCATAGTGCCTCCATCACCTAAATGTGGCACTATCAACCTCTCATTTGGACTCAACGATTCAACCAGTTTCTTCATGTCTGTCATTTTATTCTTCCGTGTTTTAAAATGACAGGTTAGGAAATCTTTGATTTACTATTTTCTGTCATTTTATTATCTAGAATAAGAGGTATATAAAATTATAATTTAGCATATGCTCCTCTAATTAATCTAGCATTAGTCTCCATAGGAATGCATGAATCAGTAACTGAAATATAAGGGCTTAAAGTTCCAGGATCAGTTTCCCGATACTTAAATGGTTGACTCCCTTCCTGAACATTTGCCTCCAACATAACTCCAATAATATTATTATTTCCATTAACCCTCTGACTTATAACATCCTCCCAAACGGCAGGCTGCCTTCTATGATCCTTTCCAGAATTTGCATGACTGCAATCAATCATCACATTTGGAGGCAATCCAGCATCCTCCAACATACCAACTGTCTTTCGAACACCTTCTAAATGGTAATTAGGAGTGCCATTTCCACCCCTTAAAACTACATGAGTATAATTATTTCCATGAGTGGTTAATCTAACAAGATTCAAATCCTCATCAGTAGCTCTCAAAACAGAAGGCTGACGAGATCTATAAACCGCATCAACCGCAAGTCCAATATCTCCTGAAGTACTATTTTTCATTCCAACAGGCATTGACAAACCTGAAGCAACTTTCCTATGAAACTGAGATTCAACCGTCCTAGCACCAATACACATCCAACCCAAACAATCATCAATATAATTAGGCGTGCTACCAATATCTACAACCTCTGTAGCAGTAGGAACACCCATTTCAGCTAATTCAAGAAGCAACTTTCTTGCAGATCTATACCCCGTATTCATATCATAAGTACCATTCATCCAAGGATCTGCAATAAATCCTTCCCAACCACCCCTTGTTCTAGGCTTATCAAAATAAGTCCTCATAACCAATAACATCTTATCCCCCACATCTTCAGACAAATCTTTTATATGCTGACCAAATTCTATAGCTGCATCATAATTATGTATTGAACAAGGCCCTGTAATAACTATCAATCTATCATCCCCCCTATCCAATATTTGTTCAATACCTTCTCTAGATCCCAAAACAGTCTCAGCAGAAGGAACAGTTAGTTCAAACTCCTCCTTAACAGCTCTGGGAGTCACAACAGGAGCCCTATCATCAATGTGTACATCTACTAACCTCGATCTCAAATCTCCCAAATATGTCATTTTCTTATTTTTTTATCCTATTTACATCATGAAATCAATCAGAATTATAGTACAACTCACCTTAAATTATACTGTAAACCTGACCAACAGATTTACAATTACCAAAAGTAAAAGAAACCAAAGTTAAAACTAGTCGAATTCAACCGGTCTAGCTTTTTACCTTTCATGAAATTAAGATATAGAATTAGTATTTAAGCTTTATCCTTAGATATTATATAGATAGAAGAATCTCCTAACTGCAGTCCATGATCAGAACCAAAACTATGTTCATCAATTATTTTGAGATCATAATCGGCAACATGATTCTTTGGGTCATTCTCTACACCGGCAAAGTGAAAGTAAGGCATAATAATAATTCCATCATCATTCAAATAATCAGAAACCTGCCGAAAAAATCTCTTAATTAGATCCTCTCCTCCAAGCATACTCTTCCTCAACATAACATCATCATTAGGATCTCCTTCAAAATCTTCAGCATTATCAGAAAAGAAAGGGTGATTAAAAACTACCACCCCATATTTTTTATCCTTAGGGATTTCATTAAATAAATCGCTCAGATAAATCTCTGCATTAAGAATATTCCTACGAACAATATTCTTCTCAGCATTAGCTACGGCACCCTGATTTATATCAGAAAGTGTAACTAATTTAGCTCCATAAGTAGCCATAACTATACCCTGCGTCCCAGGTCCACACCCCAAATCTAATACAGACTTACCAATATACAACTCCTGATGTTCATACAAAAATTTAGCAAGATACATGGCCGAACTCATTATATCAGAACCAAAAACTCCTTTCTCAATAAAAAGCTCAACGGAGATATTATTATCTTCATCTAGAACAATCTTTCTAACTCCTGCATCCCGATTATGATTTTCTAATTGTTTCTTAACCTGATCATATTGTTTCTTTGATAACTTCATTTTAACCTTCAAAAGCCAGCTTACCTTGCCCAGTACTCCCACCAAGACTAACCACCAAACTACTAGCCTCTTTCTCACCAGCTCCAAGAACAACTATCCTAGCACCAGTTCTCTTACACAATTGAATATTCTGCCTCAACCTAGAAAGTACCTTTCCCTTCTCCAAACTATCTAACTTACAAAGCCTAGCAACATCAAATCCAACAACAATTCCATTTTTCTTAGCCAACTTAGCAAGAATCTCATTCATCCCAGAATCACGCTGCTTCAACCTATCCCTTCTATCAAACTCCAATCCAACAACCATATCCACATCTTTAATCTCAAATATCTTTCTATTAAAATTATCATCACCAGCCTCGACTATTACTTTCTCACCAGATCTAACCAACTTCTGAATTTCTCTTCTAGCTTTTTCTATATTTTTTTCTGAGATCATTTTTCCGCTATTATACAATAGAAACTATTCTTCATATTATGAACCTTTCCCTTTAAGAATTCATCAACTTCTTCCTCCTTGCCTTCATAGCCCTTACTAAAATCAAACACATCAAAAACACCTTTAATATCCTCAAAACTATCAAAATCCAATTTCAAATCAGCTTCCTTCAGACTAACACTAAGGCCCTTGCCTTCCAAATAACTAACAACATCAGATTTATACTTCTCCCGCCTTTCTTTCTCACCAGGAAAAGCAATAGACTTCATTTCAACTAGATCATCATCAATTCCAGGCATAACTAACAAAATATCTTTCTTAGAAACACGAACAAGCTCATCTAAAAATTCTACATCAGTAACCAAAGCATGAGGTAACCATGCACCATAAACAACATCAAAACTATTATTCTCAAAAGGCAACTTAGTTTTTTCTTTATTTAAAATAACGTCAATTAAATCGCCATACCCATCAATAAATATATTCTCCTCAGCTTTCTTAAGAAACCCATCATAATTCTCAGTGCAAGTTATACTATAAACACTAGAATTAGCTGCTATTGCTCTAGCTAGTCTAGCCAATGGACCACAACCAATCTCCAAACATTTTTTACCAGAAAAATCAACACAAGATAAAATAGTAGGCACCTCAACACTATCCTTCTCCTTACTAGCCTTCAAAATTGTCAAATAAGCTTCTTCAAAATCCATAAGAAACATAAGCCAATGGCATATTAAAAGGTATACATGGAATTTCCCTATAAAGATCTCCTTGAATTTGTTCAGGATATGCCCCAAATGGTCCTCTTGGAGTATATCTCCCATTAAGTAAATAATATCCCCTACCAAAAAGAACCTCATCAACACGCCTTTGAAAATCCTTTCCATGCCTAATCTCCTCATTGAAAAATCTCAAAGAACTCCTACGTACATCCTCTCCATCAAGAACAAGATCCAATCTTAAAGCATTTCCAAAGGTAGAACTATTTTTAACAGTTAAAGTACCAACTAACTCCAAATCCATAGGAATTTGACCATGTTGGGCGGTTCTAACAGGTTCTATCTCCACACGTTGGACAATTTCAACAGGCTCCAATTCAGCGACTACCATCAAACTATTTCTAAGAAGATACTTAAAAAACTATCTATTTGAAAAATCACTCACTAAAAACTCTTGGCTTCCTATAACTAATCTCCCAACCAAGGTTAAAACAATATGCTCCAACATTACTAACTCTAATTAAATCTCCTTCCTTCAACTTACCATTAAACTTCCCAATAACATCGTTACCAAACAATAAAGGTCCTGCTAAAATATAATCTTTATTTTCACCAACTCCTTCCTCTTTATCTCCAACCTTCTCAAACCTATAACTAGCCAAAGTAATCTTACTCAATAAATTTATCCCAGCATCTAAAATAGCATATCTCTTTCCTTTTTTCATCTTAACAACATTAACTTTTGTAATAAGATCAAAAGCATCAGCAACCAAATTCCTCCCAGGTTCCAAAACAATGCTAGCACCAAATCTCTTCAAATCAGCAACTAACTTAATATAATCCTCCAAACCAACTCCCAAATTTCTTAACTGAATTTTATCAGGAAACCCTCCGCCAACATCCAAATATTTCAAATCTATCTTATCACTAAATTTCTCAACAGTCTTATCAACCAAACCAATATAATCCTGATACTGATCAAAATTCTTTTGAGTTCCAGGATGAAATGACAATCCAATAACCTTCAAATTATTCATAAAACAATAATCAATAATCTCATTAATAACTTCAGGATCAAATCCAAACTTCCCTTCTTCCAAACTAACCCTCAAACTAATACTAAAAGCATTCCCATCCAAAACTCTAATTAACTTATCAATCTCACTCTTACTATCCACATTAATCAAAAACTTACCATCAACAGCCATCCTCAACTCTTCTTCAGTTTTACTAGCACCATTGAAAATCTTTCCCTTAACAGGAGTCTTCATTATCTCTTCTTCAGAAGCAACCTCAAAATTACTTCCAAGCTCATGCAACTTATTTATCAAAGCTCCAAAACCATTTGTCTTAATTGAATAAGCTATAACATACTTACCAATATGCTCATTACAAAGTCTCTCAAACTCCCTATAATTCTTCTCCAATTGTTTCTCTTTAAACAAAAAATGAGGTGTTTCTTCCATGAAAACCTAGAACTAAATTAGTTTAAAAAAATATGTATATTGCTTAAGCCTTCTTATCAGCAAGCTTTCTTAACAATACACTGCCTGCTCCAGCATTAGTATACTGACTAACAACTATGTCGCCAGGATTACCATGGAATCCTGCGTAATGAGGAGTAGCAAAGTATCCAGGCCAAGTATTGTCTGCCTTGCCCCTATTTGGCCTATGAGGCCTTCCATCACCTAAATGGGCAACAACATCAGTCAAACCACCATCAGGCCCAACATTATATACAGTTACCCTAGATGTCAACTCAGGAACAACTGCAAACTTTTGATCAGGGCTATATCTAATATTACAAGCATTACCCATTTGATCTGTCTGATCAAGACCACCAATAGGTTCAAGACCGCCTTCTAATTCATTAAGACCAATACTTCCAGTTTTAGCACTCATACTTACATATTGAAACTCCCCATCTCTATCTCTAACAAAATGCTGAACCCTTTGCTTCTCTCTATCTGCAACAGTAACAACATCATAAGCTCCTGCATTAAATACATCAACACCGTGAGCTGTAGTAAACTTACCCGCAGTGAAAGCTTTCCTATCTTTCAATCTTCCACCAAAGTCTTGAATAAACTTTCCATTTTTATCATACTCAATTGTCCAACCACTTCCATATCCATCGCTTACCAAAACATTACCTTCCCTTGTAAAAGCTACATTAGTTGGTTTGAAGGCCGAACTCGGGCCATAATTTTCAGATTCTTTATCAGGCCTACCAACTCTCCAAACTTCCCTACCCTTAAGGTCAGTCTTAACAACAAAGCCCCATTACTAAAGGCTAGATAAGCAAATTCTTGTCCGCCTTCTTCCTGCACATTAACACCATGAGGAGCAATAGGATGAAAATTACCAAAAGAGCCCTTCAATTCAAATTGCCCATTATCATCTGGTTTAGTTCCATAAACCCAAACATTATGGTGAGGTTTATTATTAGATCCAAATCTACTAGTCTGCCCTAAGAACAAATTATCCTTAGACTGAGCAACACCGCTATGGCCATCATACCAAGTAACGTCTTTTTCATTATGTCTAAAAGGGTGATTAATCCACTGCCACAAATGACCATTATCTCCCACAATCCAATTAGGATCAGAATCTTGAAAAACAACAGGCCTAAGTTCACCATGAACAGGGTCGATTAAAACTGAACCTGAAGGGCTATCCCTACCAACCATTGCAGCCAATCCAGCAAGACTTACTCCACCAACTCCAGCAGCTAATGTCCTCATCGCACTTCTTCTATTCATCTCTCTTGCCATATTAACATCTATTACAAACTAAATACTATATAAACATTTCGCAGAAAAAAGACTTAACAGTAAATAATAATTAATTGATATAAATCTTCAAAATCTGTGATTTTGAATGAGTTAAAAAATCTAAAAGATTTTTTAAACCCTAGAAAAGCCGGTGTCATACAAAAGCGTACGTCCTGGCTCTTCTGGGGAAAAAGAGGTGATACTATATCAACCAGTTTCCTATTTATAAATGTTTCGGTATGTTGTAACTGAATAATGACATAAGTATACCGAAGAATACCTTCCTATTGGTAATGCTATAAAATGACGATTAAAGGCCTTACAAAGAGTAATTAGGAATAGAGCTACCAAGACAAGAAACCTTATAACTAACATATCACTTTAGATAAAATGGGATTCGAAGAATTCTTACCAAAAGAGGCAACAGAAGAACCAGTACTAACTGAACAAGAAGTCATAGAAGAAATAGAAAAGATATCTCCCAACCAGGTTTATGACATTATAACTAGCAAGAAGCCAGACTGGCAAACAATAATCTATGAAATGGTTCACACAGAACAATTAGATCCATGGGACTTAGACATAATAATCCTAACAAGAAGATATTTTGAAAAAATAGAAGAATTAGAAGAAACCGATTTCTACATGTCAAGTAAAGTCTTACTTGCAGCAGCCCTATTACTAAGAATCAAATCAGAATTCTTACTTAATAGACACCTAAAGGACATAGATGAAATACTATTTGGAAAAAAGAAAGAAGAAGCAAGACCAATTGAAAGAATTGAGATAGATGAGTCTGAACTGCCTGTACTAGTACCAAAAACTCCAATGTCAAGATTAAGAAAGGTAACATTGCCG
Organism: Candidatus Woesearchaeota archaeon; assembly: GCA_964344105.1. Classification (GTDB taxonomy): domain Archaea; phylum Nanobdellota; class Nanobdellia; order Pacearchaeales; family GW2011-AR1; genus ARS1285. The sequence goes on along the minus strand of CAYFMD010000003.1, from coordinate 63,389 downwards.
GAATTAATGATTGCTCTAAACAAAGCTATAAACACAGAATCAAGAAGAATCAAGAGAGAAGTAGCTGTGAAAAGAGCAGAAAAATTAACTAGCCATGGAATACCCCAAATAAAAAAGATCGATCTAAAAGACAGAGTAAAACAATTCCATGATAGAATACTATCTGTAATAAAAAAACCTGAAAAACCAAAGAACAAACTAACATATTCTGAACTAACCAACAACGAGAAAGAAGAAAAACTAGCAACATTCCTGCCATTACTCTATCTATCTAACAACAGAAAACTCTGGCTAGAACAAGCAGAACACTTAGACGAAATTTGGATTTATCTTTTTGAATACTTCCAAAAAAACAAAGATCAATTTATCGAGGAACTAGAAGAAGACATAGAAGAAATGAAAGAAGAGCTTGCAGAATCTGTTGAAGAACAAAAACAATCAGGATTAGAAAAAGCTAGAGAAACTAGAGAAAAGAAAAAACAGCTAGCTGAAGAAGCCAAAGACGAATTAATGAAAGAACTTGGAATAGACATGACAACTGAAGTTGAAAGATTTGAAAAAGATGAAAAGATTGATGAAGCTACGGGATTCAAACAAGAGAACTAATCTCCATCTCGCTCAACCTCTGCATCTCTAGCAGCAATTCTATCTTGAACTTCTAGACTATTATGTGCGAATAATCTAAGATCATACCTTTCATCAAATCGTATCCAATAGCCAGGCAATATCAATTCAGTATTTCCTGTATACAATTGTTCCCAATCTTCCCCATCAGGACTCCAATGTGTCTTAGACATAGGGCAATTTTGTTTCAATTTAACATCGCCATTAGGGAAATATTGTATCTGAGCATGATGCCTTCCAATACCTCCATACCCTACAGCAGTTACAAGATCACAATCCATAGCTCTCCCAATTATCCTAGGCCTTTGATCAGGTTCTATAGTCAAAAAATCATCCCTAAAAATGTCATATAAATAAACAGGCTTAACCATAAAAAATCAAGAGCTATCCTCATTATAAACTTTTATATAACTCACTTAATTAATGACAATATGGTAAAAAAAGATTCAATAAAAGCCTACACTCTAAAAAACGCAATAGAACATTCTGGAAAAGCATCACAAGGTCCAGTTATTAACAGTTTATTCAATGAAGGACTTAAGAAAGATAAGATAAAAGAAACAATTCCAAAAATACAAGAGGTTCTAGATGAAGTCAACAACATATCTTTAGAGGAACAAAAAGAAGAATTGAAAAAATTAGAACACATAATTGGTTACCGAAAAGAAAGAGAAGGCTTACCTGAACTACCCAAATTAAAAAAAGGAAAGGTCGTAACAAGAATGGGCCCATCTCCAAGTGGACCACTAACCTTTGGACACATAATTACCTTATTACCTAATTTCCTATACGCAAAAAACTATGATGGAAAGTTCTATATGAGGATAGAAGATACAAATCCAGAAAACATATACAAACCAGCTTACAAAATGATTGAGCAAGAAAGCAAATGGTTATGTAAGAACAACGTACATATAATAGTCCAATCAGATCGATTAGAAATCTATTACAATTATGCAGAAAAGCTAATCAAATCAGCTAATGCATATATTTGCACTTGCAATCCAGAAAAATTTAAAGAACTAATTTCAAAAAGCAAAGCATGTCCATGTAGAAAACTAGATGTTAAAGAACAAAAAGAAAGATGGTCATTAATGATAGAGCCCGGCTACAAAGAAGGTGAAGCAGTACTAAGATTCAAATCGGATATTAAAAACAAAAATCCTGCAATGAGAGATTTCCCATTAGCAAGGATAAACGAATCAGCACATCCAAAAACTGGAAACAAGTACAGAGTATGGCCATTAATGAACCTAGCTGTTACTGTAGATGATATTGAACTAGGAATGACACATATAATCAGAGGAAAAGATCACAAAGATAATTCAGAGAGACAAAAACTAATCTATAAAGCACTTAAGAAAGAAAAAAGCTTTCCAGTAGTTGAATTCATAGGAAGATTACATCTTAAAGAAATGACAATGTCAGCATCTGGTTTCACAAAAGACATAGAATCTGGAAAATATAAATCATGGGATGATCCAAAACTTCCAACAGTAGCCTCTTTCAAAAAACAAGGCTACAAACCAGAAACATTCTGGAAATTCGTAGAAGAAAGAGGATTATCTGAAGCAGACAAAACAATTTCCATGAAAGATCTGAAAGAAGTTCTAGATAACTTGCAAAAAAACATCTGATTTTTTAATCACCTTCTTAAGGGAGGGTGGGCGAGTAATCTCACTTTCACTACTTAGGGTGGGCGGGAGAGTTAAGATTTGTAAGCGAGATTGCGAGAAGGGTTAAAGGGATATGATTGAAAAATCAACGAAGAGAATCTTTATATACTAAAAAACCATACTCATTATACGATAAAAGAGGCATGAAAGGAGGTATGACATTATGTTTAATAAAAAAGCACAATCACAAATTATCACAACAGTGTTGATAATCTTGTTGGTTTTAGCTGCTATAGTAATTGTTTGGCAAGTTGTACAAGGAACTGTTCAACAAGGAGCCGATGAAATCGGAGGCCAAAGCGACTGTTTCACAGTAGGTTTGGAAATCGAGAAGTTAAGATTCGTTTCATGTAATGATGTTGCTGGAAATGAGCAAACATGTAATGGTTTGTGGGATCATGACGGTGACATAGACACAGATCCTATAGAGAGAGTATGGACTGATGCAGGAGTTTTAGTTAAGAGAACCCCTGGCGGAGGAGACTTAAGAGCAATAAGCGTACTTTCTGATGGAGAAGTTGTTGCAGATTCTGTAGATGCATCTTCACTTAACGAGCTAGAAACTCTAGAAATTACTGCCGATCTTGTAGGAAATAAGGTTGTAGAAATAGCTGCTATCGTTGGAGAAACTAACAAGCTTTGCGGTGTAGCAGATACTGCCGTCGCTTAATTTTTTATTTTTTTATTTTAATAATTTTTATTCTATTTTTAGAACAATTATAAGGACTTAGCCATCCTATCTAAACCATTAGTCCCAAAAAGAGGACTATTCCCAACAATACTCCCACTATCCTTCTCTAAGGGTGTGCTAATTGTATAAGGACTCCATCCGCTAAACTCCCTATCAGGAGTTGAATAGATTCTAGAGTCATCCTTATATGGATGACTTGGTTCATCAAGAGATCTCAATCTATCAAACCCATTATCAGCCCACCTTAATTGAGAATTTGAATATCCCCAAAACAAAGCAGTCACTGCGGTGGCAGTCACAACGGTCTTAGAAGCGATCCTAGCCAAACTAAAATCTTCATGATTCCAAGGTGCATCAAAACCATGTGCAATCCATCCTGCCTTATGTGCTAAATAATTTCCAAGTCCCATCTTCCAACCATAATCACCGAAATTCCACTTATAAAGCTTGTGCCCTATAAACTTTTGATCATATAAGGGCCCTCCAATTTATACCCAAGTTTCTTATAATATTCTCTAACACCAACTCCTGAAATAACTGCCAATCTCTTATATCCAGCATCTTTAGCTATCTTCTCCGCTTCTGCCATCAACTTCTTTCCAAGACCAATATGCTGCCCATCCTTACCCTTTTCACCTAAACTCAAGGCTTGACCATAAACATGAATCTCTCTAACCATCGCACAATCTGAAAGCATGCCCATGAAAGGTTCACTCAAAAACCTAAGCCTAAGAAGACCAAACAAAATATTATCTTTATTTACAAACTGCAAGAAAAATTCCTTGCCCCCAGAAGCATCATATTCACTAGCCTTCAAACTAACATGCTCATCTATCTTCTTGAAATACTGTTTATTAAATCCAAGTTCCCTCATTCTAATCTCCTTAACATCAGCTTTCTCATCTCTCAAATTTTTCTCAACATCTCTCCTAATATCAATCCTAGTAGTCCCACTAACCAATCTCTCTGGAGGAATTTCTCTCATAATCCTCATAGTCCTACAGTACTCTGGAATCATCTTAGTCATCTTCTCTAAAATTTCCCTAGTTTCTTTTTCATTCATCGGTTTAAATCCAATTGCTTCATAAGTTCTAGCCAAAGGACTATCGTCAATAACTTGACAAGGATAAATTTTCAATTGATCAGGTTTATATTTCTGATCATCAAAAATCATCTTAAACAACTTAAGATCTTTAGCCTTTGTACTATAAGGCAACCCAGGCATAACGTGATAGCCTAACTTAAATCCAGCATCTCTTAATCTCTGACTTGCATCAATAACATCTTGCACAGTATGCCCTCTATTAGTTTTCTTATAACTCTCATCATCTGGCATCTGAACTCCAATCTCAACCCTCGTGGCCCCATATCTTAACATCTCTCTAATCTCTTCTTCAGAACAATTATCAGGCCTATTCTCAATACACATGGCAACACACCGATGCTTAGCAGTTTCATTTATCTTCTTAGCTTCTTCTAGATCCTTACTATCCTTACCATTCAATGCATCAAAACATTTCTTGATAAAATTCTCTCTATATTCTTTAGGATACTGCAAAAAAGTACCTCCTAAAATAATAAGTTCTATTTTATCAGTAGGATGATTCATTACATCAAAAGCTTTCAATCTAACCTTAACCTGTTCATAGGGATCAAAATCCAACATCAATCCCCTCATAACAGCAGGGCTCTTATCGGTATAACTTTGTGGGACCTTCTCGCCACCAGGACAATAAATACAGGTCCCATGATCACATTTTCTCGGGCCTAAGACTACGGTTAATGGAGTAACTCCTGCCATAGTTTTAGCAGGTTTCCTAATCTCTCCCGGTTCTGGTATTTGCATACAATTAGGAGCAAATAGAAGTATTATAAAGCTTGCTATGCAAAATATATTATGACAGTACCTATAAAAATCATAAGCAAAAATAACTACCTAAAAAACCACAAAAAACCAATCCAAAAAACAATTTGGAACAAAATTGCCAAACCCTGGAAAACATATGTAGTAAAAAGGATTCCAAAAATAGAAAAATTTCTCAAAAGAAAAAAAGGAAAGATAATTGATCTAGGATGTGGAACCGGAAGAAATTTAATCCCAAGTAAAAACATTGAATACCTTGCAGTAGACTTTTCAGAAGGACAATTAGCCCATGCAAAAAAATACATTAAAGAAAATAAAATCAATGCTAAAACACTTCAAGCATCTGCAGATAATCTTTCAAAAATAAAGTCAGAAACATTTGATTATGGATTATTCATAGCAGCATTACATTGCATAGAAACAAAAGAAAAAAGAAAAAAAGCACTAAAAGAATTCCATAGAATCCTAAAACCAAAAGCCAAAGCTATAATCACAACATGGAACTCAGATGATAAAAGATTTGATAAAATAAAAAAGAAAGGTGACATCTATATGGCATGGAATGACAATCATGTTCCACACATGAGATACTATTACCTATACAAAAAGGAAGAACTAAAAGAATTAATCGAAGAAGCAGGATTCAAAATCATAGATTTTTCAATATACAACGAAAAAGCAACAGAAAACATTGATAGATTTTCTAAAAAGAACTGGATTTTAGAAGTTCAAAAAATATAATCTGACCTATCCATTCTAGAATATACAACATTAATAAGCTAGAAGCAAATTAACTGGCATGGCGGAACTCTCTGGAGATTTCAAGATAGTCAAAGACAGAGTCGACTTAGTTGACCTCATAGGAGGAAGTCTAACTCTAACTCCAAAAGGTAAAAACTATGTAGCACTATGCCCATGGCATGATGATAACAAACCATCATTAGTGGTCTACCCAGATAGACAAACATACCGTTGCTGGGCATGTAATGAAGGAGGGGACGCATACACATTTGTTCAAAAAAGAGAAGGATTAGCCTTTTTCGAAGCATTTCAAACCCTTGCATCAAGAGTAGGCCATGAAATACAATCTTCTGAAGAAGAGAGACAACAATGGGCAAGAAAAGATGAGCTCTATCAAATTGTTGCCGAAGCAGCAGATATTTATTCGAAACTAATAAGCACTACAGAATCAGAAAAATACCTAAGAGAAAGAGATGTTGACATAGATTTCGCAAGAGATTACAAAGTAGGCTTCGCACCAAACAGTTGGGACTACATAAAAAACCTAATGTCAGGACATGGAAATAAAAAATTAGCCCAAGTAGGACTTGTTAGAGAAGCAAAAGATAAGCCAGGGCATTTCTACGATACATTTAGAGGAAGAATAATGTTCCCAATAAAAGACTTCACTGGAAGGTTTGTAGGTTTTGGAGGAAGAACAATTATTGATGATCCCGCCAAATATGTAAACACAGATGATGAATCTCCAATCTATGACAAATCAAAAATCCTCTATGGAATGCAAGAAGCACAAAGAGCAATAAGAGGTTCTGGAGAAATGATTGTAACTGAAGGATATCTAGATATGCTACTAGGACACCAACACGGAGTTTTTAATATAGTTGCAAGTTGTGGTACAGCATTTACAGATAATCAGGCAGAGATTGTAAGAAGAAGATTTCCAGATACAAGAGTTATTTTAGGATTTGACGGAGATGATCCTGGAAAAAGAGCTGCACTAAGGGCATCATCAAAATTAATAGGAAGAGGAAATACAGACATAGCATTATTCTCTGGAGGACAAGATCCTGCAGATATTTTCCATAACCATGGAAAAGAAAGATTTTTAGAAGAGATAGCAAGATCTACACCATTATTTGAATTCTATGTAGATGGTATGGCTAGAGGAGATGATATAACTGTTCCAGAAAGAGGGATTGCATTCCTACAAAGGATAGCTCCAGATTTCCAAAATGTCCCCTCAGAATTAAGAGGAATTTATGTAGGAGCTCTAGCAGGAAGAATGAATCAAGATAGAAATTCAATAGAATCAGTTCTATTTAACATCCCTTATGGAGATCTAAATGGAGATAGAATGGACAGCAGAGCCTTGGCTGAATTTAAATTACTCCAGGGACTAATACACTTCCCAGAAGCTAGACCTCAATTTGAAGAAAGAGTAACTGTAGATACATTCAGAAGTGGAGAAAGAAGAGCAGTATACTCATTAGTAATCGCAGGACAAATATCTGCGGGACCTGGAGGACTTTTTGAAAAAACAGAAACAGATCCTACTGATGCAATAATGGAAAGATATCCTGGATTAGACAGGAGCAAGGTAAGAAGGATTCTATTCCCAAGTGGAGAAAGAGTCCCAATCTCCCTTGGACTAATGGAAACTGCCTATGCAACAATAACTGCATATGATGCTGCAGAAATAATTTTTGAAAAACATCGAGAAGGGAGATCTCTATCAGGTATCGAAGAGATAGTAGATGATTTAGAAGATGTCTAAAGAGCCCTTCACAAAAGGAGAATATGAAATCCATCCACTATTGGATGGAGGTTACCGAATTTATGGTCCCGGAAAGCCAACAGGAGGTAAAAGAGTTCCGCCAGAACCTGAAATTCTCCGGATGTATCATAGCGATATGAAACAAGGTCGGCTTTCCGGGGCTACTCGAGCATGGTTTAAAGAACTAGGAGTCATCCACCTAGGAAGAATTGATAATCCTGCATTAAGAAGACACCTTGGATTAAATGAAACTTGGACCAGTAGGGAACAAATAGAATCAGCTATCAAAGAATTCTGGCCAGAAGAGGATATTAGGATCGCTCAAGCATACCAAGGAACACTATATGGAGTGCAAGCATTCAGAAGAGAACATCCAAAAGAATACACTGCAGCAACAGGAAAGAGATTCGGAAGTTTCAGAAGATTTATAAAATCAATGCCAGGACCCTATGCTTCAGCATACACATTTATTGCAGACAAAGTAGATCATAGAGAAATTGACAGGAGAGTTTTAGGAGATAGATTATTAGATTGGTTCTATCAAGGTAGATCCATCTGTCCAACAGCACTACGATCAGCACCAAAAGATTCAGAAGAATATAGAGTCTACAGAGAAATACAATGCCTATCAAATCACTCCGTTAGTAGAATGCCTGGAGGAATAATCGCAGACCTTGCAGGATTAGATGAAAAAGATGTAACACTTAGTAGAGCAGAGTCAAAAAGATCCTCAGTAGTTGCAGAAAATCTAATTTCATTCATGCTACATTGGGCACCAATACTCGGAATAAAAATTAATGGAATAGATGGAGATTTAGAAACATCACTAGAAAGAAACGAATTTTCATATAATGGTGGAAGAAAAGCATTTAGTGATTTAAGAGTTGGAAACAGCCCAATTGAAGTGAAATCTTACTTTGGATCATTCAAAGGATCAAGACTCCAAGATTTCCTAGACAGATACTCAGATACATCATTTAACCTATGGGCATCTGAAGATCCACTTGAAAAAACATATGCATTCTTCTTACAACCCGATTGGACATACGAACCAGCCAGAGAACAAATTAGAGAAGCAGGAATTGAATTAATGGATCAATCTACAGTTAGAAGAAACTTAGAGGCAGTTATAACAAGATTGGAATCAAGGCCTGATTTAACTGCAGGACTTAATCCAGTTCCAAACCTAGATTATTTACTAAGGCTACATCAAGAACTACAAGAATCCTGCTTTGTAATGAGAAGCAGCAATCACATGAGACATGATTGGACAAATAGGATGCTAAACGGATTAGTGGGAAGAGCAAAACAAATTAATGAAGGCTCTTATGAAGAACCAGAATCCATTGAAGTACCCTTATCAATCCCAGATACAAAAGTAAGACATAGAAGAAGAATTCCTTTCTTAGAAACCAGAAGAGATATAGCAGATATTGGAGCAGACACTCTTGCGGATTATATAGCAGAACATAGAGACCTACTAACATTGAATTCAATAAAAAGTACATTAGGGATTGGAAGAGCATTAAGAAAAAGTGATATTATTGCATGGGATCTAGAAACAGCAGGACTAAGATACATAGATCCAATAGTGAGCATAAGCTACGCAACATTCGATGGACAAAAAGTTGTACCGGGAGTATTATTAGCTAGAGACCCTTCAGAAGAAAAACCAATGATAGAATACTTCTTAGAGATGATTGATGGAAGATTATCCTTAACCTACAACGGAAATGCTTTTGACATACCAAGGCTAGGATTCAGGGCAAGACACAATGGACTTTCATTAAATGGAGATAGAAGAACAACCCTAAGAGAAAAACTAAATGGGGATCATATAGATCTTTTAATTCCTTCAAAGGCAAGATTCAAGGATCTAGCGGATAAAAAATTAAAAACAGTTGAGAAAGTTGTATTCGGATATGATAGAGGCGACGACCTGCCAGGAGCAGAAGTCCCAAGAACATACCAAGAATGGATTGGAGAAGATGTTCCAGAAAAAAGAAGACGTAGAAAACCATTAACTCCAAGGCAAAAAAGAGAAAGAACTGCAAAGAAAATGGAAGGAATAGTTAATCATAATCTAATAGACTCTGTAACATTAATAGCACTACTTGCAAAACTAGGTGAACCAAAGAAATAGTCTTATAAACCCTAATTCTTAATCAGCGAGATGACAAGACAATTAATTAGAGCATATATGGGGAAAAGCCTAAGAGTCTACCAAGAATATGATGAGGGTTGGACATATCCATCTACAGATGGCTCAACAGACCATCCAATGTTAAATGGAGCCTATATCCCTGGAGCCAATGCAGAAATATTAATAAGATCTACACAAGGAAAATCATTCCCTAGAGAAACTCTTGCTACAAGAATTTCAGAAGTTCTTGTTCCAGGATTTACAGAACTAGGTGGCGTTGTGGTAGGAATTGTTCATCTAAGAGGAAATGAATATGCACTAAAAAACAGCTCAAATATAATAGCTATACAAAATAAAAATGAGGATAACGGGCATCGACTTGTAGAACAGTTTGTCTAACTTAGCTTACCAACATTATCCAACCCAACCAACTTCTCCTTACCAGAGTTCATATTCTTAATCTTAAACTTATTCTTCTTAACTTCTTCATCGCCAACAAAAATAACATAACCAATTCCATAGCTATTTGCATAATCTAAAGCCTTACCCGGCTTTCCATAAAAGATACTACAACCAACGCCTTCTTTCCTAACCTTACTAGCAACTTCAGCAGCTTTCTCATCTTGATTCAAACTTACAACTAAAACATTCTTAAACTCATCCCCCAAATCTGCTAACATTTCCATTCTATCTAAACCAAAACTTATTCCAGTTGCTTGATTTCCATTAACCATATAACTCCCTCCAGCAGTTATTGTTTGTTTCATCTTACTGCCTTTAATCTCAAAAATACTTCCATTGTAATAAGATAATCCTCTTGCCAAAAAAGGCTGGAAATTAATCTTAACCCCTAACAACTTACAATATCTCTTCAATTCCTTAACTTCATTAAAAGATTCAAACTTCTCAAAAAACTTTTCATCTTTCTTAATTACATTAAGAACCTTCTCCGCCCCAAACTTCTTTAAATTTTCCTTAACTTCCTTTTCAGATAACTTATCCAATTTATCAATTTCTCTAATAACATTATCTCTGTCCTTCTCTTTAACACCACTATCAGAAAGAACCTCATTCAATAACTTCCTATTATTAAAATTGATAGCTATATCAATTTTCAATTTCTTAAAAATCTCGCTAGCTATCTTCAAAACTTCGGCTTCATCCTTAACAGTGCCCCCAACAACATCCACATCACATTGGGTAAACTGCCTCCACCTATTTGGGCCAACAGGCTCATCTCTAAAAACTTCTCCAATCTGGTATCTCTTGTAAGGCAGTTTCTTATTTTTAGCCAATCTCTTCAACTGAAAAGTAAATTCATAACGAAGTGCTAAATCACGTTTCCCACGATCTTTCAATCTAAATACACTACTAACTGCCTCATCATCAGCATTCTCACCACGCACAAAATTCTCAGTCTCAATTATGGGCATCTCAACAGGATTATAATTGTAAAGCTTGAAAGTTTCTTCTATAACATTCCTAACCGCAATCTTCTTACTTGCATTTTCAACATCCTTAAATCCCTTAACCAGATCCATTATAACATTAACTTCCCAGTATTTATTAAACTATCATCAAGAAAAAAAGCGGAAGGGGAGAATCGAACTCCCGTCACACGGACCACAACCGTGCGCTTTACCACTAAGCTACATCCGCCATATTGGTTAGTAAAGTCAGAAAAACTAGGTATAAAAAGATTATCAAAAGCGCTGCTAGAAAAATTGTAAGTGGGGATAACTCCCTGCATATCTTTCAGCTAATTTCGCTTTCATAAGAATACTAAAATTACATCACTTTTAAACTTTTTCATTTTATTTTCCTAAAACTACCTTCCAAAACATATAAAAAGGAAAATATCGTATACAAAATATACTAAAAGAAATATAGTAAATTGAAAGGAGGTTGAAATGGCAAAAAAAAGAGGCGGAAATAATCAGTTAGGAAGTTGGGCTTTTTTGATAGGACTTATCATAGCCATAGTTATCGGTTTATTCGGTCAACTAGGATCAGCTTGGTTAATGGCATTAGTCATAATCGGTTTGTTAGTTGGACTATTGAATGTAGCGGATAGAGAAACAACTCCTTTCCTTATGTCTGGTGTAGTATTGATAATAGCAAGTGCTTTTGGTGGTGATGTTCTATCACCTGTACCATATGCAGGACCTATCTTCGATGCACTATTAGTACTATTTGTTCCAGCAACTATTGTTGTAGCAATTAAGAACGTATTTGCACTAGCAAGAAGTTAAACAAACTAAATTTTTTTATTTTTCTTTATAATTTTTTTTAAATTCTTTCAAGAATTCTTGAAACCTATTCTCTCTAATAGCTTTCTTAGCATTAACAATCATGTTATTCAAAAAATAAATATTATGATAGCTAGCAAGCTCCTTACCAACAGCCTCTTCTTCTTTCAATAAGAACCTAATGTATGATCTGGTATAATTCTTACAAACAAAACAATCACACTCACTATCTAAGGGTTCTTCACTAAACTCATGTTCCTTCCTTAAAATCCTCAACCTACCAGCACTAGTAAACAAACTACCCCTCCTAGCATTCTGAGTAGGCAACCTACTATCAAAAATATCACATCCCAATTCTATGGCCTCAAGTATCTCAACCGGATCTCCAATACCCATTAGATAAATCGGTTTCTCAGGAGGCAACATTTCCTTATGCAATCTAATTATTGCTTGCTCCTCTTCACGAGTCTCTCCAAGACCAAAACCTCCAATTGAGTGCCCATCAAAATCTAACTTCAAAAATTCTTCAATACATTCCTTCCGCAAGTCTTCATACTTGCCACCCTGAGTTATTCCAAACAAAAGTTGATACTTAACCTCAGTATCTTCTGCAACTAAACTTTTATTCACACTCTCAGCATTACTTTTCTTATCTTGTGTAGAATTACCAAAATCAGATTTAAGAGAATCATGAGTCTTCTTGCATTTCTTAGCCCACTTAATCGTCTTTCTAACAGCCTCTTTAATATCCTCGTAACTTTCCTCATACATCGGCATGCTATCCAAACACATTGCAACATCACTATTAAGCTCAAGCTGTATCTTCATATTCTCCTCAGGAGTCATAAAAATCTTTTCATTTGTAAAAGGATTCTTAAAATAAATTCCAGAATCATTAGCCCTATGATAAATAGTTGGACTATACATTTGAAAACCACCAGAATCTGTGAAGTTAACTCCATTAAAGTTCATCATCTTCCCAATTCCCCCCATCTTACCAACAAACTCGCTACCAGGTCTCATCGAAAGAATAAAAGCATTAGAAATAACAGCAGGAATCTTCATATCATTCAACTGCATACTATTAATATGCTTAGGAGTCATCTTAGTACTAACTGGCATAAAGAAAGGAGTCTCAACTATTCCTTTCTTTGTATGTAACTTCCCAATCCTAGCCTCACCATCACTACAATCAACTTCAAACATAAAAATACCTAAAATAAAGCCTATAAAAAATTACCGTTTCTTAAGAAATCCAATAGCCAACAAAGCAACACCTGCTAAAAACAAAACAGCTCCAGTATAAGAAACTTCAGAGATCCCAACAACATTTCCAGTTATACTTCCCACTGCCAATAAAGCACCGCCCAATATAGCAGAAGCTCCTGCAGCAACATATCCCTTAGGAACACCAGGAGAACTCTCACGAGCAGCATCTAATTTAGATGCTAGATCATCATAACCATCCAATCCAGCCCTATCAACAACTCTCTGAGCACCGAAATATGATCTAGAAGCCAGCCCAGGATCCCCATGTTCAGAAAAATAATCACCCAAAACAACATAATCTGCTGCCAACCTACTAGGATCTACGGGTTTATTTCCTCCAACCTTCCTAGGTTGATCTCTTAATATTTTACCCAAACGAGAATCAGCTTTTCTTAACAACTTCTCAGCCTCCCATTTACCATGCCTTATTTGCAATTCTTTTGCAGCTCGCCTCTTTGTCTTTGCCATAAACTATTAAAACCAACTTAGTATTTAAAACTTATGAGAAACCAACAATTTTACTCACTATGGTTATGCGGAATCCTAATTGCATTTTTTGTGCTACAATTAGTAATCCCAGGATTCACAGACGCACTAGTATTAAACCAAAAAGCTCAAACAGACTTTGAGATTTGGAGGTATGTATCATCAATGTTCCTCCACGGATCTGCAGATCACCTACTATTCAACCTATTCGCACTATTCTTCTTTGGAATGGTATTAGAAAAAACAATAGGATCAAGAAGATTCATCTATACTTATCTAGTAACCGGAATAATTGCAAACATCATATCAGTTAATTTCTATAATTCAAGCCTCGGGGCATCTGGAGCAATCTACGGAGTAATAGGAGCGGTAACAATGCTAAGACCAACAATGATGATCTGGACTTTCGGAGCTATAATGCCAATGTTCCTAGCTGCAACAATTTATGTAATCGCAGACTTACTAAGAGCTTTCGGAGCATTTGGCCCAACAAACGTGGGTTCAATAGCTCATCTTTCAGGAATAGCAATTGGATTCATAATAGGGCTTTACTATAGACAAAAATTCAAAGAACCAAAAGACCATAAAGTAGAAGTTAGATTTGACGAACGTTCCATGAGAAATTGGGAAGATAATTTTATGAGATAGTAAGCTTTATAAAAGAAATTACATCTGAATTTATATGAGAACCCTTTATCTTTTATCAGATTTGATAGATTTTCCAACAAGTGATTCAGGTTTGGAATTTGCAACAGTGAGTGAAAATTTTGACTTAGTTGGAACTGCTGTAGATCTGGCATTTCAAAATGTTGAAGAACCCTTTGTAGGAGAGGGCTTTTACACAATACCTCTGATATACACAAGCCACACTTCAACAGAAAAAATAGAAATAGCAAGAATATGTGAAGAAATGCACACAAACGACACAAGCCTAACTAGATACCTAGTAAGAACTCCTGATACTCAAAATCCAATATTAGTTAAAGCATCAGGAGAACCAACAACCCAATTTGAAAGCTACGGATCAATCAGATTTAGTGATACAAAAGAGAGAATACCTGAATTTGGAAGAAGGATCGAAAAACTAAGAGAAAAATTTCTAAGCTGCTACAGCACTCTCTGAGCTATATCCAGAATAATAAGCTTTCCAATCTTCAAATCCTCCATAAATAATGTTTGGTTTTTGATCCCTAGTTAGATCCCTATTCATCTCCCTCAAAACACCCTTTAAAGCAGCATCATCTGTGAATACAAAAACATTCTTACCATCTATCACAGCCCTTTCATAAGCAAGCATAGCAACCTTCCCATCAGCAACATTAATCAAATCACTCTGAAAATCCTTCCCTATACCATGCACCAACCGCCTACCCTCCCTAGTATCTGAAAAATCATCCCACTTCCTTCTTAAATAATCTATCTGATTATCAGAGTAATCAACATCAGGTTCCAAATTATAATGAGGATCAGAATGCGCCCGATTATATATGTAAGAGAAAACTTTCCTCGGAATAGTCTGCTTTTTTCCGGATCGAGATCTCTGAGAAGAAGTTGACAATCCCTTTAACTCATTTAAAACACTTTCAGGAACAGTCAATTCATACTGAGGGTTATCAAAAATATCCCCCAATATCCTATCGTTTTCAGAACTAAACCCATGGTACAAAGAGATAACAGCATTAGAATCAAGAATTATCTCATCAGGATCATCAAAATGTTGATAATTCGGATTATCAATACTATTCCCATATTCTACAACCTGGACTATGTCCTCTAATTTTTTTGGGACAGGAACTCCGGATTTCCTAGCAATAAACGAAAAAAAAGCTCCAACTAAAAAAACAACAATCCCCAAAAATCCCAAAACATTATTTCCCTCACCATCTCCAAACCCAATAACATTTCCAGTGATACCCCCATTTACAGCTATCAAATAGATTCCAATAAACATCAATCCAATTCCAAATCCTCTTTTCCAATCCATCAAACTAATCAAACAAACAATATATTAAAACCTTACCAAAACAAACATTTATTACAGTAATCTTCTTGAAACAATTCTCTGTTCATCTGGATGGTGGAAATTAAACCTAAAATAATTTCCAGAATCACTAAACTGATAATCAATCAAATCAGTTCTAAGATCAGTAGACCAATCTTCTCCAAACTCACCATCTACTAATTCAGAAGCATCCTTAATCCTATCAAAACTATCAAATAAATCACCAATTGATCCAATAATCAGTTTTCTAGATGGTTCAATCAAAACTCTATTCGAACCAGGCATTATATCACTAAGTTCACTATTCCCAGTAATTAATCTTGCACCAAGCACTGACTCACCAAAAAAATATCTAGACTCAACACCCAACTCAGAATTAGTATAATTATCTTGACCAATAAGCGTTGTATGAATCATAGAATTAACAATTGAACCATAGTATCTACCAATATCAAACTGTCTCAATATTCCAAGTTCTCCAATCTCAAAAGGATCTCTTTCAGCTAAAGGCAATGCATCGTATTCCAATATATTATAGTCATCCATATTAATCCAAATCCTCACATTTAAACATACAAAAATTGCCTTTTAAAGCTTACTATTGTCATTACTTTATAGTAAGAAATTACGCCTTCAGACTCTTCCCAATCTCAAATTTTCCCACCCTAGTCCTTTTCAAACTCAACAACAAACCACCACCAAAATCCTTACCAAAATCATCAGCAATAGCCCTAATATAAGTTCCAGAACTAACTGAGAGTGTAACATTCATAACATAATACTTCCCATCATCCAAGAGCAATTTCTCCCAATTCTTCAAAGTCTCCTCCTGACGAAAGTCCCCTTTAACCTTTCCAACCTTATCCACAATATACCTAAGCAACCTCTTATTCGTCATCTGGTAAATTTCATTAACCTTAACTTTCCTAATCTCAACATTTTTCTTAACATCTTCAACATCAACACCCTTCCTTGCATAATGAAACATTGGTTTACCCTTCACTTTATAGCTAGAATACTTAGGAATTTTCTGTTCATATTTTCCAACAAACCCTTTGATCTTTCTCTTTAAATCCCTTTCATCCAACTCTCCAAACTCTCCAGGACTAGCAATCCCCAAAACATCATTACTATCACTAGAAAATCCAAGCAAGATCTCTGCGATATATTCTTTATCAAAACCCATATATTGAGCTATCTTCTTATTCTCTTCATCCGCTAAAACTATCAACACTCCCTCAGCCATTGGATCTAATCGACCAGCATAACCCATTCTCTTACTTGCATACAAAGGATTCTTCAACTTAAATTTCTCAATAACTTCCAAAGGAGTCTGCCCAACTTTCTTATACAAATTTAGAATCTTTTTCATAAATCTAAAAACAGGCTCAAGTTTATATACATATTTACCCAAATAACAATATGCAAAAAAGAGCACAAGTTACAATTCTAATAATTCTAGCAGTAGTTGTAATCGTAGGAATCCTAATCTTCTCTTTCCTGAACAATGAGTCTTCATCATCAAATATTGAAAATGCTTTCTCAAAAATTGGAGCAACATCTCAAGCAACAGTTGTCCAATCATCAATATTAGAATGCTTAAAGACCATAGCAGAAGATGCTAACATAGTAATAGGAATTCAGGGAGGCTACTACAATCAACCAGCAAAAGTAGAAGATATAGGAATAGCATTCATACCATACTACTACGATCAACCAACAATCCTTCAACCATCAAATCAAAGGATAGAATCTGAACTAGCAAACTACCTTGATGACAATATAGATTTCTGTTTAAGTCAAATAAGAAACAGCGAACTATCTTTAGAATATAAGAATTCGCAATCAACTGCAAAAATAAATCAGGGATCAATTGAATTTAATACAAATCTAAATATCCAAATATCTAAAGAAGGTCTAACTGAAACTCTAACTTTGGAAAATCACCCAGTAGAAATACCTAGTCCATTAAACGATGCAATAGAAATAGCTACATTCATTGCAGAAACACATAGGGAAGATCCAGAAAACCTATGCGTAAGTTGTGTAGCAGAAATGGCTGATGGAAAAAATCTTTTTGTTGATTTTTTAGAGTCTGAAGAAGACACAAGTACATTAGTAGTTATATCAAAATCATTCGAAGACCAAGATCCCTACGTCTTTCAATTTCTAAACAAATACTAATTTTTCACCATCCTCTTAATAGAGGGTGGTCGAACATTCTCACTTTCACTACTTAGGGTGGGTGGGAGGGTTAAGGCTTGTAAGTGAGATTGTGAGAAGGGTTAAAAGGATGTTAGTGAAAAATTAAGATCACTAAACCCTTAAATACGTTCTAAACTAATAATAAACATGAAGAAAAAGGGGCAAGTTACCATTCTTATAATCCTAGCAATAGTCATAGCACTAGTAGCAATAATTCTATTTTTCACACTAGGAAATAATGGTAATTTAGGTTCAACTGAATTTGATAAAGAGTCTGAAAACATTAAACAATTCACAGAAGAATGCATGAATCAAGTATACATAGACTCAATAGAATTTGTTTCAGCTCAAGGAGGATATTCAAAAGAACCTCACGTGCCATACCTAAGTGACGTAGGCTTGTTTATGCCAATATATAGGTACAATGATAATGTAGTGATTCCAAATAGAGAAGTGACTGAACTTGATCTTGGGCTAATAATTGATGAAAATACACAAATATGCATAAGTGAAACTAGAGGAAGATTCCCCGATTACACCATAGAGGCGATAGAAATATACTCACTACCTTATATTGAACAAGACTCTGTATACATAGAACAAGCAACAACATTATCAATTTCAAAAGCAGAAGATTCAACAACCATAAAACTAAGTGATGATAAAATTGATTCTCAACTAAATGATCTAATTTCAGCATCAGAACTATACTTAATAAGTAATCAAAATGCCGTTTGTCTTGACTGTTTATCAGATATAACCGATCTTTATGATGTAAACTTTGAAATAAGTAATTTCGACGAAGAAATAATCAGCATAATAATATCATCTAAAAAAACAGACACCTATCCTAGATCATTCAACTTCTTAGAAGTAAGAGAGGCTAGCTTAGATAGAACAAATGAAGTAATATTCATCCCATCTCCGGAATCTGAATCTTCAATTAAAGATATAACACTTCCACCAAATGAACTATAAAAAAATACTACCTGTAATCAGCATACTATTCATTCTATCCATAAGCCTAGTTTTATCACAAGAAAACCCACTAACAGATGAACAATTTCAAACAGAGCTTGATAGATTTAGAGACACCCATGATCTTTCAATCCTAACAGACAATATTGAAAGACTAACGCCTGAACAACAACAATCACTAATAGATGAAATTAATGGAGACTTCTGGAGAAACTGGGAGGCTGAATCAACCCAATCAAAAAAACAATCAGTTTGGGAACACTTAGATCCAGAAAAAAGATCTGAATTCATGAAAAAATATGGAGAAGAATATGGAAATGTAAAAATGACCGGATTCGATGAGAATACAAGACCTGGAAGTGGAAGTGTTTTCGGGAATTCAAAAACATATTTCAGAGGAAGCGATATAGAATTGTACAATCAACAAAACCCAGATAACCCAATAACTGAAGTCACTTATGAAAAAACAGAGAATGGCCATTCACTAATTATGAAGAAAAAAGATGGTTCAGTAACCTTAAATGTAGCCGATAATCAAAGAGGGTATTTCTTCGACCCAGATACAAATCAATTTGTAAGGCTAAATGAAGAAAGGGTACCAGATTATGATGATCCAATGTCTGGAAAATGGAACGGAAGAGGAGATATAACAATAGATTCAACTTCTGAAAAAACAAAAATATCACTAGCTACTGAAGATCCAGAAACAGCGTCAAGATTTGCATCACCTGATGGAACAAAGTTAAGTACATATCAAAGAGAAGGAGAAAGCAAACCTGCAACAGTAACTTTCAATGAAGATGGAAAAATAGACACATTATCACATGCTTACCTAGAAAGAGATAAACATCAATTCTTCACTGGAGAAGATACAAAATTCTTCTCATCAAGAGATACTTTTGAAAAAGCAATAGGAGATTTGGGAGATGAAAACATTCTAGTATACGACCCTGATTTTATAGGAAAAGATGGAAAGAAAGGATTCCTATTTATGAACCAAAAAGGAAGAAGTCTTTATGATGATATCTTACAAACTTTCGAATCAAGTGTTGAAAGAGGAACTTTTGATAATGCTAGAGGAATTGTTGATATCTTGCAAGGAGACTTAGAAACAGATGCTGCTAAAACTGCAATAGATAGTGTAGAGGGATTAAAACAAAAAGTAGACCGCTACAAGCAAGTAATACCATTACTTGAAAAAGATAAATCAGAACTCTCAGTCTTAGAAGGATTTCAACTAGCGAGCACTGCATCTCCCTTAATTGAAAGCTTATTACAGGAACAATTACAAATAGCACCTGAAAGCGAGCTTTATTCTGCATTATCATCAGCAATATCATCTCAAGAGATAGAACAAATAGGAGGAACAATATCACAAATAACAGAACAAGGAAAAATAACTTCTGAGTTAAGTACACAACTAGCAGGACAAGTAAATTCATTAACAGATAGAATAAGTTCTTCAACATTACAAAAAGGAAGATACCAACAAGGCTTCATGCAAGCAGAACTAAATGGAAATATTGGAGAACTAAGAATAAATGGAGGGAAAGTATACAATGGAGATGAAATAATAATCAGAGGATCTCCAGCAGGAGTTTCTATAGACAAAAAAACTGCATCAACAACTAACTTTGGAAATTTTTACAGCATAGGATCAATAACCTCAGACAATGGGGGAAACCAGTTCAGCATATCCTCAAACAATTACGGAGCTCCCAGAATAACTAGGACTGGATCTGATACCGTAACATTTGGAGGAACAGGATTATTTGGGCAAGTTTCTAGAGAAGATGGATTTTTCGCAAACCTATTTGAAGGAGGAACCCAATACAGTGTTGGGACTGTAAATACCCAAGTTGAAAGAGTAGAGCATGGTGAATTATTAAAACTATATAACTCAGGAGATCCAGATGACAAAGCCAAATTCTACGCAAGACTTGCAGATTCAGATTATGCAATTGACATTGATCTAACTACCTATTCATCTTCAGGAAGGGTAGGGCAAGAAGCAGCAGGAAAGAAGGCAAGTAAAATTTATTATGAGGGCCTTCCTGCACTAGATAGTTTATCGGAAAGGTTACAATCTACAATAGGAAAACCGATAGACATATCAGGAACCCCTGGAAAAGCAACTGAAGAAATAATTGGAAACATGGTAGACATAGGTGCAGGAGCTATAGCATCTCCAGGAACTTCTGAATTAACAAGAAGCGTTTCAGGATTACTGAATAGGGGCCAATCAATCTTAGAAGTTAGAGACAGTGCAGTAAGAGAAGCAGATCGAGCTGTTCAATTCCTAAGAAATTCAATAACTTCTTACGGAGGAGATCTAAGAACCATAAGTTACGAGGGAGGATCTGGACTATACCAACTAACAGTTAACGGACAGACACATATCATCAATCCAGACCTAGCACCAATAGTACACACTGCAATGCCTAGTATATTAGATAGCCTAGGAGGTCCTTCTACAAATAGAGTTTATGACACTTCAGGATCAAGAGTATTCCATCCAGGAACTTGGAATGTTGTAGCCACAACTAGTGGGATAGATCCAACAATACAAGGAACTGTAAATGATCCAAGATACATACAAAGAATCGTAAATCCCTCAACCCCTCAAAACACTCAAATTACTCAAACACCCACAACAAGAAGAGACACTCCCACTCAAACAACCCAATATAGATACCAAAAGAACTCACCAAGATACTTCGGTAGAACAGGCCAGATGAGATACAAAAGAGACAGAAAAAAAGGACTAGTAAGATAATTACTTAAAAATTCTTCTAAGTGTCTTAGTAGCTCTACTAAACCTTTCAGATTCTGGATCTACCTTAGAAGCTCTAACATCTTTCAATAATGAAGGATCGCCAGCAGCCAAGACTACCTTAGCAACACCTAAAGAAGTTGTAACATAAGCATCCATATCATCAGCAACATACTTTGCAACAAATGCAGCTAACTTATCAGATTCCCTATCAGCAGAGAACTCATAACTATCAGCAACTCCCAACATTTCTCTAAAATTAGAATCTTTACCTTGTTTCTTCAAAGTCTCAGTAGCATCAAATTCCCCATATAGTTCCCTATCCGAATCATCCATTGCAGAAATAACTGCTTCAGGATTATCAAAAGCATCTTCTAAAGCTTCACCATAACCAATAGCAAATCCTCTAGCTTTCTTAACCCTCCCAACCTCAGCAACATATCCATCACCATATTCTCTAGCTAAAGCTTCATCACTAACCTTCGCATATTTAGCAATAGTCTCCCCATCATAAATTCTATCAAAAACATCATATCTTAACTTACTATCTACATCAACTAATCTACTTTCCAATCTACCTTCAGACTGAGCTATTCTATCATCTTCAGGAGCATCCTGTGCATAGCTAGGAGTATCAAGTCCAGATCCGGCATAGCCTAATACCAATGCCAAACCACCTGTCATTAATCCATTCATCGCTTTTCTCATATTATTCATGTGTAAAACTACTATTTAAACCTTTCCTTTTGTTGTTACTTAATAATAGTTATAAATAACAAAGATATCTTTATAACACATAATTAACTCTTAAATAAAAAGAGAATGAAACTTACAAATATCTATTTACTAATTATTCTAGGAATAATATTAGTTCTACCACTATCCCTCACACAAATGTCAGATACAGAGCTTCAGGAGCTTATACAACAATCAATTGATTCTGGAGACTGGGAAACTGTATCTACATTACCCTTAAGTGAACAAAAAAGAATTCTAGAAGACCCATCAATAAACAGAGGACAAGTATTCTCAGGAATAGCAAAACATGCCCTTAAAAAAAGAAAGGCTGAGGGATTAAGCCTTTTTGATTTTGGAAAGGTTGCATCAATAAACTCACAAGTAAATGAAATGAGATTCTCTGGTTTTGAGAGTTCAAAATTAGAATTTATAGATAGAAATACACTAAGTGATGGATCAATAACGATCAAACTAGATGATCTGCCAAAATCTACAACTGAAGTGACTTATACTGAAGGAGAAGGAATAAAATTAGAATTAGAAGATAGCTCAACTATAGATTATGCAACAGGTCAAGTTGACGAAGATTTAAGATACACATCAGGCCAAATACCTTCAAGTACAGAAGATAATGGGGCAATACAACTTAAGCCAAACAAAGGATCTATCTCAATTAGCAAAGATGGAAAATTTTCACTAATTGGAGGATCGCAAGTTAGTGTAGGAGATAGATCATTTGAAAGACTCGACACAAGCACAGACACTGAATCTTCTTTCTCAATTGATCCTGTGGGGGGACAATTTAAAGGAAAAGGCATCAGACTAACAACAAATGCTGCAGAGATAAGAATAAATTCAGATCAAGAGACAGAAATTTTATTCAATAGAAAAAAACCAACAACAGAACAATACATACAATTAGTGGGTGTAGAAGAAGACACCAAGAACCTAAGAATAAAAGGAAATGATATTGAAATAGATTTACTAGACCAAGGACCAAAAATAAAAAAAATAACTACAATAGCAGATGGTAAAAACATTAGAATCAAAAATGGTAATGATAAAATAACCATCTTTGATGGAAGTGTTAATTATCCAAGAATCCCAAAAGGGAATACAATTGTATTTAATGAATTGAATCCTCCAAAATTTTCAAACGGAAAATTAGTTTCAACTCCTAATGGACCCACCTTTGTAGAATTTGATAAAAGTAATAGGGTATGTATAGGATCCTTCTGTTCAAGATTTGGATTTGGAATAAGTAATGCAAATCCGATAGGAGAAGGGTTAGGTGTACACATTTCTGACACCAGAGTTTATGCATTACAAAGCGAAGTAGATGCTTTTGTAGAAATAGCTAGATCAAATGGATGGACTGAAGACCAAATTAGAAGAAACGGATTCAACCACTTTTCACAATTATTAGAAGAAACCACCTACCAAAGAGCAATAACTGAAGATGAAGCATCAGATACATTTGCAGAATTAAGGACAGGATTAGAATCAGGAGGAGTAAGAGGGGCTGAATTAGATAAAGTGGATACTATAAAAAGAGAAATATTCAGTAGAGGTCCAATGATAGTTGGCTCTGTACAAACAACTGTGACTTTTGACGATGGAGGTCAAAAATCATTTGGAAGGATAACTTATAAGGACAAGGGAGAAACTGGAACAAGCACTGAATTAAGAGTTTCACCAATAACAATACCTGGAAGCTATCTACATAAATATCAACAAAGCGCTTACGGAAATCTAGATGAGTTCCCAAGAGGCCTATCTGAACTAGTAGAAATAGTTGCAAAGTCTAAATAAAACCTTAAATATCTCCCATCTTTCTAATTTCTATGAATTTAGTACAAAGAATATTAGCAACATCCCTAATTCTACTACCTTTCACAATTGGATGTGAACAAGATAAACCAAAAGTCCCGCCAGTTCCGGTCGCTCCACCAATTGAATACTCCGAACCAGCGCCAACCGAAAAACCAGATGAAAAACCAACTGTGGCAACACCAAAAGCCACAGCCCCAGCAGTAGACCCATTCAGATACTGGATAACACCAGAAGATTTTAGTTACACAGATGATGTAAGAGAAAAGATAATTGATATAAGATCGGTAGGAGCAAAAAAAGCTGTAGAAAATCTAAGCGATGATGCAAAAGCAGGTTATAATTTATTCACTTCAGGTAGAGATGTCCAAATTCCTTATTATGCACTAGTACCTAACGAAGAAACTGGAAAGGTAGACATAGTTCTAAGAAATGGAATAAGAACTCCTCAGTCAGCAAGCGTTCTTGAAAATGAAGTTATTGTTTCCGGATTTACAGAAGTAGATTTACTTGAAGAATTAAGGCAAGAATATAATAAAGGCCTACCAACTCATCCAATGAATGTTGTTAATCCCATGTCAATGGATCAATTAATGATGTTCTTCTATGAAAGATTCAGAGAAAATGCAGAATTTGACATATATTCCTCATCAGGATACCCAATCCAAACCATCCCTTTCTACATAGAGATTCCCCGAGAAGGAAAAACGCCAATACCAATAAAATTCGCAGAAACCACCCTAGAAATTGAATCATATAGAATGCTATGGGCACCAAACAATGAAGATGAAGCATTTTACTTCCATGACGCTAGGAAAGCAGGAAGATTCCTTTTGGATGGAAAAGGTTCCAGAATAAGTTTACAACAAGCACAAAGAACAGTAACTGATTACACATTAAAACACTGGACATCATTTGATCACTCAAATTGGAGAAGGTACACTTCAGAGGGCCAAGAGGACTTAGAAACTGCATTTGGTGATAACGGACCTGCACTAATGCAAAGATGGAAACCAGAAATTGATAAAAGGGTTGGAGAGTTTATTTATTCTCCAAAATTCGAACAGAGACTAAAAGAAAACACCTACTAATAACTCTTAAATACCTCAATCTATTTATCTAACCATGCAAAAAAGAGGACAGACAACAGTTCTAATCATATTAGCTATTGTGATAGTAATAGGGATAGTTCTATTTTTCTTTGTAAGAAATACAACAGAAGACAGAGGCAAAGAATACTTTGATCAGCAAGGACTTCAACCATCAGTTAACAATGTACAAAATTTCATAAGAGATTGTCTAGAAGAAAACTCAAAAGATGCATTAATTAGAATCGGAATTCAAGGAGGATATTTTAACAGACCAACAAACCATTTAGACATGCAATGGGCCTTCGTTCCATACTACTACGATCAAGGAATTATCACTCAACCATTCAAAGAAACAATAGAAAATGAGCTAGCCAGTTATGTAGATACCAACCTAGAAAAATGCATATCACAAATAGACTTTCAAAATCTAGAACTAAAATACGAGCCATCACAAACTAAGGCAAAAATAAAATCAACATCACTAACTTTTGAAACAGAATTACCTGTAATAATAGAAAGCAATGGAAACACAGTAAACTTCAACCTAAATCAACATCCTGTAACCCTTAACTCCTCATTAGAAGAGATCATAGAAGTAGCAACTTTCATAACAGATTCTCATAAGGAAAATCCAAACCTAATTTGCATAAACTGTATAACTGAACTAGCCAGAGATAGACAACTATACGTAGATTTCATAGCCTTCGAAGAAGATACCACATTAGTCATGATCTTAGAAAATCGAACAATGGAACAACCATATGTCTTCGAATTCCTAAATAGATATTAAACATGATAATAGATATAAAATGAAAAATAATAAAATAATGATGAAGAAAGGATTATTAATCTCAATAATTTTAATCTCAATAAATTTTGTAATTGCCTTCCAAGCAGGGTGTACTTATTGCGAACCAACCTTTTGGAACCTAGATAGCCTCCAAGGAGCCACCCCCGACTATACACTAAGTCCAAATGGAGACTTGGTTGATCCATCAGGACAAACAAGACTCTCTGCAAGCCACCAAGCAGGAGCATTCCCTCAAGTGAGTTTATCTCCTCAAGGAACGACATATGGTGGAGGTCCAGCAGGAGGCCTAACAGCCCCACCAGGAGCATTCCCTCAAGGAGGAGGTGGAGGAGATCCAGGAAGCTATCTTCTAAGTGTATTCCCAGCAATCTCTGGATTTTTACAAAACTTCGCAGTCTTAGCTCCAGAGGATCAAACAGGAGACGGGGCTCCAGCGGTTAGCTCAAGTCCTTTCGCAGATGGAAGCCAGCCAGTGGATACAGGAACTGGCGCAAGAGAACTAGAAGTCTTAGCAAATGGAAATATAGGAAGACTTAGAGGACAAACAGTAAATTTAGAAGGAACAAATCAAGAAAGAGTTGAATCAACAAACAGCCAAGAAGGATTTGCATCAATAGATTTCAATGATGGACTAGCAGACACCACTCAATTAAATGCAGCCACAACATACTATCAAAACAATGAACCAATTATATCAATCCAAACGCCAAAAGACATTGCAACAAACATTGTAGTTAATCCATTAACAAGTAATGGAGTACTTACAGGACTATCATTCCCACTAGCAGATATAATAATAAACCACCTATCAAGAACATTCGTTTCAGCACAACAAGGAACAGGGCAACACATGCACCTTAATGGAAATGATATTGACAAAAGTGGAAACAACATAAGAACCATACCTCACATTGATCTAGATAACTATAATGCTGGAGGTCAAG
This sequence comes from Candidatus Woesearchaeota archaeon, assembly GCA_964344105.1. Lineage (GTDB taxonomy): Archaea > Nanobdellota > Nanobdellia > Pacearchaeales > GW2011-AR1 > ARS1285. Next base: position 36,500 of record CAYFMD010000003.1, on the reverse strand, counting down.
AACTAGTACTAGAAGTTGGAATAAAAACAAGAGTCCACAATCAAAGAATAGATGCAGCACCATTACTAGAAAACTTAGATATAGATGTTAACAAACTATCAAACAAACTAGCACCTCAAGATAGCTTCATAGTAGCTAGCGATCCAAACTCAAAAGGATTCATAAGAAGTGAGGATGGAACATTCTTCCATACAGACAGAACATCAAATCCAGGAGCCTCAGCAGGAGATTATGCAAGACTAATAATCAATACAGAAAGACTTGAAATGTTTTCTTAAAAAATAAGAGGATAAAAACCGAAGTTAACATCCTCTACTTACCGAAGTAAGCAATAACAAATAAATTCTTTGATATATAAATGTGATTGATTACTCAAAATAGATTACTTATCAGCCTCTTCATCAGAAACCTTAACTTCATCCTTAACCAACTTAGCGATTGTACTAACTCTATCTCCACTTCCCAACTTAATTATAGTCACTCCAGAAGTCGCACGCCCCATAACCCTAATATCCTTAACACTAGATTTAATCACAATACCCTTCTTAGTTGAAACAACAAACTTATCTCCATCATTAACATCAATTGTATCAACAACATCTCCTGTTTTTTCACTTATCTTCAAATTAATAACACCCTTACCAGCCCGACCAGTCTTCCTATAATCCTCAACCTTACTTCTCTTACCCATTCCTCTTTCAGTTATAGTCAATATACTTGAAGAAGGGTCATTAACAATTTCCAAACTAACAACTTCATCATTTCCATCCATCTTTATACCAGTAACCCCATAACTAGCCCTACCCATATCTCTAACATCGTCTGAATTAAACTTAATTGCTTGACCCTTCTTACTTACTAACATAACATCCTTGCCACTAGCTATCCTCTTAACACCAACAACCTCATCACTATTATCTGCAGGAAGATTAATGATTCTAACACCTGCATTTCTTGGCTTAGAAAACAAATCAAGCTTAATCTTCTTAACCTGTCCTTTCTTTGTAGCCATAAACAAATAATCATTAAACTCTTTAACCGCTATTACATTAGTAACAACATCATCTTTGATATTCAATAAATTAACTAAAGCCTGCCCTTTACCATATCTTTGAGTTTCAGGAACCTTGTAAGCTTTCAACCAGAAAATTCTCCCCCTTGCAGTAAACAACAACAAGTGGTCATGTGTTGAACAAGTTATCAGATCCTTAACATAATCCTCAGTACTTAACTCAGCTCCAATAACCCCCTTACCACCACGCTTCTGCTCATTATAAGCCTTGAAAGGCATTCTCTTTATGTATCCTTTCTCTGTTATTGTAATTATAACATCTTTCTTCTGAACCAAATCCTTCTCCTCAATATCCTTAACACTCTTAATGATCTTACTTCTCCTATCATCCCCATAAGTCTTTTTCAATTCAGTTAAATCAGCTTTAATCAGTTTATAGATTTCTTTCTCATCACCCAAGATCTTCTTCAACTTAGCAATTAACTCTTTCAAATCCTTCTCTTCCTTCTCTAGCTTTTCTCTTTCAAGAGAAGTCAACTGCTTCAAGGTAATCTCTAAAATAGCCTCCGACTGCTTCTCACTCAACTTGAACTTCTTCATCAAATTCTCTTTAGCATCAGCAGTAGTCTTACTCTTCTTAATTGTCTCAATAACCTTATCGATATCCTTCTGAGCCAACAACAAACCCTCAACAATATGCAATCTCTTCTCAGCCTTATCTAAATCAAACTCAGTTCTCTTCCTAATTATCTTTCTTCTAAAATTAATATAACTCTCAATCATCTGCTTAAGACCAAAAGTCTTAGGCACACCATTTTCCAAAGCAACAAGCACAGCATCAAATCTAGACTGCAACTTAGTAGACTTATACAATCTATTAATCGTAAACTGACTATTAGCACCCTTCTTCATTTCAATAACAATTCTAACATTCCCCTTACTACTCTCATCTCTAATATCACTAACTTCTGTTAACTTCTTATCCCTAACAAGATCAGCAATCTGCATAACCAAACTAGACTTATTAACCTGATATGGAATCTCAGTAATTACTATTAGTTCCTTACCCTTCTTCTCTTCAGTCTTAACCTTTCCTCTAATAACAAATCCTGCACGACCATTAGTATAAAGCTCTTTCAAATTCTCACCAACAATAACTCCTCCAGTTGGAAGATCAGGACCTTTAATAATTTCCATCAACTCATCAACATCAATCTTAGGTTTATTGATTGTAGCAATAATCCCATCACAAACCTCGCTTAAGTTATGCGGAGGAACATTAGTAGTCATACCTACTGCGATACCACTAGCACCATTAATCAATAATGCAGGCACCTTTCCTGGCAGAACCAAAGGTTCTTTCAATGAATTATCAAAATTAGGCAACATATCAACAGTATTCTTTTCCAGGTCTTCTAACAATTCAACAGAAAGCTTTTGCAACTTCGCTTCAGTATATCTCATAGCTGCTGCGTTATCTCCATCCATAGACCCAAAATTACCTTGACCCAAAACCAAAGGATATCTCAAACTAAAATCCTGAGCCATTCTAACCATAGCATCATAAACTGCAGTATCACCATGAGGATGATACTTACCAATAACATCTCCCACAATTCTAGCCGATTTCTTAGTCATCCCCTTCTCAAGGCCCATCTGCTTCATAGCAAATAAAATTCTTCTATGAACCGGCTTCAATCCATCTTCAATAGAAGGCAATGCACGATTAACAATAACACTCATCGCATAATCAATATATGCTTTCTTCATCTCACCAGAAATCTCAATATTCAAAACTCTATCCTTATCAATATCCTTAACATTAACTTCAGTCTTCTCTAAATGTTCTGCATCCCCATTACTTTCTTCACTAGAGTCTTCAGAATTATCCTCTACAGCCTCTTCACTACCAAGAGTTTGTTGTTCATCGTCTGCCATGTTTATCGATCCACCTCCGCAATATCCGCATTAACCTCAATAAACTTTCTTCTAGGCCCAACAACATCTCCCATTAACATACTAAATGTCTCGTCAGCTAGAACAGCATCCTCAATACTAACCTTCTTCAAAATTCTCTTTTTAGGATCCATAGTCGTATCCCACAACTGCTGAGGATTCATCTCTCCAAGACCCTTAAATCTTTGAACATCAGGAGTTCCACCAACTTCCTTAACCACCTTTTTCAATTCATCCTCACTATAAACATAATAATCCTTCTTCTTTCTAACTCTAAATAATGGACTAAATGCAACAAACACATTGCCATTCTCAATCAACTCAGGCATATATCTATAAAAAAAAGTCAACAACAAAGTCATAATATGCTGACCATCAACATCTGCATCAGTCATAATTATAATCTTATTATATCTCAACTTGCTAATATCAAAATTCTCCTTAACACCAGTTCCAATTGCAGTAATCAAATTAATTATCTCCTCTGAACTCAATGCCTTAGTAGGATTACTCTTTTCAACATTCAAAATCTTACCCTTCAAAGGTAATATGGCCTGGAATTCTTTATCCCTAGCCATTTTAGAGCTTCCAGCCGCCGAATCTCCCTCTACAATATAAAGTTCAGTATTCTCAGTTTTCTTTGTACTACAATCAGCCAACTTACCTGGCAACCCACTCAAACCACCAATAGAACTCTTTCTTCTAACTAAATCTCTAGCCTTCTTAGCCGCCTCTCTAGCCTTAGCACTAGCAACAACCTTCTGAGCAATCTTATTAGCAATAGTAGGATTCTCTTCTAAAAATTCAGTTAAGGCCAAATGAGCCATACTATCAACAACACCCTTCATCTCAGAATTTCCAAGCTTAGTCTTTGTCTGCCCCTCAAACTGAGGATCCCTCATTTTAACATTAACAATAGCAGTACAGCCCTCTCTAGCATCATCACCCGAAAGCTTAGCATTCTTCAACAATCCCTTCTTAGTAATATAATCATTAACAGCCCTTGTCAAAGCAGTCTTAAAACCAGAAATATGAGTTCCACCCTCAGTAGTATTAATAATATTAACAAAACCAAAAATATTTTCATTATAACCATCAGTATATTGCACAGCAACCTCTACAACATTATCTTCCTCAGTTCTCTTAAAATAAATTGGTTTATGTAACGGGCTCTTAGACTTATTTATATGCTGAACAAAATCAACTAATCCTCCAGCATAGTGGAAAGTTTCTCTCTTATCATTCCTCTCATCAATCAACTCAATCTTAACTGGATTCAAAAAAGCAATTTCTTGCAATCTCTTCTTCAAAACAACAAAATCAAAATCCACAGTTGAGAAAATTTCAGGATCTGGAACAAAGTGAATTTCAGTACCAGTCTCACTCTTACCAACCTTCCCAACTACCTTCATGTTATAATTTGGAACACCTATCTTATACTCTTGCTGATAAACCTTACCATCCCTCTTAACAGTAGCTCTTAAATGTGTAGAAAGTGCATTTACACAACTAACACCAACACCATGCAATCCTCCTGAAATAGCATAAGCAGACTTCTCAAACTTACCTCCTGCATGTAACTTAGTCAAAGCGATCTCCAAAGCAGGCTTCTTATATTGGGGATGCATATCGGTAGGAATTCCACGGCCATTATCTCTAACACTCAAACTACCATCCTTATGAATAGTAACAATAACTGTATCACAAAAACCAGCTAAAGCCTCATCTATAGAATTATCAACAACCTCATAAACTAAATGATGTAGGCCATCCTTCCCAGTACCTCCAATATACATAGCAGGTCTCTTTCTAACTGCCTCAAGTCCTTCTAAAACCTTAATATTAGCTGCTTTGTAATCTTTCTTCTCTGCCATTTTCCTTAAAGTTTCGACTAATCTCTAGCGATTTTTAATTAATTTCCAGCGAGAAACTGTCAATATTTATCCTACTCTCAATGCATTTTCCTTTAAAAGCTTTTCTATGCTAAAATATGTTTTACCGACGGTAAAATACCACAAAAATGAAAACAACCAAAAAACAGCATAAATGATTATAAATCACAAAAAACTCAAAAGTTCATGGAAAACATTGATGCAAATAGGCTCATCTCTAACATTCTAACCACTCCAAAGGAGCCAGAATTATCAATTATCCTCCCCTGTAGAAACGAGCAAGAGGCCATTCAACATTGTCTAAAGGAAATCTCAAATACCCTAGAAATAAATCAAATAGGTGCTGAAGTAATCATTTCAGACTCCTCATCAGATCAAACAATAAATAAGATAAAAGAGTTTGTAACAAACAATCCTAACAAACTAAAAATAAAGATTGCTAAACATAACAAGGAAGGGTATGGAAACGCGTACCTAGAGGGATTCAAACACGTTACAACTAACTACATCTTCATGGCAGATTGTGATGGAACTTACGATTTCTCAGAAATTCCAAATTTTCTAAACAAATTAAAGGAAAATAATGACTTTGTAATAGGAAATAGATTTGCATACCCACTAGAAAAAGATGTAATGCCATCCACACACAAATACATAGGAAATCCATTACTTTCAGGACTACTTAGATTATTCTACAAAACAACTGTAAGAGACTCTCATTGTGGAATGAGGGCAATAAGAACAGAGGCTCTAAAAAAACTAAATCTAAAGACTACTGGAATGGAATTTGCTTCAGAGATGGTAATCAAAGCTCTAAAGAACAATCTCCAAATAAAAGAACTACCAATAAACTACAAAAAAAGATTAGGAGAATCAAAACTCAACACAATAGCGGACGGTTGGCGCCATCTAAGGTTCATGCTATTATACTCACCATTATTCTTATTCTTCATTCCGGGATTAATAATTTTTCTTCTAGGAATTCTTACGCTAACATTACTCTACACAAAAAATCCAGTATTATTTGGAACGACGTTCTACATCCATCCAATGTTTATATCCTCATTACTAACCATAATAGGCTATCAACTAATCTTCTTCTCAATATTTGCAAAAACTTATGCAATAACACACCTAGGAGAATCGAATAAAAGAATAGAAAATCTATACAAACACATAACGATAGAAAAAGCGAGTATCTTAGGAATACTAATAATTATTTCAGGCCTAATAATCTTCATAAAAATATTAAACGACTGGATAAATTCAAACTTTGGAGAATTAGATCAGATAAAAAATTCTATTCTAGCATTAACCCTAATAACATTAGGAGTCCAAACAATATTCTCTTCATTCATGTTAAGCATCCTAGGAATCAAGGAAAAATGAAAATTGCAATATTCCACAATTATATGGACAATATAGGGGGAGCAGAAATTGTAACACTAACTCTAGCAAAAGAACTTAACGCAACAATATACACAACAAACATCAACTTAGAAAAAATAGAAAAAATGGGTTTCAAAAATATAAAAATAAAATCAATAGGAAGAGTTCCAATAAATGCTCCATTCAAACAACAACTTTCATTCCTAAAATTTAGAAATCTAAGTCTAAAAAACAAATACGATTTATACATAATCTCGGGAGATTGGGCAATGTCAGGTTCTATAAACAACAAACCAAATTTATGGTATGCGCACTCTCCATTAAACGAACTCTGGGAATTCAAAGATTACATAAAATCTAAACTACCATTCTACCAAAGACCAATATATGAATTATGGGCAAAATTCAACAGAACATTAAACATATCTTACTTGAAGCATATAACAAGAATATTAGCTAACTCACAAAATACAAAAAATAGAATAAAAAAATACTACAATAAAGAGGCAAAAATAATCAATCCTCCAACAACCACTAAAAACTACAATAATTCAAAAAACAAAAATTACTGGATTTCTGTCAATAGGTTATTTGAAAATAAAAGAATAGATTTACAGATAAAGGCATTCAAAAAACTACCAGATGAAAATCTAATAATAGTCGGATCTTATGAAAAAGCCAAACATTTCCAGAAATATGCTAATCACATAAAAAAAATTAAACCAAAAAATGTGCAAATTGTTTCTTGGATTTCAGATGATGAGCTAAAAGAACTATATTCAAATGCTAAGGGGCTTATAGCGACAGCAAGAGATGAGGACTTCGGAATGAGCCCCATAGAAGCTATGGCCTCAGGAAAACCAGTTATAGCAGCAAATGAGGGTGGCTATAAAGAAACGATAACAAAAGACACGGGAATTCTTATAGATCATATAGATGAAAGCAAAATAGTCGAATCAATCAAAGAAATAAATAAAAACCTAGAAAAAGATCCAGAATTCTATAAGGAAAATTCCCAAAAAAGAGCAAGACAATTTGACACAAAAATTTTCATAGAAAAAATAAAGGAAGAAATAAAATGCCTAAACCAAAATTAAACTACTTCAGCCCATTACCTCCAGTAAGATCTGGGATAAGTGACTACTCAGAAGAATTGCTAAAAGAACTAGAAAAATATTTTGAAATAACTAAGGTAACCAAAGATAATTATCAGCCGGGGATCTATAAAAGCATGACTATACACAACATAGGAAATAATAAGGAACATACATACAGTTTTAATGAGCTAGAAAAAAATCCCAGCATAATAATATTACACGACTGGATACTGCAGGGAATGACCTTCGGAATGGCAAGCGAATACTGGTCAAGACCAAAATTCATAAAAGAGGTTCTGAATAATCATGGATTTAAGGCCATAGTAGATTATTTTCAATTACTATTTACAAAAGCTTACAAGAAATCAAATAATATTGAGAGAGATAATTTCCAAGCACAGGGGTTTCATAAGGTAGAAGAAGAAAAAGGAAGAAAATTCAGATGGACTAGAAAAAAATCTAAACTAATTATCAATGAGCAAGAAATCAAAAGCATTTCAATGGAAATTTCAACAGACTTCCCTGCAAAAATAATTTTAGACCTAAATGGAAGGAAAAAGAAAATTAAACTAGCTAAAAATGAATTCAAAAAAGTATGCTTAGAGAATATACCAAGTAAAAAACTAATCTGCAAAATAAAGGTATCTAAACCACTTTCAATAATAACAAAGCTAAGTGACAGTAATTTAAGAACAATGGGAGTTAAAATTCATTCGATAAAATATCAAAAAGACAAAGAAATAAATATTCCCTTTTTTGAAGAAACATTCTATATCAAAAATCTAAAATTTGAAAGAGTCAAAAATAAAATTCTTTACAAATACCCACTTAACAAAAAAGTAATAAAATCTGCAAAAGCTATCATCACACATAGCAATCACCTAAAAAACAAAGCATCTAAAATAAATCCAAAAATCCCAATGCAAGTAATGCTGCAAGGAGTGGAACTTAACAAACCAAAAATTTCAAAAAAAGAAATAAGGGGAAAACTAGGAATTGATCAATTTGAATTCATAGCATGCTCATTTGGAAAAATTCAAAAACATAAGCATTTAGAAAAAGCGCTAGAAGCATTCAAAGAATTTCTAAAGACAGCCCCTAATTCAATATACATAATAATGGGAGAGGAAGACGAAACAATAGACATAAGAAAAATCATAAGAAAACTTGGACTAGAAAAAAATGCAATCCTAACAGGATACATTCCATTCAACAAAGTAATAGATTACATCTATGCAAGTAACGCATGCATAAATCTAAGATGGCCAACAACTGGAGCCACATCTGGTTCTCTAATGAAAGCACTATCTACCGGAACTCCCTGCATAATCTCTGACCTTCCTGAAAATAAAGAATTTCCAACAAGCTGTGTATTCAAAATCAAAAGAGACAAAAATGAAACTGAAAACATTTTAGGTGCATTAAACAAACTAAAGAATGAAGAATTTCAAAAAGAGATGTCAAACAACGCAATAGAACACATAAAGAAAAATCACCTCTGGCAAGATAAAGCGAAAGAACTGAGGGACTTCATATTAAAAGTTTACAATGAGAATAGCAATAATCAATCCATCGGATGAAATTGAACTTGGAGTCAAAGGAGGCAATCAATACATAGCAGAGGCTCTATCAAAATATATTAACAAGTACACAAAACATCAAGCACTAACCATCAATACTCCAATGAAACACCACCCCCCTCTTTCTCTAATCAAATCATATCTAATGCATAGACTAATCGATCTCTCAAATTTTGACCTAGTAATATCTCTAAAATTTCCCAGCTATATGATAAAACATAGAAACCACATATGCTACTTCGCGCACTTCTATAGGCAATTCTACGATCAATGGAAATATCAAAAATACAAACCTGCCCAACTAGCATTAAGAAATCTAATAAGACATCTAGATAAAAAAGCACTAGGCAATACAAAGAGAATAATTTCATACTCCAAATTCATCCAACAAAGGCTAAAGGATGAAAACATAGATTCTGAACTCATCTACTGCCCACCAATAATAGAAAATTTCAAGTGTAAAAACTATGACTATATTCTATCCACAAGCATCTTAGATGACAAAAGAAAAAGAATAAGCCTGCTAATTAAAGCTATGAAATACATTAAAGAAGACATAAAACTTGTAATTGCGGGCAGTGGCCCACATGAAAAACAACTCAAAGAACTAGCAAAAGATGATCAGAGAATAATTTTCCTAGGATATAAATCACCAGAAGAGCTAATAGGCATATATTCAAATGCCTTATGCACTTGCCTAGTTTCCTACAAAGAAGATTATGGACTTGTAACCATAGAATCTATGAAAAGTAAAAAACCAGTCATTACATGTAAGGATTCCGGAGGCCCGTTAGAATTTGTAGAGCATAATAAAACAGGACTCATAGCAGAACCGAACCCAGAGTCTATAGCAGACCAACTATCAATATTAATTAAAGACAAAAATAAAGCTAAGGAGATGGGAAAATTAGCAGAAGAAAGAGTAAGATTCATAAATTGGGAGGATACCATAAAAAAAATAATAAGATAAAATGAATAAAAAAATACTAAATAAAAACTTAGCATTTATTCACATCCCAAGAACTGCTGGGACCTATTGTTTCACATACATGGCAGGATTCCTTGAAAAAAAAGGATACAAAATAAGAAACTCTTGGAAAAATCTAAAAAGAGAATGGACAAAAGAAGAAATGCTCAAATTTCTAGAGGATCCTGAAAAACAATTTGTACACAATCACCTATACAGCTGGGATGATGAAACATTCTATAAATACAAGAAGAAAGGTTGGTATACAATTTCCTTCGTAAGACATCCAGGAGACAGACTATGTTCAGAATATTTCCATTTTAATCTTGGAGAAAAACTAAAAATATCTTTAAACCAGTATATAAGAAAAAGATCTCTTAACCCCTTAAAAAGCGACACAATTCCAAACTACTGGAAGGATATAGACCATATAGAATTATTCTCTCATAAAAAATTTAAGAAATTTCTAAAAGATAAGTTTGGACATAAATATAAAAGACAAGATCACAAATTAAAAAGTGCTAACAGAGGATACCATTTCTATTTAAAAAATGGAACAATAACGAAAGATACACATCAACACCTAATAAACTCTGAAGAGTATAGAACATACCTCCAAATAAAAGGATCCTTATATCCAGAAAGCCTTCTAAGAAAATTAGTTAAATTGTTTCAAAGAAATAAACCAAACAAAAATAACATTGTAAAGAAACTTCTGAATAGACATAGAGTAATCTCAGGGATGATGAAACATGAAGAAATAGAAGTTGTCTTAGAAAATCTTAAGAAAACACTAGATAAAAATATTGAAGGAGATATCGTCGAATTTGGATGCAACGAAGGAACAACATCACTATTCATCAGAAGATTATTAGACTTTTATAATTCTAATAAAAAATTTTACGTATATGACTCATTTGAGGGGTTGCCAAAAAAATTAGAAGAAGATTTTAGTGAAAATCCTGCAAACAAAATATTCAAAGAAGGAGTTGCAAAATCAACTAAAAAAACATTAATAAAAAATTTCAAAAAAGAAAGATTAATCCCTCCAATAATAAAAGAGGGCTGGTTTAATGAAATCAAAGAAAATGACCTTCCAGAAAAGATATCTTTCGCATTTTTTGACGGAGACTTTTACAGCTCAATTAAAGATAGCTTTGAAAAAGTATATCCCTTACTATCAAAGGATGCAATAATAGTTATAGATGATTACGTATGGGATTCATTGCCAGGAGTTAAAAAAGCCTGTAAGGATTTTCTAAAAGACAAACCAGAAAAAAATTCAATTTCTACAAAAAGTAATGAAGCAATAATCGTTAAAAAATAATTAACCAATTCTCTTAGAGTAATACAAAAATAAGGCTAACCCTCCAAGGAAACTTAAAAGACTTATTTCCACAAAGATTAAAATCATCCACCAAGAAGGAAAAACATTGTAAACAAGGACATCTCTAAAAGAAGTGATAAAATAAAACATAGGGTTAAACAAATTGAAATTATATAAGAAATCCCCTTTCTCTACAAAATAAAATGTAGGCGTCACAAACCAAAGAGTCCTTGTAAAAATAGTCCATCCCCTAAATAGTTCCTTTCTATAAAATCCTATCAAAGATAAGGGAAAAGATACCCCCAACACAAATATAGAAAAGAAAAATAAAAGGATAGGATAAAAAATTAACCCTTTCAAGGAAAGTCCATAATAACTCAAAACAACAGCTATCAATAATATCTCAAATGCGTGTAATAAAAGAGACTGAAAAAAGTTTGACAGAACAAATACCTCAGGCCTCATTTCATTGTTTATCTTATTACTATTTTTTCTAAGGATATGAAATGCCTGAATTGTACTAAACCTAAAAAAGTTGAATACAACTAATCCAATTAATAAATAAGAAGGATATACCTGGCCCTTATCTCCAAAAACAACCTCAAAAACAAATATCAATGCAATAAATAACATCAAGGGATCTAGCAAATACCAAACAAATCCCCACTTGCTATCCCCATTACTCTCTCTAAAATTCTCTTTCATTTGAACCAAGCTTTTTCTAACTAATTCCATTTTTCTTCCTATAAAAATAAACAACCTCTTCTAAAGGGACCTCTTCCCAAACCTGGCCAAAATCCACTATATCAAATAATCCCTCCCCAAGATAACCTGAAATCATGTTTAAATTATCATCTACAAAAACTTTCTTAGGCACAATCATTACATTCATTCCTCCCTTCTTAGTAACATTTTTTGCGAAGGCCATAAAAATAACCGTACTATATGTAGTACCGAAATTATACTGCTCCCCTATTAGTCTCCGATCTCTAAACTTTATATAAGATCCATAAGGTGGCCCTCCAATAACTAAATCAAAATCTAAGTCAAAAACTTCATCCAATATAGCATCTGCACAAACTATATTTAATTCATCATCCCCTACATCCATAAAACTAGAAGAAATTCTCAAATTAAACCTACATATTTTAGCCGCCCTATCATCCAAATCAATCCCATAAATGCAATTAAATAATATAGTAGCCTTTTGGTCACGATCTAATTTCCCATCAAAATAATCAAAAACCTTCCAATTAGAAGAAAATTCATTTTTCCTTAACCTATCCTCAACAGACCTACATAAAACTTCAAATGACTTAACCAAAAACCTGCCAGAACCGCAAGAAGGATCTAATATTTTAACATCCAATATTTCATCTATCGACATCCCTTCAATATAATTAGTAACTGAATTTTCAACAATATAATCTACAACATAAAATGGAGTATAAAAAATTCCCATTTTTTCTCTTTTTATATTCCTAGCAAACCTTGATCTTAAATAATATTCATAAATCTTTCCAGCAAAATCCCTAGGTAGCAATCTTCTAAAAATATTATATACTGTCATCTTTCTGAAATAAAATTTACCTCAATCTCGCTATTAGCATCATAATCTTCTCTTAATTTCCTAAAATATTCAATATTAGACCCATAATCATTTAATTTTTGAGTGCCCTCCTTAAAACACCTCAAAAAAGAAACCGGCTTATTCGGGCCAAAAAAAGAGCCCTCTTCAAATTCATACTCTCTTAAGGGAAAAAGAATGTTCTTCCTAAAAATTTTCTCATTACCCTCATCAATCTGGCACCTATATCTAATATTAATCAAACCCTTCTTCACCTTACTTGCAGAAACATCTACTATCAAACCAACACCCCTCCTAGATCCCTTAGAATATTTGCCTTTCGAATCAACAATCCTAAACAAGATTGGCCTAACCAACTCAACACTGGTACCTTCCAAAGGATTTTTCAATACAAGATCATAGAGCCTAGCATAATCTCTTTCTGGTAATGTTATATCAATATCACTGCCATTAGGTTTCCATCCCTTGTGAAAAATAGCACCAATTAAAGTTCCGCCACAAATCCAATATGTTAATCTATTCTCCCTGCACAATCTATCAAGATACTTAAGAATTCTAAACATACGAGCATGTCCACGCCTAACATTACTCTCTTTTATCATAAAATATCAAATTGGAAGAGTATTTTAAACATTGTCACATAAAAATATATATAACGACCCTCCAAATAATTATATGAAAATAAAGAAGAGTTACTTATTATTCACAATTCTCATACTAATCTTCCTACTAATCCTATCTCCAAGACTAGACAATCCCTATCCCACACATATAGATGAATGGCACCATATCACAGAATCTATAAAACTAAACTACCAAACACCCACTGGAGTCACTGCAGCAAAAGTAGGATTTCATTTCATTCTCTCAATCATAGATTCTTTCACAAACCTAATTCTAATCTATAGATTCCTCCCAACAATATGGGCAGTCATAACTGCAATAATCTTATTCAAGATAACAAAAGATGAAACAAAAACCCTAAAATCAAATTATCTAATAGCGCTAACAACAATAATATTCTTCGCATCACTAAAATCAAATACTAACATACTAGGATTATGGTACTTCATACCATTAACTTTCTCTATACCTTTCATTTATCTCTACATGCATGCATTCACAAAAGGAATTCAAGAAGAAAACAAAAAACTAATTATCTACAGCCTCCTAATAATGCTATTCCTCATACCAATACATTCAATCTCCGTACTCTTTGCAATACCAATCTTAGGAATCTACTTACTAACAAACAAATCATTCATAAAAAAAGAATACAAATTTTTCCTAGCATTCTTCCTAATACCAATCCTAGGAATATTTTTCTACAGCCAAATAATGAACGAACCAATTATACAATCAATCCCAAATATAATAAACAGCTTACAATTCAAACACGGTTTCGGAGTCTTAGAAGCTAACAACTCACCGTTTGAACTCTACAGCCCAATCGGATACTTACTAGCAATAATTGGATCAATAGCAATAATCTCCAAAAAAGAAACTAGAAAAAAATATCTAATCCACATAATCTGGCCAATTGTAATGATAATATCGATATTAATATTCAAACAAACAGGAATCTCTTACCTAAGCCCATATCAAAGAAACCTATACTATTTTGCAATATCCCTCCCATTCCTAAGTGCAATAGGACTCTATCACCTAACTCAAAAAATAAGAAACAAAAAGATCCTAACACTAATCACAATAACTTTAATCATAGTTCTAACATTCTACTCATACTATGATCTTCCAGAAAGAACGCCTTTCTACAACAATATAGATGAAGATAATTATGAAGCGCTTCAATTTCTAAAACAACAACCAATAGAACCAAAATCAAGAGTAATAGCGCCAGCATTAATCTCAACAACTATCTTCCCAATAACTAACCACCAACCCTTAGCAACTACTTTCTTCTACGGAGATAGGAACTTACTATTTCAGTTCTTCCTATCCGAAGGATGTGAAACAAAGAATCAAATAATCCAGAAATATAATGTATCATATGTACTATCAGAACAACAAATCGATTGCAATTGGGAAATAGTATATAACAAAAACAATAACGTTATCTATAAAGTTTAATTAAAAATTTTAAGCTTTTTTAGATTCTTCCTTTTTCTCTTCAACTTTCTCTTCTTTCTTCACTTCTTCTTTAGCCTCTTCCTTCTTTTCTTCTACTTTTGGCTCTTCCTTTTTCTCAACCTTCTTTGGTTTCTCTTCAACAGGCTTTACCTTAACTTTCTTTTCAGTCTTAACCCAATTAGTCTTCTTAGGATCTCTTCCCAACTTAGCATTAGCTCTACACTTACTAGAACAATAGAAAAGAGACTTTCCATCAAAAGTAAAAACAGTCAATCCTCTTGGATTTTCATAATTCCTCTTACAAAATGAACAAGTTGGCATTTAAGCTGCCCCCTTAGAATATTTACTCTTAATTCTTCTAGCCTCAATCTGAGTCTCTCTCAACATCAAAATATCCTTCTTTCTCACAGGACCTTTAACATTTCTTCTCATAACCTTACCTTTATCAAATCCTTGTAAAACTCTAGCCTTAACCTGAGTAACTTCTCCCTTAGCACCAGTTCTACCAACAATTGCTTCAACAACAGCTGGAACAGCGCTTTCACTCAATAGAGCATCAGCTCCCTTTCCAGAACCACTTCCCTGGCCTTCCTTAGTTTTTTGTGTCTTTGATCCCATTTTAATAGATAATCAGAGTTTAATTCAAATAACTTAAAAGTTATCAGAATTATTCGTCCTTCTTAGTTTCTTCTTTACCAAGACTAGCAACAAATCCCTTAAGATCGCTATCAGCATCACCAGCATCTATTACAACAACGCTAGCACAACCAACATTCAATCCAACAGCAACACCTAGCTTCTCTTTCTTGTCAGCTTCTACACAAGGAACACCTTTTTCCTTACATAGAATTGGTATGTGTTGAACGATCTCCTTAGGGTCCACATCAGCACCATAAGCAACCAACTTCGCAGTACCTCTCTCTACTGCCTTGGTAACTTCGTTCGTACCTTTCTCGACCTTTCCAGTCTTTCTCGCCTTCTCGATTAATTCGTATACCGAAACCATTTTTATCTCCGTATTTAATGCGCCAAGAACTAAAGAGTAAGCCTCCCATAGTCATTGGCTATATTAGATCCATAAATTTAGGGTATTTAAAGCTTTACTTCCACTTAACATCAACCATATCAGTTCTCTGCCTAGAATCTATATCTAATGAGTCTACATCCTCAACCTTAATTCCAGACTTAAACATTATCTCACCCAAATAAGCAATCATAGCACCATTATCAACTAACAAACCAAAACCTGGGACAAAGAACTTAGCACCTCGCTCCTCGCACATTTTCCTACACATTTCCTGCAATCTAGCATTACATCCAACCCCTCCACCTAACAACAATTCATTCTTTCCAGTATGTGCCAACGCCCTTTCTGCAGCTTCAACTAATGTTGCAAAAGCACTCTCCTGTAAGCTAAAAGCCAAATCCTCATCCTTCTCGCCCTTTTCCTTTAACTGTTTAAGCTTAGTCAACAAACCAGAAAAAGCAACATCCATTCCCTTTATTGTATAAGGAACTTCAATATACTCTCCACCTTCAGCCAACTTCTGAATCTTAGGGCCTCCAGGAAATCCTAAACCGATATGCCTAGCAAAAGTATCAATAAAATTTCCAATTCCAGTATCTAATGTCTCTCCAAAAACCCTGTACTTTCCAGCGGCATAAGCGATTATCTGAGTATTAGCTCCAGAAGCATACAACATAACAGGATCTGTGGCTCCAACACTCTTACCAATCTCTAAATGAGCAACACAATGATTAACAGGCACTAAAGGAACTCCAAGTTCTTTAGCCTTCTTTTTAGCAAACTTCATTCCTTCAGCCAAACAAGGCGGCAATCCAGGCGCCTGACTAACAGCAATAGCTTCAACATCCTCTGCAGAAATTCCAGCCTCTTCCAAAGCTTCATCCCAAACCCTATCTGCACAATCTCTATGGTGCGCAGCTGCATCCATTGGAATAATTCCACCACTCTCAGTAGTATAAGCATCCTTCTTATTAGCAACGATCTCTCCATCATTAACTATTCCAACACCAAAGGTGTGTGCAGTAGTCTCAATTCCAACTATCATAACTATTTAGAAAATTAACAATATAAAAAGCTAACTGATTAAGGCTTTGACAACTCATAGATCCTAAACATAGGTTCCCAAGCCTCCTCTGCCGTCCGCCCAAAAGTAAAAACTCCATCTTCATGACCCGCCATCCAAAAGATCCTTTCCTCCAAAACATCTCCCGCTGCTAATAACCTAGTAACTTCTGCAGACATTTCAGGAGTACCATATTCTACAGCGCCATCTGTGCCTGGAAATCCCCTATCTCCCAAATACTTCCACATATTAGCAGAATGAGCATGAAAGGCAAATCTAATATTAGGATCAAACATGTAAATAGCACCATGAGTCATAGACTCAGAAGAAGGTTTAATCTGACCAAAAGAATTAAGCCTATTCTCATCAGGATAGCATTCAATAACAGTAGCATAATGATGATCTGCAAGAACAGGAAAACAACCAGTCTGAGTTCCAGAAACAATAAATGCCCTATTACTAGGACGTATCTCAAAAGGGGGAACTCTCATACTAACATTCCCATAACCAACTCCAGCAGCCTCTCCAATTAATCCCAACTCATAATGTCTTCTCCTCCAAGGATTCAATAAAGCAACCTCATCATGACCCGGAGAAGCATCCTCCGTAAAACCAGGATTAAATTTTATAACACCATCATCAGCCATCCCAATTCAAAATAAAATTGATTAATAAAGATTTATAGCCTATAATCCAAGACTCTCAACAAACTTCTGTTTATTGAACAATTCAAGATCACAATAATTCTGGCCAGTACCCAAATAAAATACAGGCTTCTTAGTAGCATGACTAACACTAATAACTGTCCCACCTTTCTCATCAATATCTGCCTTACTCAATATTGATCCGTCAATGTCAACGGTCTCATGGAAAGCCTTAGCTTGATCAACAGCATCATTCCCAGCAACACTCTCTGCAACAAACAACTTCAAATCAGGATCAGTTACCCGAACAATCTTCTCCATCTCAGCCAATAAATTAGATTTAGTATGCATCCTTCCAGCAGTATCTATAAGAACAACATCTATCTTATTCTTCTTAGCATACTGAATAGCATCAAATCCAACTGCCGCAGGATCTGCACCATAATCTTGCTTAATCACAGGAACATCTAACTTACCAGCGTGCTCTTCAATTTGCTCAATACTGGCTGCTCTGAAAGTATCTCCTGCAGCTAACACAACGCTATAACCTGCAGCCTTCAAAAAACTAGTAACCTTGGCAATACTTGTTGTCTTTCCAGTACCATTAATTCCAAAAAACAAAATCTTAAACGGCTTCTCAGCTATTTTAATAAATTCTAAAGGATTATCTGGCTCGATTAAAACCTCTTCTATAGCTCTCTTCAACTCAGTACGAATTTCTCCCTCTAACTCTTCTTTCTTAATCTCCTTACCAACTAATTTTTCCTTAAGCTTCTCTCTAATATCATCTACAGCTTCAAGCGCCACATTATTATCTAATAACAAAAGTTCAAGATCATCAAATATACTATCAAACTCATCTTCTGTAATCTTATAAGAAAAACTACTCTTCATCCTAGAAAAGAAACCTTTCTTCTCTTCAGAAAGTCCTTCCATCTTAACCTTTCCCTTGCCCCTATCCTCCAAATCAGGTTCAAACTTCTCTTCTTCAACAACCCCCTCTTCCACTTCATTTTTTTCTTCTTCTATCTCCTTATCAACTCTCTCCAATTCCTTATCAAACTTTTCTACTTCCTTCTGAACCTTCTTTTCCTCCTTCTTTTTCTGCTCAGCCTCTTCTATCTGATCACTAATAGTGCCTGCTTCCTCATGAATCTTATCAAGATCAGGCTCAGTTTTCTTCCTAAACTCATTATATGCGACAGGAACACCTTCCACCTTTTCATCCCTAGCCTTCTCAATTAACTTCTCAACTTTTTCTATATCTTTTTCACTAACTTCTGCCTTTACCTTCCCCTCAGATTTCTTCTTATCTTCCTTAGGAGGCTCTTCAACAACTTCTTCTTCAGTTTCTATCTTTTCAGCTTCTTCCTCAATCTTCTCAGCACTAGAACTAAACCATCCCTTCAGCTTATCTTTAAACTTTCCAAACATAAAACTGCAAGGATATCGAGGTTTTTAAGGTTAATTAGAAAAATCTTTTATACCCAAAAGCACTTACAATAAAAAGGTGATAAGATGAAAACAGTACTAATAATTCTAGATGGTGCCGCAGATCTCCCAAACAAATCTCTAAAAAATCAAACGCCATTTGAAGCCGCGAGAACTCCAAACCTAGACTTCCTAGCAGAAAATGGACAGCTAGGAATAATGTATCCCTTAGCAAAAGGAAAAACACCAAGTTCTGCTAATTCAATAGTGACCCTTCTAGGAAATGATCCAAAAAAGTGCGAACGTGGAATCTATGAAACAATTGGATCTGGAATAAACCTCAAAAAAGGAGATCTTGCATTAAGAACAAACTTCGGGACAATTGACAACCTAAAAAACAAAAATCTAATTGATAGGAGAGCAGGAAGAACACTTACTACAAAAGAAGCTCAGCAATTAGCCAAATCACTAAATGAAGAAATAGTACTACAATGTAAGTTTGAATTCAAATCAACAGTACAACATCGTGGCGCACTAGTATTAAAAGGAGATCATTCAGATAAAATCACTCCAGTCAATTCAGGATGGGCAGGAGGTGCAAAAGCAAACCTATTCAGATTCTCAGGACCAGTAGATAAAAATCCAAAATCAAAAACATCCTCTGAATTAGTGAACGATTTCATAATACAATCATATCACATCCTAAAAAATCATCCAGTAAATAAAGAAAGAATAAGAAAAGGATTATTTCCAGCCAATATAATTTTAACAAGAGGTGCGGGGAACTCATTACCAAAGATCAAACAATACAGAAACTGGATGTCTGTTAATTCAATGCCATTAGAAGTTGGAATAGCAAAAATCTCAGGCATGAAAAACTTCCCATACAAAATCCCTCCACAAAAATCAATTGACACTTACAAATATCTTGAAAAATTATTAAGCACAAAAATAAAACACACAATAAAAACTATCAAAAAACACCACAATAGCTTCCAGGGATGCTATATTCAAATAAAAGAAACAGATCTTCCAGGACATGATAACAAGCCTTTAGAAAAAAAGAAGATGATAGAAACTGTAGACAAAAAACTATTCTCTTTCATAAAGCAACAAGCTGTAAAAAACGATTGGAGAGTAATTGTTACTTGCGATCATTCAACCCCTTGTGAACTAAAAGGTCATTCAGCTCACCCGGTTCCAGTTTTAATCTACCAAAACAACATAGAACCAGATCACGCACATAGATTCACAGAAATAGAGGCCAGAGTAGGATCTCTAAAATCATTCACTGGAAAAGATTTCTTAAAAAAGACAGGTATAAAAAAATGATTATATTTTATCATTTAGTATTCTAAGACCTGCAGGTAAATAATCCAATTTATGCTCCTTAGTAACTTGCAATATATCATAATCTGTAATCAAACTCGGGAATTCATTCTTAAGATCTCTCAATAATTTATTAACCTCGCCTTGGTTTTCAACCTCCGTTTCAATCTCCATCTGAATATCCCCTAAAACCTCTACAATATAAACAACAAAATTACGCCTGCTACAAAATTCATACAAATCCTTCTCCTCCCCTTTAGAAGGGCTATTCAACTTAAGCAAAATCTTATGATACTCTCTTCCAGCCGCACCAATATCAAACAAAATCCTATGGTTTTGAATTACCCCTCCCTCTTCCAATTTTTTTATTCTTTGCTTAATAGTCTGATAAGTAACTCCAATTTTCTCCCCAATACTAACATTATTATTAGAACAATCTTTTGAAAGCTCGCCAAGAATTTTATAATCCAAATCATCGATACTAACTTTATCGGGTTCAAAACCATAATAAGAAGGAGAAAAGTCCCTTCTTCTTTTATCTAATAAATAATCTCTCTTAAAATGATAATTAACAACAGACATTGAAACATCATATTTAGAG
The DNA here is from genome assembly GCA_964344105.1 of Candidatus Woesearchaeota archaeon. Classification (GTDB taxonomy): domain Archaea; phylum Nanobdellota; class Nanobdellia; order Pacearchaeales; family GW2011-AR1; genus ARS1285. Next base: position 15,506 of record CAYFMD010000003.1, on the reverse strand, counting down.
AAATAGTCTCCAATCTCCTCCCTAACTTTCTTAAAAATATTATTAAAATGAATAAAATTTCTTGCTCCAAAAACAACCTCTAAATCCCAACTTCCAACTAAACTAACAAACCAAATAACATTGCCATGTTCCCTAAAATAATCTATAATCTCTTTCTCTCTTTTTCCATCAACATCCTTATACCTTATATACAACCTATAAGTAAGATAACCTAACTTATGCAGATCAATAACGGTTGTAAATTTTCTAATAACTTTATCACGAACCAATTTATTCAAATGATAATTCAAATTTTGTTTAGATATTCCAACTTTTTTAGCTAACTTATTAAGAGGCAGTCTAGCATCATAATCCAAATTCCATAATATCCTTTTCACAATACTCTCAGATTTCATATAAATAAAATATAATTTTTATTTATAAATATTTCTATTTGTAAAAATTATTAGCAAGAAAGTTTTAAATTTATTAGATTACCATCGAATAGTAATAAATAAAGTAAAAATTAAAAAGAAAAACAAGAAAATGAAAAAGAAAAAACACCCATATACAGGTTCACATGGTGAAGGCATATCTGCCCTACGTGAAATAGTTGAGCAAGGATATAAGCCAACAACTATGTATGACCATATGAGATTATTAGGTAGCAATGCGGATAAGAAAACAAAAGATGACTTTAGATGTAGAACCCTAACATGTGATAGTATGCACTATTTTAGAGATGGTAGTGTAAAATTAATTGCTAATGATCCCATTCTCACAAAAAATCCTGAAGAATTGCTAATCTATGAAGGCAACATAGTTCTATCAGATATTGAATGGTATGCATTAGACAGTAGGGAACACAACGTATTGCATATTCCCAAAGAGAGAGTAGAAGAAATCGATGGAAAGGGCTACTCATCAGAAACTATTTTAGAGAGCCCTGAGTGGAGATTCCTTGCTAGAAATGATGAAGAAACATTATCAGGATTTGTAGAATACACTAAAGATAGTGAGCATCTATATCCCTCAAGGCATATGGGCATTGACTTGAGATATAGTGTAGGCCATATAGCTAGACCAATAGGTTACCATCATAGTGACTTCCGTTTATATCCAGTACTTGCAGAAAAAGTCAAAGGACTAATATCTCCAGAAAGAGCTGTTGGAATCAACCATGAATTATTTGAAGATTTATTAAGAGGAGAAATCAAATGAACGGAAATTTTGAAGAAGGCATAGGGAATTCAACAAGAGCTAAAACAGGAGATGGACCACCACACCATACTCATAGATATTTTACAATTCTTAGTTCCATATGGTGGTCTCCAGAAACAATAGTCAGAAATCTTTCAGAACTAATTACCTATGACTCAGCAATAGTGGAATTCAAAACTCCCTATGGGATCACAAAAGACAACTCAACAATAAGTTTAGTCAGAATTCCAATACATAGACTAGGGCAAGAAGACTACCCAACTATATACGATTACTCATTCAATTTTCCTAGCTTTGAAACAGACACAGGAGAACAAGTTTACTCATGGATAGACACTGCTGCAGCCAAACATAATTTAAGACTAAAAAAAGAACCAGAAAAAGGCATTAAAGACTGGTGTTACATACCAGAAATTGGCAATACATCCTATAAAAGATTTGAACCACTAGTTAACTAAAAGTTACAAAGAATTCTAACCACAACAAACATTATAAATCAAAATCCTCTCTCACACCTATGGCGAATAATAACTGTGAAACAGCAATATTAGGAGGGTTGCATCTAGGGAAAACAGACAATAGCATTCTTAGGAAGGTTGCGTCTAGGAAACCTAGGTTTCCTGGACTATGATTACATACAATGAGTTATATGATGCATTAAGAAAAGAGCGTTATTCAGAACAACTACAACCAATACCAAAACTTTTCATAAAAGAAGTATCTGCATATCTAAAAGACAAGAAAGAGATAGCAAACAAAGAAGATGATAATTTCTCAGATACAATTCTAAAAACAAAGAAGCAATTTGAAAATTCAATAGCAATCTTCAAAGAACTAATACTAAGAAGAAAAAAGAAAATCTTAGAACTAGCCTTTGTAGCCGCTGAAACAGGAATTTCAAAAAGAGATTTTGAAAATATGCTATTAATCGAAAAAGAACAGTTTGATGGAATTATGAAATCTCTAGAAAAAGGAGATAAAAAAATTGAAGAAATTTTAAGAGGAAAAGAAGAAGAAAATAAACCCCAAAACAAGATGATTGTTTTTGTAGAAGATACAGATGCCCTATTAGATCTAGAAGGAAATGAAATCGGGCCTTTCAAAAAAGGCGATATAGCCAACCTCCAAGAAGAAGTTGCAACAATTCTTATAGGGGATAAAAAAGCAGAATCAGTAGATGAAGAATAACTATCTCCTATTTTCAACACCCTCATTCCAATCCTTATAACCCCTATCAGCATCCTTGTAAGTAAAACCTTCAGGATATCTCTTCATCAACTTATCAACATTCTCTTGCAATATTTCTTGTAGATCCCAATTAAAAAAATTACAAATGTTAGCTATATACCACATAGTATCTCCAACATTCTCTCTAATTCCAGAAGTAGTATCATTATTATGAACAAATGTCTTCTTTATACAACCAGCCACATCTCCTGCCTCACCAGCAACACCAAGTCCCCAAGTCATTATCTTAACCTGATCACTAGGAAATTCCTTAACAGTACGTAAGCAAGCCTTTTGATATTCCTGCAAACTCAGCCCACTAACCAACTTCCTTATCTCATCCAATTTTTCTTTATCATTCATTATCCCCTTTTGAACTCCCAGGCAATGGATGAGGCCTATTAAGATAATCTTCCAAACGCCTATGGCCTTCTCTCAAAACATTAGCTACAAGCAAACCTCCTGCAACAACATAATTCGCAATTCCTTCAGCACTAGTCTGACTAAGATCTGAAACAGCCGCACAATAAGCAGATCCCAACATCCAAGCAGAAACGGCAGTATAATTCGCAGTAGCTCCAATTAAATAACCCATATCTTCTGCATCCATAGAATCCAACCACCCTCCCTTACCATTATCTCCAAAAGCTTGATAGGCCTCTACAGCCTCAGCAGGGATTTCAGTATCATTTGCAAAACTTAAAAAAAATCCCTTAAAACTCCCCATCATAAATGCTGCAGGATCTCCCAATGCAGAAAAGGGCGCACGAACCGCTCCCCTAAAAAATTGTCCAAAAGTAGCACCCTGAAGAGCCAATCTCCTATTCTCATAAGCCTCTTCCACACTTTCAATAGCCATTAAAATAATGACCCTTAGTCAATATTTAAACAAATCGATACTAAAAAATAACAAAGCCCCCAGCCGGATTTGAACCGACGACCTACTGATTACAAATCAGTTGCTCTACCACTGAGCTATGGAGGCATAATATTTTTAGAGAATTACTGTTTTTAAGCTTTGTTACTTGCCAAAAATCTTATCATCACCAGGTCTTGAATAATCATGAACCTCTTCATCATCAAACCAAGTCTTAATCTCTTTCTCAGCAGTCTCTGGACTGTCCGAAGCGTGAATCAAATTTCTAACAGCTCTTCCCTGATTATTAGCATTAGGATAAGACTCAACTGAAGCAAAGTCAGCTCTAATTGTACCAGGTGCTGCAGCTCTTGGCTCAGTAGCACCAACCATCTTTCTAACAACCTCAATAGCATGACTTCCTTCCAAAACCAAAGCAACTATTGGATTTTCCTGGATAAAATTAACCAAACCATCTTGAACAAACTTTCCAAACTCCATATGATCCTTAAAATCAAACTTCTCGTTATTCTTCTTTGCAGATTCACTTGTCTTAGCAAAAGCAGACTTAGCCCATTCCTCATCCAAAGGGTAATGCTCTCTTGCCTTACCTTCATCAGGCCAAACCATCTTCATACCCACAACTCTCAAACCAGCAGTCTCAAATCTACTAATTATCTGTCCAACAACTTTCTGCTGTATTCCATCAGGTTTAATCAAAACTAAAGTCTGTTCCATTTTTACTCTTTATCCTCCTTAACAATATCCTCATCCTTAGATTTACTTGCTGTCTTCTTTGTAGTTTTCTTAGTAGCCTTTTTCTTCTCTTCCTTAGCTTCTTCTACTTCCTTCTTCTCTTCTTCCTTATCTTCATCTTCCTTCTTACTAGCTTTCTTTTGAGTTTTATCCATTTCCTCTTCAGCAGCCTTAACCTTCTCAGCTTCTATCTCTGCCATCTGATCAATAAATCCTTCATCTTCCTTAGTCTCTTCAACCTTCTTTCTAGCAACCTTCTTAGGAACCTCAGACTTCTCCAAAGGCCTCTTAATTTCTAAAACTCTAATCTCACAAAGTGAAAGTGGATAAGTCTTCTTCAAAACCAAACTCAATGGCTTCTGCAACTTATTACTCAAAACTTCATCAAATACTTCTTTATCAGTCATCTGTGAAATATAATCTTCCAACCAATTCTTAGCTCTATTTCTCAAAGCCTTTCTAACAGCTCTAGAAACTCTCTTTCTTGTAATCAAAAAAGGCTTAACAACCAACATACTTTCCTGACTTGGAATCTCCAAACTGTCTTCAACATAACTAATCTTCTTCCTAATCATTCTTCTAATGAAGTAAGACAGCAATCTCATCTTAGTAGGATGAGCAACAGCCTTATCCTTTTCATTAGCAACTTTAACAGTAACTTCAACACTCTTACCTTTCAACTGTCTAGTCAAATCTAACTTTATAGTCTTACCTTCAATCTCATCAATAGTCTCCCCAACTAACTCAATCTTACCCTTGGTAATTGGAACATCAACTTCCTGGAACTTCTTTCTCCTTACTACTACTTTTGTTGCTTTTGCCATCTTACTTCTTATTCTCTCCTATCAATAACTTTCCAACTCTCCTAGACTCCTTAGCTTGCTTACTCTTACCACAATCCTTACATTTGTAAATAACAACCTTTCTTGTAGTAGTCTTAGTCTTTCTCTTCCAGTTCTTAGGCGCCTTTCTAGAATATCTTCCCTGATTACCATGACCAGGCATAGCTCCTCTTGACTTAGATCTTGAAATACTTCCCCTTCTCAACTCCCCTCTCTTGAATCCAGTACTTACTACATCAATCTTCTGCTCAGTCCTTTTCTTACAATAAGGACAAAATCTCTTTGTTTCTTTTGGTAGATTCATAGAAACACCTAAAAAGAAACCTATTTAAAGCTTTTGCTCCTAATGGTGACGTAGCTAAAATGAGAATCCAATTTCAAAAAGGCAAACAAAGAGAATTTCTAGATAGATGTATTGAAAATCTTAATCTAACATCCCTTAGAGGGCTCCTGCAGCTAGGAATAAACACAGACTACAATAATCTGAAAAACTATTACACAGAAAGAAGGCTTCTACCAGAACCCCTATTCCAAGATCTTATCTACCTGTCAAAAATAGACCCAGATACATTAGATACCAAAAATAGCCCTGATAATTGGGGCCAAATCAAAGGTGGAAAAACCAGCAAAAGAAATAAAAACCAATCTATCTCATAACAATTAAGGCCCCATAGTTTAGTGGTAAAACGTGTCCTTGACGTGGACAAGTCCCAAGTTCGATTCTTGGTGGGACCATTTTTTTCTCTATTCTATTGCTTATCAATACTGCTAATCTATTAAACTAACCAATATTAACCAATACCTTTAAATACACTATTGCTTATCAAACTGTATAAAAAGAGGTAAGAATGGAAAAATACAGAAATAGAATTATCAACGAATTGCAAAAAAGCAAATCGGGCTACACAATCTCCGAATTATCCAAAAAAATGAAATTATCTCGACAAACTATCGCTAATTGCTTCGCATTTCTCGAAGGTGCTCAAAAAGTTAAAATAAGGAGGGCCGGTATGGCAAAAATCTACTACTGGAAATAAAAAATGGGTTTAAATAACATAAAAGATTATACAAGAGAAAGAATGATCCCTAAAGAGCGTGATAAAAAGGCGCAAGCCACAGTATTCATTATTCTAGCAATAGTAATTGTAGGAATCATAGTCTTATTCTTCGTATTTAGAGGCAATCTATCTTTCGGAGGACCTCCAGGAGAGCTAGAACCAGTCTATCAATATTACTTAGGCTGTATTGAATTAGAAACACAAATAGCAGCCAACATATTAGGTCAACAGGGAGGATACATCGAAGGCCCAGATTTCAACCCAGGTTCAGAACATATGCCATTCTCTAACTATCTAGACTTTGTAGGAATTCCAATACCTTATTGGTATTACATTTCTGGAAATAACCTTGTAAAAGAACAAGTTCCAACAACAGATACAATGGAGGAGGAATTAGATAAATTCCTAGAACAAAGAATATTACAATGTGACTTCTCAAGATTTGCAAATGAAGGATTCGAAATAGCAGTAGGAAGAGAGATAGAAGTAGAAACAAACATAAGAGAAAACAGAATTGATGTTGATGTCTCACATTCAATTGAAATTAAAAGAGGCGAGCAATCTTGGACAGGAAAGAGTCATTCAAACGACGTACAATCTAGCTTAGGAAAATTCCACGAACTAGCTCTAGATATCTATAACGATTTCAAGGAATCAATGTTCCTAGAAAATTATGGGGTAGATATACTAAGACTATACGCTCCGGTAGATGGAGTAGAAATACAATGCAGCCCATCAATATGGAATGTAGAAGAAGTAAGGGCAAATCTAACAATGGCATTAGAAGCCAACGTACCTTTCACAAAAATAAAAGGAGACTACTACGATCTAAGCAAACAAGAAAATGAATATTTCATCCATGACATAGGACAAAATGTAGATGTCCCGGTAAATTTCCACTTCTCTAGGAACTGGCCTACAAAAATGGAAGTCTGGCCAAACGATGGAGGACTATTAATCGCAGATCCTATAGGAACTCAAGAAGGATTAGGGCTATTAGGATTCTGTTACGTTCCATATCATTTTGTCTACGACCTAGCATATCCAGTCCTAATACAAATGCACACTCCAGACGGAGTTTTCCAATTCCCTGTTGTTGTCTACATAAACAAAAACAGACCAAGAGAACCAATACCTGGATCTAACATAGCAAACACAGCAAGCGAACTATGCAGATACAAGAACACAGAAATCTCAGTATCAACCTTCAACACTAACTTCGAACCTGTTGAAGCACAAATAGAATACAAATGCTTCGACGAAGTTTGTAGGATAGGAACAACCAGAATAGAATCTGGCGATGCAACACTAACAGAAACATTCCCTCAATGTGGAAACGGTTATGTAATAGCAAGAGCAGAAGGCTATGAAACAAAGAAAGAAATATTCTCTACAATACAACCAGGATCAATAGCAATGTTCTTAGACAAAAAATATCCTCTAAATGTAGAGGTTCCTGGAATTGAAGGGGAAGCAGTAATAACCTTCACAAAAGATGATGAAGTAAAAACAATTGTCTATCCAGATCAGAAAGAAATAGAACTATCAGTTGGACAATACGAGATAAAGATGTACGCCTACACTGACGCTTCTATTAGGTTAGAAGGCAGCACAGAACAAAAGTGTGTAGATGTTCCTAAATCAGGAATAGGAGCAGTATTTGGAGCGACAGAAGAGAAATGCTTTGCACTAAACATCCCTTCACAAACAGTAGACAAAGGAATAACTGCAGGCGGAACTCAGGACTACTTCATCTCAGAAACAGAGCTAGAAGCTTCAAGCTCAATAACAATAATTCCAACTAACTTCGGAAAACCAACTCAAGTTGAAGACTTACAAATAAATTACAACAGAATCGACACTGATGATCTGTTGATAAACTTCGAATGAAAAAACACATATCACTAGTAATTGTATTCACACTAGCAATAGCTCTTTTAAACGTAAATCTAATCCTACCACAATTCTTTAACAACCAGAATCCAGGTTACTCACAATATTATGGAAATCAAGGTTACTATGGGCAATACACAAGGGGCTATCAGCCAGCAGTAGGCTTTGATAGAAACTACGACCAAACCTACAACAGATTCAATAACGGAGCATACACAAACTCAAGATACTACGATCGATACAACGCAGGACAATTCGATAGAGGAAGTTTCTACAACAATGGATTCAACACTCCTTCAAGAAACATTCAATACACAGATCCAAGATATTCTTCACAATATAACAGAGGATACTACAACTACAACCAATTCGGACAGCAATCATACACTCCAGGATATGGGGCATTTGGAGCATCAGGATTATTCGGCTACAATAATTTTGGATTCAATAACCAATTCTGCCAACAAGGACAAAATTTCTTAGTAACAATAGCACCAGGAGGCTGTAGTCCAGCAGTCGTAAGATCTGATCTTTTAGAAGAACAAAACGTACCAGTATTCTGTCGTTTAACTTCATTACAAACAAATCCATTACTATCAGGAACTAGAATCAGAGGAGTAAGAGTTTCAGGAGAACTTCCTCAAGGCATCCAAGGAGTAAGCTACTTCCCAGGTAGAGCCGCAATCCAGGGACAAGGAATTTTCAATAGAGGGTTATTTGGAGGTTTCGGTGGAGGATTTGGAGGAGGATTCGGCGGAAGTTTTGGAGGATTTGGAAATAATTACTATAACTACAATAGATACAACACCGGATATTCAAGCTACGGCGCGGGAGGCTTCGGTTCAGGATTTGGAGGCTTTGGAGGTGGTGGAAACTTCTTCAACGGAAATCCATACTATGGAGGAACATACCAAACATCCCCAATAACAGATAATATGGGATACATTGTAGTAGTATTATCAAGAGCCCAAAACGAATCAGGTCTACCAGACTTCGTTGAAGGAAACATAACTGCAACAATAGACTACGATTCAGCAGGACTATTTGGAATAGGAAGAACAACATTCTATCTAGATCAAATGACAGACCAACAATGGGTAAACAATTACAGAGAAAACGGATTCTGGAACGGGCAAGCATTCATAAGAGCAAACTCTATAGATCAAAACACTGCAACAATATCTATCTACAGAGATCAAAACATAATAGAACAAACACTAACTCTAACACCAGGACAGGTTTCACCAGTTGTCAATCTAGGAGGAAACTATTGTGCAGGAGGAATGACCATAAGACTAGACCAACTAAGCCCTCCAGTTGAATCTGCATTAGTACAAATCAACGGAGAACAACTATGGGTAGGAAAAGGAGACAGGCTAATCAACAACAGATGTGTAGTACAAAATATAATCACAAATGGTGGAGGCGGGAAACTAATCTTAAGCTGCCCTGGACAAAAAGTAGAACTAGACCTAGCAGGAGGAAAAGCAACACTCAAAATTGATAATGGCCCTGAAACAGATGTAACCCTCAACCAAAGAGTAAAAGAAAACATCTACCTAGGATACATTGGCAAAGACGAGGCTGGAAAAGATTTTGCAGTTCTAATTAGAGATCCTGTATCTAACACTCCTACAGCATTCTCCAATGTTAACGTATATACAGCAGTAGAGAATGTCAAAGACAGAACAAATGACCAAGAAATAGTAGACAAAGTAATCGCAGCATACAAAGGAAAGGATCTATCAATAACTGCAGCAGATATAGAAATCGCAAGACCTGGAAATCCAGCATTCGGGATCTCAGTAATTAGCCTAACAACAATCCAAGATCAAGTTGACTTCAACAAAAACCCTGCAGCACAAACTTACTATGATAGATCTGTAAATTACTACAGAGAACTACACGACCTATACCCTCAAGAAAAAAGAGCAGAAGGTGAAGAACCACTTGCAGCAGAAGGATTACTAGAAGCCTTCCAACTATCTAAAAAATATCAACTAAATGAACAAGCTAGAGAATTCTCAGACAAGCTAACAACAGACTACCTAGAATCACCACTATCAGAATATGCAATAACCGAATCTAATTACCTGTTCAAATACGATAGAACAAATGCAAGAACAATAGTCCAAGTAGACAACAACCAATATGGCATTGACCTATTAGAATTCAGAAAACCTTCAAGATTAGACGCGTCAGGAGTTTTCATAATAGATGGAAGAGAAACAGTACTAGGACTAGGAGAATTCTACACAACTGAAAGCACAAAGATACAATTACTAAATCTAGATGATGATCGTGCCAATATAGGCTATGAATATAATGACGAAAATGGAAATAGGGTTGCCAGAACTGAAACACTAATCTTCGGACCTAGAGAACAAACAAAAATCAATGATGTTGACATAAAGTTAGTAAACGTAAATCTAAGAAAGCAAGCAAAAGTAACAATAATGCCAAATCTATTTGGTTCTGGATCTAGAAACCAAGTTAATTTCCCAGTAAGAATTGGAATTGAAAAAAGAGCTATCCAACTAAGTCCTGAAAAGACTGAAGAGCTAATCAAAAATTTAGAAGAAGCAATAGCAGAATGGAACGAGATAAACAGAAAGCTGGGAACCGTAATAAAAACTCTAAAGGCTGCTTGCTTCGCAACTTCAGCAATACTAACTGTCAAGAGCATGTTTGATGGAGCATCAGGAAAAGCAATTGCAAGAAATAGGTTAATGAAGAATGCTGGAGGGTGGAACGATAGATGTGAAGAGCTAGTAAACCAAGGACAATACATTAGCATACAACAATGCCTATTAGACAACAACGATAAAATAGAAAATGACATCAAGATATTCTCTGAACAAGTACAATCTACAAATGATCAACTTAAACAAATACAAGATCAAGTAGGAGTAGAATATGAAGGAGCCTTTGACTTCCAAGGACAAACTGATTCTAGAGAAGTTGAAAGACTATTCGAACAAAGGTTCAAGAGCTTCTGCGAAGGTCAAGAAGGATCTATCCAACTACCAGGACAGGGAGCAAGTTCAGTAGGTTATTCAGAACTATGCGATTGGAAAGGAATGACTCATGAACAAAGAAGAGAAATCCTAACACTAACTAACATTAGAGAACAAGGAGGATCAGAAGTCTTACAAGGATACACAGATAGAGAACTAGGAAGAATAACTCTAGACGCTAGAAATACACATGAACAAAGAATTGCCCAAATAGCTTCACAGGAAAACTCTCAACAATTCAACTCAGACCTACAAACAATAAACCCAATTGGAGATCAAATAACTCACGGGCCAATAAAAACAATAACAGATACTGATAGAAATAGAGGAAATGTATATGGAAAGTTCAATTCCAAGGACAGCGTAGTAAGAGTTTACATACCAGAAAGACAAGGTATCAACGGGCAAGAATCATTTGATGGAGGAGAGATTGGAGGAAATGAGGTACTAGTAAAAGTAGATGAAATCCAAGGTTCTGGAGGAGTATTCAGTCCAGATACAAAAGCTACAATATATACGGTTGATGGAAGAGCACTAACAACCACTGAAGCTGAAAAAGTAAGAGACTACATGAGCCTATCTAAACTAAACAGAATAAGGCAATCACACAACAACGCACTACAAAACCAAATGGTTGACACTCAAAATCTAAGAGTTAAATACTTCGACAGAGCACCATTCAAAGGCCTGCCATCAATAGTCCCTTTCGATATAAAACAAGGATGGTACGTAAAAACAAGTTACACCCTAGCAGGATTCGGAGTTCCATACGATGATTCAGGAAGAGCTGCAAACTATTACATATGTAACGTAGGTCCAAACGGACTAATAGAATTCAAGAAAAGCTCAGATGACATTTGTAGATATTATAATGGATTTAATAGAGAACTAAGCTTCCCAGGATTAGGCCCAGGAGAATCAGCACAACTAGTTCAGAGAGCACAAGCAGCACTACAAGATGCATCAAGACAATATGGTCAAGAAAACGTTAACATAAATGGACAAACCTTCAAATCAGGAGTTTCATTTGATGATACGGATGGACAATGTACAGACTTCATGAGCGCACAAGATTGTAACATACTATTCAATGTCTGTGATCCAGTAATCTGCCCTCCATCAAGATGTGATCTAGGGGGAACCTATAGAGTAGATAATGTCATCCAAACGGGAATAGTTGGAAGTCTAGCACTCTGCCTACCAAATGCACAAGAAGGAATAGCAGTTCCAATCTGTCTAACCGGAGTCCACGCAGGATTAGATGGCTACATAAGCATTCTAAATTCAACAGTAGCTTGTCTAAATGAAAGTCTAGAAACAGGACAAAATATAGGAATATGCGATGAAATAAAATCAGTCTATCTATGTGACTTCTTCTGGAGACAAGCAGCACCATTCGTTGAGGTATTAATACAGAAAACATTTGAGATAGCCGCGGGACAAGGAGCTCGTGGAGGAGGAGAATATCTAACAGTACAACACGCATGGCAAAACACTCAAAACGCCATAGACTATTTCACTGGCCAGTACGCAGGAAATTCAATACAAGCATTCTACAATAGAAACATAGGGCAAGCACAGCCAATTGGATCCTTTGGTTCCGGCGCCTACGGAGGTGTCGGATACCAAGGAGGGCAACCAGGCTACTTTGGTGGACATCAAAGCCAGTTCGGAGCTCAGGGGTATCAAGGACAATACTTCGGAGGACAAGGATATGCAGGACAACCATTCGGAGGGACTGGAGGAATAGGATCAGGCGGAGCAGGCTTCGGAGGCTATGCAGGAAACGTTGGAGGAGACATATGTAAATCATTCATATCATCAGGATTCTCTGGAGGAACAGCAAACATATTCGAATCTCTAATAGAACCAGACAGCCCAGAACAATACACAGCGTGGTTCTCAGAGTTCCCTCAATCAACAGCAACAGTGCCACCAATATCTCACTACAAAGTCTACTACCACATCTTCGCAGGAAAAGACATAGGAGCATCTTACCAGGTCTACTTAAAAGGAGCTCCACAAAACCCAGGAATATTCACAAACCAATTCCAGATAGTAGATCAAGGGTACATTGCAAGAGGATCAGAAGTAGATCGTGCTAGAGATTTCACCGCAACTTCAGGATTTCAGCAACTATGTATAAACATAAATGGAAGGGAAGAATGTGGATTCGGACAGGTATCAACATCTTTCCTACTAAACTCACTTTCAGATGGATACGCAGAAGAACAAGCAGGACAAACAGATATTGTATCAGAAGAAACTTGTATAGCAGGCTCTCCATCACTATACAGCCTAATACAACCAAACATACAAGCAGGAGTAGAACAAACTCTCAATCCACAACTATACAACAAAGGAATAGTGAGAATATGTTCAACAGAAAATCCAGGAAAACAAGTCTTACCTTCAGGAGAATTTGACACAACAAATACAGTCTATGATCGATGGAAAGACGTAGGTTATTGTGACGATCCAACAATTAGATGTTGGTTAGACACATCATCAGTACAAGATGTAATAAGAAATACACAAACAGAACAAAACGTTCTAGGCAACGTTAACCTAAATCACTTAGGCGGAGGAAACTTCCAACTACCAGAACAAGCAGAAGCAGTATTAGCTCAAGGAAATAGGCTAAGATTAGACTTAACAGAAATTATAACTCCAGAAGATACACAACAATCAATAGATCAAAAAATAGGAGAGGTAATAACACAATTAGAAGGCCTATCAATAACAGGCCCTAACAATTTATTTAGAGCCCGCGCATTATATTTGGCGGGAAATATTCATAAAGTAATTGCAGAATTACTATTAATTCCATCAGATATAAAAGCTCCAACACCAGGTGCATCAACACCAATAGAAGAAATAAATGTAAATACAGTAATAGATGCTGAACTAGATCAAAACAGAGTAATAACAGTAGTAAGGCAAGACGGAACAGAAAGCGGCTATAGATATTTAGGAATAGAAACTGGATGGGCTGTACAAAATGACGAAGTCTTCAACAGAGAAATGTTCTACACAGTAGGCTTAAGAGCTCTAACAAATCAGCTACAACCTGGAGAGAGACTATTACTAGATGGTCAAGAAATAACTGGAGATCCTGCAACATATTACGAACAATTAATAACAAGACTAAAAAGAACACAAGGAGGAGTTCCATTACCAGTTTCGGATGCTGAGCTAACAAGAAATGTAATATTCCAAATTACGAAACCTGACAAAAGCATAGCAAGATACAGATATATAGGTAGCCCAACAACTCCAGAAGACAATATATGGCAATCTCCAGAAGATAAGACCTTCAATCCAGAAATGACCTACCAAGTTGGAATAAGAAGAATAATAACACTAAGCGAAGGATCACAACTATCAGTTGGAGGAAGACCAATTAACCCAAGCGATCCCAACACAATGTTCAACCAAATAGTAGATATTCTAAGAAATTAATGCGGGGAAGAGGATTCGAACCCCTGTAGGCACTAAGCCACTAGGACCTAAACCTAGCCCGTTTGACCGCTCCGGCATCCCCGCATAGAAATCATAAAAATGTATGCTATAAAAACCTAACTATTCAGAATTATTCCTTCTTTTTCTTACTAGCCTGCTCAGCTTCCTTAATCTTCAACTTCTCTTCTAGATCCAACTTGTCCAACAACTCTTTGTATCTATTTCTAATTGTAACCTCAGTAATTCCTGCAACATCCGCAACTTCTCTCTGAGTCTTCTTCTCATTATTCAATAAAGCAGCAACATACAAACCAGCAGCAGCAATTCCAGCAGGACCTCTCCCACTAGTCAACTCACTACCCTCAGCCTTCTTCAAAATCTTCAAAGCCTCATTCTGGGTTTTAGGCGAAAGTTTCAAGACTGAAGCAAATCTATGAATGTAATCCTTAGGACTACTAGGAGTCACTTTAATCTTCAACTTTCTAACAATAAATCTATAAGTTCTACCAATTTCCTTCCTCTCAACATCAGAAGCAGCACTAATCTCATCTAATGTCCTTGGTATATCATAACTTCTACAAGCTGCATAAATACAAGCAGCAATCACAGACTCCATAGACCTACCTCTTACCAATCCCCTCTGCAATACAAACTGATAAATTCTTGAAGCCTCATCCTTAACAACTTCTGGCAAATTCAAAAAGCTAGCAACTCTTCTCAACTCAGTCATAGCCAATCTCAGATTTCTCTCAATACTTGTACTAACTCTCTCCTGCCATTTCTTAAGCCTAAGAAACTTTCTAGTACTACCAGAATCCAACTTGTAAATATCGCTTACCTCTCCAACATTTGTTGTAAGTCCCTTATCAAACTTCTGCATAGACAATGGAGCTCCACCTCGGCCCTTCTTCTCTCCTGAATCAAAACTACCTTGCAATTCCTGAGAAGTATCAACCATTGAATCCTCTACAACAGTTCCACAATCACCACAATAAACTTCTCCTTGCTGATCATCCCAGTTAATATTTACGCTACTGCACTCCGGACATCTTTTAACATTGGCCATCTTAAAATTATATTTAAACCTTTAGTAATATTTATAAATCATATTGCAAGGAGTATTTAAATGTTTCTAAGATACAGGAATTGTTGAAAGAGTCTCCTGAGTAAAATATATCTACTCAGGAAACCTTGT
>CAYFMD010000002.1:0-84673 GCA_964344105.1 Candidatus Woesearchaeota archaeon | reverse complement strand
GAATGATTGCAAGTAACTTAATGTTGAAAGTCTAAGAGACTTTCAACTGAACCCTTAACTTAGACCAAGATAGGTCATTAGAAGATTGATTAGAAATCCAAGGACTCCAACTAGGCAAAGACCTATCGCTGAGACCTTTGATATCGTTGTGAATTCCTCTCGAGTAGGCCTCTTAAGAAGCTTCCATACCCTCTTACTTTGATTGAAAAATGATTTTATCATAATGTGAGATGGTTTGTTGGGTTTTTAAATTTATTCGTCGAAGCTAGAGCCAAAGGCTCCTGGAAGGAGATCCTTCAATGAAGCCCTATAAACTGTGCTTCTATCAGTATTCATACTAATGACTTCAATTTGATAATCGGGTTTCCAGAATTCATACATAAATTGCCGGCACGAGCCACAAGGCATTGCAGGATTAGTTACTGGACCCTTAACGGAATTTATTGCAATGGCCATTGTTTTAAAATCCTGGTAGCCTGCAGTAATTGCATTTCCTAAGGCTATACGATCAGCACAGATAGTGGATCCGTAAGCGGCATTTTCGACATTAACTCCATTAAAAACGGTGCCATCAGAGGTTAACAAAGCCACTCCTACTTGGAATCCTGAATAAGGTGCATAAGCTTTATCCCTTATAGTCTCTGCAGACACTAATAGATCCCTTTCTGGATCACTAATGGAATCAAAGGTTAGTTCCTCTATCATCCTAATTGCATATATATTAGTTATTTAAATTTATTCCAAGAATTCTATTCCTAATTCGTCTTCCATTTCAACTTGTTGTTGAATTTCTTTTGGAAGTTCAGAGCCCATAATTTGAGATGATTTTACACCAGTAATTATTATCATAACCCTAATTGACTTTTCCATTTCTGGAGATATTTGAGCTCCCCAAATCATTCTAGCATCAGTACCAAGTTTTTGTCCTACTGCTGAGATAATCGCTCTGGCCTCATCCAAAGACATGTCATTACCGCCAATAATATTTACTAAAGCTCCAGTTGCTCCAGTTAGATCTACATCAAGTAATGGATTTGTTAATGCTTTTTCAACAGCTTCTTGTGCTCTATTTGCAGAATCAGATTCACCCATTCCCATTAATGAAACTCCTCCATCAGACATAACTGCCTTAACATCTGCAAAGTCTAGGTTTACAAGTCCTGATTTTGTTACAAGTTCAGTTGTTCCCTTAACAGCATTTGTTAGGATTTCGTCAGCTACCTTGAAAGCAGTTTGTAATGGTAGTTCTGGTGCTATCTCCAATAGCTTGTCGTTTGGAATTACGATTAATGTGTCTACAGCAGACTCTAATCTTTCAAGACCATATTCTGCATTCTCTATTCTCTTCTTTCCTTCTATTGTGAAAGGCATTGTTACAACTCCGATTGTTAGAGCGCCTTGTTTCTTAGCTAGATTTGCTACAACAGATGCTGCACCTGATCCAGTTCCACCTCCAAGACCACAAGTTATGAATACCATATCAGAGTTACCTAGTTTCTTCTTAATTTCTTGTTCAGATTCATGAGCTGCCTCTTCACCGACTTTAGGATTCGATCCTGCACCAAGACCCATTGTAAGTTCTTTTCCGATTAAGATCTTGTGATCTGAATTTGCATAAAGTAAATCTTGAGCATCAGTGTTTAGTGCTATGAACTCTCCACCTTTGATTCCAATTTCTTTCATTCTAGATATAGTGTTACCTCCTCCGCCTCCAAGTCCGAATACCTTAACCTTAGCATGTTGTTTCTGTAGAAGCTCTTCCAGCTCTCTATCAATCTCTGCTAGCTCAGAATTTTTATCAAGTCTTAATTGTGGTGATTGAAAGCCCTTTTGATTAGGGTTGTCAGAACCATGGAAACTTGGAGGATGATCTTCCTTATTGATAAAATCAGCATTATGGCTCTGCTTCTCTAATTGATCATAGTTTGGTGGAGAATTTTGTGATTCCTCTCTTTGTCTGAAGTCCTCTTCCATTGCTTGAGAAGATTGAAATTGTATTTAAAGATTATTGGTGTTTGAAGAGTGTTTTAGGAATGTTATTTTTTCTCTTCTTTCTTTGTCTCTTTTTTGGCTTCTTCGGCAGTAAACTCTAAGCCAGTTATTTCTGCAAATTTAGGGCCAATCATGTCAATGAATTGTTTAATCTTATCATCCTTGAAGACAACTTTCTTTCCTTGGATTTTGAATTCAAATCTTTGTTTGAAGAAGAAGTCTTGTAGTGCGTTGACTTTTTCTTTTTCATCATCAATAATTTTATTGACTTTGTATTTGTAATCAACTTCTTTTCCTGCTAGGGGGTTGTTGAAGTCCATTGTTACTCTTCCACCATTTACTGAGATTACTTTTGCTACAGTGTTATCTAATTGTAATGCCATTCCAGGATATGGATTGATATTTTGTTTTTTGAAATGTGAAAGTCCGTAAGTTCTAATCATAGAAGGATCTCTTTTTCCAAATGCTTTTTCTGGCATCACATGGATTGAATATTCTTTTCCAGTTTCTTTACCTTCTAGATCTTCATCTAATCCTTGTAATATCATTTGATTGCCTACAGAAATTGTCATTGGCTTGATGTTCTTAGCATCGATTCCCATCTTCTCTGCATCTTTCTTGTTAGTTGTATCAAAGATTTCATCATTAGCTGTCCCAGTGAATTCTATTTCAATGAAATCATTTTTCTTGATTTTTGCCATGGTAGTGATTAGAAGTAGGAGTTTTAAAGGTTTTGTATGGAAAAATTTAAATAAATAATGAGGAGATCATTTTTATGATTCAGGCAAATAATATTTTGTTGCTTTATGAATTTTCTTTTGCTCCAGATGATAATGGATTTTATGGAAGAATTGGAGAAGGTGTGAAGGGATTTGATTTTGAACTTGCTCAAAGAAACAGTTTGGAAGAACAAATAGAAAGATCTGATTTGATTCTTGCAGATGTTAGTGGAGGTTCATTTCAACTGGGGTTTGGATTACACACTGCTAGGAGGGAAAACATTCCTGCAATACATTTTGCATTAAATGGAGAACTAAAAGATAGTGGTAAGAGACAGTATTTTATTGATACAGGTTATGAAATTGATAATCGCGCAGAAGGGGATGAATCGGGGGATGGTTTGCTTAGAAATATCTTAGAGAGAGTTTTAAGTTATCATACTCAAATGAGTGATTTTGAATCGAGAGTTTTTACTGCAGGTCAAGCAGCAAAAATTCTTAGAGTTGCACCTAAAACGGTCTGTAATAGATTTGATTCAGGACAATTAAGAGGCTATAAAATACCAGGATCCCAAGATAGGAGGATTCTTTATAGTTCTTTGGCAGATTATGCCTCTGAAATTCCACTTGTTAAGAAAAATTTGAGAAGAGAATTTTTTGAAGTTTATGATCCCAAGTTGAAAGAGAGTTTTTAGTGTTAAAATTCAAGAAAGATTTATAAACACTTTTTTTTAATAGATAATATGGCTTTTAAATTAATTAGCGCTACTGAAGCTAGATCGGGTGCAACTATTTTGGTTGATGGAGTTGCTTGTGTTGTGAAGAGTAATGATATAAGTAAGACAGGTAAGCACGGTCATGCGAAGTGTAGGATCGAGGCTGTTGGTATAATTGATGGTAAGAAGAGAGTTTTCGTAACTGGTGGACATGAGAGATTAGAAGTACCAATGGTTAACAAGAATAAGGCTCAGGTTTTGAATCTAGTTGGAGAGGATAAGGCTAGTGTTATGGATCTTGAAAGTTTTGAGACTATTGAAGTTCCAATGATGGATGATTTGAAGGGTGAGATTAAGGAAGAGGATCAAGTTGAGTATTGGGATATTGACGGGGTTAAGATAATTAAGAGAAAACTCTAGGTTTTTGTTCTAACATTTCGTAAACTGTTTCTGCTCTTGGATGATATTCTGTGAACATTTGATACCAATGACTTGTCTTATGGACATCTTTTCTTTCAAAAAGTTCTGCTTCCATTAACCAAGGGGAAGTTATAGGGCTAAATCCATTTTTCCTGGCATCTTTTGCAGTTTCAAATACACATATAGGCCCATTAAGGCCAGTTAGTAAGGGCCTTGTTACACCCCATTCATTTAATCTACTTTTTAAGTTAGTACTATAGAATGCACTATCTTTTGTCTTTTTGATTGATCTCCTTCTTAATATCCTTCGCGATCCTCTTAGAGTTCTATCACTAATTTCTCCTGCCCCCTCATAGCCTACCAACATTACAGGATAATCATGCTTATCTGCTATATCAAAAAGCCTATCTTGTGCTTCAAAGAGCCAATCCCTATCCTGCTCATTTACATTTTTTAGGTAATGATCTTGCATATCTATCACAACTATTCCTATGCCCTCATGGCTAGAGTTCCCACTAGAAATGCCTATATATCTTTGTGATGTTGAGGTTACCATAGAAATTCCCCTTTCAGAGGGTTTAAAAGAGTTTGCATAAGATAACATTTAAATACCCTTAATTGGAAGTATAATTATGGCAACTAAGTTACCTGCTGCGCAGGCGAGATTGTATAAGAACATGTTTGTATGTAAACAGTGTAAGTCTAAACTTAGAGCTGATCCTCGAAAAGTTCTTGAAAAGAAGGTTAGATGTAGAAAATGTTTGAAGACGGCATTTAGGCCTGTTAGAAAGAAGTAATTATTCTAAAGCTAGCTTAGGGAAGAGGTCGAGTTTTATTTGATCAGTGCTTAGGAAGTATTCTTGATCCACTATATTTTGTGAGAATTCGTTATTGATATCTTCTAGGAAATCTTGTAATTCTAATGAAGATTTTACTGCAAGATAAACGAATAGTTTTGGTTTTGCTGCGCTAGTAAACGAGGCTCGTATGTTCTTGTGTTTACTTAAATGAGCCTTTAATGAATGTTCTATTTTGTTTGATAGATTTTTGAAATCTAGAGTTATTAGATAAACATCATATCCTAAATGGCCAAGGCTTATTGCTGCAGTGAATTTTTCTATTACTCCAAGTTCTTTCAGTTTCTTGATTTTTGAGGCTATTGTTTTGTAATTTACATTTAATTTATCAGCTAATTGAATTAATGATGCATTGCTGTTCTTGTTTAATTCTTCGAGTAGTCTTGTTTCTATTTTGTCTAGAGAAACTCTTTTGGATTCTTTTTTTGTTATTGGTTTTTTCTTGATAAGCTCTATAGGCATCTGTTCTATATTGTAAACATCCAAGTTAGGATGGATTTCGTAAGTATCAATTATATCTGAGAATTTTTCTTTCAATTCCTTTAGAAATTCGAATAGTTTGTAAGGGTCTTTGCAAGTAAATTCTACTAGGAAGTTCCATCTGCCAATGAATTCGTCTATTACTGATATGTGATCGTTCTTTTTCAGATAGCTAGTTAGTTCTTTTGAGTCCTTTGTGTTTAGTTTTATTAGAATAGTGTAGAAGGTTGCCCCTAGTGTTTTGATGTCTACCAAAGTTATGTACTTAGAGATTATCCCTAACCTTTCTAATCTTTTGATTCTATAAGATACTGAATTCTTATTGGTTCTTGTTAGCTTAGCTATTTTTTGATGGCTTGTTCGTGAATCCTCACATAAATGCGATAAGATTTTCCAATCTATTTTGTCTAATTTCTGTGTCATTTTGGTATAAATGGGAAAAATGGCTATATAAATTTACCTATTTTGGCTAAAATCCTATGTAATCTTTGATATAGGCATTATTTCTGCTTTTTTTATGGAATATAAATGCCCCTATCATGAAGATGAAGATCTAGCAATAATGAATAAGAGGACTAGTGGATACTGTGTTGTTTGTAGGAAAGCTCATTTATTGGCTAAAATAGCTGAGCTTAGAAAGCCTAGATTGAAGGTTAAGTTTAAACCGAATATGCCATATCCTCTGGCTAGAAAGGTTGGGAGGATTTGATGTGGGAATAAAGCTAATTGGTTGGGATATTCAGGATACTTTGATATCAAGATCAGAGATAGAATCAGCTAAAGGTCAAGGAGTTATTAGAGGTAATGCATTGGAACTTATTACAAGATCTCCTCAAATTAACCTAACTGAAGGAATTCTTCCAGTCTTGATGGCATCTAAAAATGTCAATGTACCTAATGGCGTGATAAGTAGCTTTGCATATCAATTTGGGATTAATCTAATAGCGGGAAGTGAGTTAAGAGATTATGTAGATCCAAGATTAGTTCAGCTAGCACATAAGCATGCTTGGGAGAGCATGGTTTTGGGTGGCGATGACTATGAGGTGGCTTTATCAGGTTTTGTAAAACCCTCTACAAAAATGTATGAATTGTTATTGGGAGATGCAAATAGGTTTTCTCAAGAAGAGATAAGAGAAACAAATTGCCTTTACATAGGAGATAATGATAGAGATGCGGAAGCTTCAAGAAAAGCAGGTTGGAATTATTTAGACATATCTGAAGTTGATAAAGCGTTGGACCTATTATAAGATGAATGATGCAGACAAAAAAATAGAAAATTTTCTTAAGACAATTGGAGAATGTTTTGAGGGTATGAATCCAAAAACACAATGGCCATTGAATGCTGGACAGATAGATGCATATTTTGATGTAGGAGAAGCACTTGATATTTATAATAGGATAAATTTTCTAAAAAGAAGTATTAGTAAAGAAGAAATTTGTGACTTGTTGCCCGATGCAGATATTCTTAGGATTTTTATTCTGAATAATGGGATTATTGGATTGAAAGTTGCAAAAAAATTAGGGCTGGTGAAAATTTCAACTCAAGAGATAGTGGATTATACTTTATTTTTATTTGATATAATAAAGATGAAAGTTCATAATGATCCTTTTTGTCTAGATGATAAGAATATTCTGTATAGTGAAAGACAGATTGAGAAGTTGACTGAATCGGGATTTAAATTTATTGAAGAAGATGCTAGAAGGAATATTGCGAATCTTATTGTTAGCTCTAATTATATTGGATATACTCTGTTTTATGACATCTTTCCAACTGGGGGATTCATTAATCATGGTCCTTATGATGTTTCAGAGTTTTATGGCAAAGGAGCTGTTTTAATAGCTAGAGATTATCATGATATTACTCCTGAAGAATTGTGGCCAGAATTTGATATGCCTTACAATAAATTAAAGATCCTTTGCGTTTATAGTAATTTAAGAGTTGGTGTGAACTTTTCTAATCACATTATTACAAATGATACTATATCGGATAAGCTAATTGCCTACAAGGTCTTGCTAGATGATAAATTATTAACTATTTCTGAGATTGAAGAGTTAACAAAATTTTTTAATAAGAAAATTAAGGAGCAATCAGATAGAGTCAATTCGTTTAGCGATTTTGATAAAGTTAGGAAAGGCGGAGAAATTGCTTTCTATTTCTTCAAAAAACTTAGAGAATATATGGGAGATGATTGGAAATATAAACCTTTAATGGATGAAATTGACTTTGTTATAGGAAAATTTGGAAGAGAGTTTATTGAAAAATATAAGTATAAGAAAAAGCCTGACATCGAGCATTATAGGAAGCTATTTGATCCTAGAATAGACTATTACTAGACTAGGAAGTTTTAAAAAGATCCATTAGTATTTTTCAGTACATGGTTTCAATTTATGTTTATGATATCGGGTTCTTGATTTTGTTTAGCCTGTTCGTTTTTATGTTTCTCTATAAGAGAAGGAAGAACTTGAAGAAAGAAGGAATTATGTATCTTTATCGTACCAGAGTTGGAATTAAGTTTATTGATTATGTGGGAACTAAGTATAAGAAGTTCTTGACGGTTTATGCTTTTTTGGGAGTAGTTTTTGGTTATTTGTTGATGGCCACTATGATTTGGTTTTTGTGGAAACTGCTTTCTATTTACCTGTTTAATCCAGAGATAGTTAGAGCAATTAAGATTCCTCCATTGATGCCTTTGATTCCCTACTTACCGGAAGCATTTAGTGTTAGTTTCTTGCCACCATTCTATTTCACATATTGGATAATCAGTATTGCAGTTATTGCTTTGTTCCATGAATTTGCTCATGGAATAATTGCTAGAAGATATAACATTAGAATATTGACTACAGGATTTGGGTTCTTAGGACCTTTTTTAGCTGCATTTGTTGAGCCAGATGAGAAAGAGATGGAAGATAAGCCAAAGTACCAGCAGTTGGCTGTGTTGAGTGCTGGAGTATTTACAAATTTGATATTAGCAGTGTTGTTTTTCCTATTGCTATCTTTCTTCTTTTTATGGGCATATGCACCTGCAGGAGCAATATTCAATACATATACTCCAGGAGTTGTGGAAATAGCAGGAATTAGTATGATTGGAGGCCAGGTAGTTGGAGATAGCAGTGCTGAAGGAATTTTGAAGGTTATTGAAGATAATGGATTGGAAGATAGTTTAGTATTAGGCAATAATGGAGATAATTTGAAGCTTACCGAGGTCATAGTTAATGGAGAGAAGTATTATACCAATATTGATAATTTAGAGTTTCAATTAAATAATCCTGTTTTAGAGGGTCAAGTGGCTTTGTTTGAAGATCTTCCTGCCATTAATGCAGGTTTGAGAGGAGCGATAGTTAGTGTAGATGAAATGATTATTGAAGATAGTGAGGATTTGAGTTTGGCACTTAGTGGATATAGTGTTGGAGATAGTGTTACAATAATGACTAATGATAAAGGAGAGGATTTAGAATTTGAATTGGTTCTTGGAGAAGATTCTAATGAACCTGGAAGGGCCATAATTGGAGTAGGGATGATAGGGACAAATAGTGGTGAGAGGTTATTGGGGCAGATAACTGAGTTTTTTAATTTCTTTAAGAAAGACGGAACTAGTTATGAACCAAGGTTTAATCCTGAGCTTGTGATATTTATCTATAATTTGATATGGTGGTTGGCTTTGATTAACCTTTCAGTTGCACTGATAAATATGTGGCCTGTTGCCATATTTGATGGTGGAAGATTCTTTATGCTAACAGTTTGGGCAATAACCGGTAGTGAGAAGTTTGGAATGAGAGCTTTCAAGTTTGTTACTTATTTGATCCTTGCATCTTTGGCGTTATTGATGTTAGGATGGTTCTGGGCTATTTTCTAGAAATAGAAATCTTTTTAAGTTGATTTTGAAGAATAATTAGTACTAGTTAATATGGGAAATAGAAATTTTGTGGAAATGAATTCTCCGAGAGGAGAGATGGGATGCATAGGGGTTGAGAATTATAGTCAGCTTGAAAATGTTGGTGGAGGTTATCCTGATGGAGGCATTGTTTTTACTAATGGACATTCAATTTATGAATCTCCTTCTATTGTAGATAGAAAGTCTTCAGGAAGATTACCTCGGGGAGGGAAAGTTGGTTCAAGATCAAATATATTAAAAGGTGTTGTCTCAAATGCAAGAGGATATTCTAGAGAAAATCATGGACATAGAGTTATAACAGATAGGGATGAAATTGCTAGCCTTTCTTCTGATTTAGGGATCAGAACTCCTTATAGAATGGAAGTTTATACTGTTCATCCAATTGCTAGCAAGGATGAATTTAGATTAGATACTAGCTCCTATTCTTTTGCTTTATTTAATCATCATGGGAATCCATTGAAAGTTGTTCCTGTGCCAAAGGAGGGAAAGCTTTCTCAGAGTGTTGAGGAGACAGTCTCTGATCTGATGACTTTTTCTGTAGATTATCCAAATGGAAAATATCCTGTTGTTTCTTCAATGGTTGAAGTTGGAGAAGGAGGACATCTTGGTAAGGCAGTTTTTGATCTAGGTGCAAAGGCATCAGAAATGTTTGGAATATTTCATGGGGGAAATTTTTATGGAATTGATAATAACCAGATAATCTATAGAGGGGATGATAGATTTTTCCATTCTGAGACTGTTAATGGGAGAAGGCGTCTTGTTCCTTTTTCTGATTTGCCTCAGCTTCTAGGAATAGCTGAAGGAGATCCTCAAGTTATAATTGAAGAGAAGCCATATGTAGATAGAAGAATATTTAGAGATAATCGTAATGAGATGGCAGATAGTATGGGTATTTTCGCTGAAACGATAAAAGATGAAAATGGAATAAGTCAAATTCGTCCAACTAGAACTCAAAGTTATAGAAGATTTGTTGTTGGTAGACAGCTTGAAAGATCTAGAAGATTAAGGAAACAAGACAGAGAATCACAGAGGGCAGAATTAGCGATGAGGGTTGCTGCAGAGTCTTCTTTGAATGGGCACTTAGACACTACTGATTTTAGGATAAAGGTGGTTGATTCTGTAAGTATGGGAGACTTAAGGCTAGCAGGATTATCTAGAGATAATGGGAGCAGAGCTCTTACCTATACTCCTGCCCAATTGGAATGGATGAGAACCCATAGACCTTCATTGGATCATAAGATATTTGAAAGTAGTGGTTCTGATGGAAATTACGTTAGGCCGATGAATCATAAGTATGTTAATGCTCAAATTGCTGTAGACTTATCTAGAGTACTTTTGACTACAGATAAGGGAATTACTGAAGGATTTGCTAGTGAAGGTTCAGTTGAAAGTAAGGAAAGGCTTTTATCAAGAGCTTTTAAGATGGCTGGAAGAGACGATTTATTAATAGCTACTAGAAGAATAGCTAGAGGAGGATCAGATCCTGTTGAAACATCAATAAAGCTTAAGGCACTTGTTGAAGAATATATGAGAGACACTCCTAATTACTCTCCCAGAATGGGGGGATCTTTAACTTGTGAAACTACTGAAGAATTTGCTAGTCTGGATAAGGACATTGATAGAGAGTTAGGTTATTCTGCAGGAGGAGAGCCTATTTTCAGAAATGCTTTTGTGTATGGTTCAAGTGCCAGAGCACTAAGAGGAGATATTGGTAGAGAACCAGGAGACGTAGATATGCTTGTGGTTGTGAATGATTATGAAACTGCAATGGATAGATTGAGAGGTAAAAGATTTGAATTTAAAGGTAAGCCTGTTGATGTTTCAGTATTCTCAGAGGATGTTTTTTCAGGAGTTTTAGCTACCATTCCAGATGCCTTTGCAAGACGTGTTGAAGGCTTTTCCACCAGGGATCCAATAGAGTTTCCTAAAATGAAAGATGAGACAATTAGGATAAGATCTTTGGCCCATGCTGCTTCTAGACATAACTCATTAATAGGTGCTTCTGCGAGCCTGAGAGAGTTTATGCCAGTTCTAAGGAATTCTAATGGATTGGTTAGGGCATTATCCATAGTGCCTGCACTGAATACTGAAATGATGATGATCGCAGGAAGTGGAGAATATGTAGATAGACTTGAGTCTGAAAGACTTTATGCAGAATTGTTGGATGATTGGGGGCTGCCAAATCCAAAAGAGATGCCTGCAGATAGTGATTCAGAGATAGTTGATTTAATTGTTACTAGTGCCTATGCGAGTGGAAGAGTTCTTGATAAGATTATTGAAGATCGTGTTTTTCCAGCAATAGAAAAAAGTGATCACACTGGCCGTAAGAAAAGAAGGAAAGAGGAAAAAAGAAAGGCGGCAGAAGAATCTAGGATCCATAGCCCATCCCCATTTAGATATTAAATAATTCTACATAAATACCAAACCATCTTTTGTTAGAACGGTAAATCTTATTCCCACTGGTGAGGATAGAAGTGCGGAGATTAGAGCCATGTGTTGTTTTCCAGTCCCTCCGGCTATGCTTAAGGCAACTTCAGTCCCTTTAATCTTTCCCTTAAGCTTGCTTGATATTTGATCTTTTAGATCGGTTATTGGAGAATCTTGTATTTCTATAAACTCAAAATCCTTGTTATTGTTAAAGTTTTTAGTTGAAGAATCTCCTATCAAAATAATGTTATCCCATTCCTCTCTGTTAATAACTCCAGTTACCTGTCCAAGAGTGCTTTGATTGCTATCGAGTAATGCTACTAATTCCATAATCCAGGGCACCTAAGGTTCCCTAGATGCAACCCTCCTAATATTGCTTGTTTTATCTTAATCATAAATTGTATTTATTTGAATAAATTTATAAGTTTATATGTACTTGAATTCTTGAGAGGTAAAATGAAAGATATTCCATTGTCGGAGATTACACTTCGTAAGTATGAGAGGCCGGAGGGCTTGGAAAAAAGAGAGTTGGTTAGAAAGATTTGTTTGAGTCTTGGTTTGTTGCAGCTAGGAGATAGTAGAGATGTTATTGTGGATATTTTGATGGTTTTGATTGAAGCTAATTCTAGTAGAGAAAGATTGACAAGTGAGGAAATTGGAAAGAGGGTTGAGGCTGCTAGAAAGAAGAACAGTTTGGATACAAAAGGTTTAGCGGAAAGTAATGTTAGAAGGCAATTGAAAAGACTTCGTGATAATATGTTAGTTGATAAAAGTGGGAATGATTATTATTTGCATGAACATGAAAGTTTGAGTTCTATCTTTGAGAATAGTATTGAGAAATTTGTTTTACCCCAAATTGTTGAGAGAGTTAAAGATTACTTGGGTGAATTGGATAAGAAATAATTAATAACAAAAATTTAAAAAATAAAAATAAAATTTATCTTCGCTTTTTCTTTTTAGCGGCTTTTTTTGCTGGCTTCTTTGCTACTTTCTTCTTAGCAGGTTTCTTTGCAGCTTTTTTCTTTTTTGCTGCAGCCATTTTAGCCTTTTTCTCCAAAGCTTTCTTCAACTTTTCCGTCGCTGATAGCTGCTTTTTCAAAGACTTTATTCTTATAGAAGCTTGCTTTGGTGTCTTAGGTTGTTTTACCATTGTTTAATATTACTATGCCCCCTTTCAACAATTTGAAAGCATATTTATTGAAAATATATATTCAAAATTCTATTTAAATGTTTCTCCGACGAGAAATTTAGAAAAATTTAAGGCAAAAAAATAAAAAATTTATCTTTTCTTTTTGGTAGTTCTCTTCTTAGTAGCTTTTCGCTTCTTTGGAAGATCCTTCTTTAGCTTCTTGACAACTTTCTTTGCAGTCTTTGCTTTTTTAGTTGCTTTTCGGACAGTCTTCTTAGCTTTCTTTAGCTTAGATTTCTCATCCTTAACAATCTTCTTTAGCTTAGACTCTGCGGCCTTCAACTTTTTCTTCAAAGCATTTACAGCATTTGTTGCCTGTTTAACAGTTTTCATTTCTACCTCCTTTCTTTTATGTGATTGAACATATGTAACAGATTATATAAAAGTTCTGATGCTTGTTTCAAAAGCTTTAAATACCCTCAATTTGTCCAATTATTAGACTACATCGTATAGCCCCAATGTTCTAGGAGTTTATGCGCATAGGTAGTACATTCAAGAAATGGCAAACGAACAAAAGTTCCTTGAGGCTGTTAAGAAGCTTAAGGAAGAGAGTAAGAAGGAAAGAAAGTTTGATGAAACTATAGATCTAATTGTAAATCTGAAAGATTTTGATGTTAGGAAGCAAGCTTTCAATGTTTTTGCAAGTGTTCCAAATAAGATTAAGGATAAGAAGATTGCAGGTTTCTTTGAGAAAGATAGTTCAGTTGTTACTGCTATTAAGAAAGATGATTTTGTTAAATATAAAGAGAAGAAAGATATTAAGAAGCTAGTTAAGAGTTATGATTTCTTTATCGCTAATGCTAAGTTAATGCCAGCCGTTGCTACGAGTTTTGGTAGAATTTTGGGACCTGTTGGAAAGATGCCAAGTCCCCAATTGGGAATCTTGCCTAACGAGGAAGAGCCAATGGTTAAGGGAATTGTTGATAGAGTTAATAAGAGCGTTAGAATAATTGTTAAGCAGCCTAGTATAAAGGTTGGTGTTGCAAAGATAAGTTTGGAAGATGATAAGGTTGTTGATAATTTGGCTGCTGTTTATGGGAAGATAATTGAGAGTTTGCCAAAGGGTATTGACAATGTTAAGAATATTAAGATTAAATCTACAATGGGCAAGCCTGTTAATGTGGAGTTAAAGTAAGATGAATGCTAGTAGTGATTCAATAAAGGTGAAAGAGAAAGATGTTAACAAATTAGCTGAGGCTATTAAGTCTGCTAAGACATTGATGGTTGCTAGTATTAGAGGGTTGCCAAGTAAGCAGTTCCAGGAAATTAAGAAGGCTATAAGAGAACATGCAGATGTTAGAGTTGCTAAGAAGAATATTATGTTAAGAAGTTTAAAGGCTGCAGGTGTTGAGGGGATGGATGAGTATGTTGGTGCTGATTGTGCTTTAGTTATTTCAGAATTAGATGCTTATGAGTTAGCTGGAATTTTGGCTACTAAGAAAACTCCAGTATATGCGAAGGCAGGCCAGGTTGCGGAAGATGATATTGAAGTTAAAGATGGTCCAACAGATTTGTTGCCAGGTCCAGCGATTAGTGAGTTGGGAGCTTTAGGATTACAAGTTGCTGTTGAAGATGGAAAGATCGCAATTAAGGCTCCAAAGGTCGTTGTTACAAAAGGTCAGACAATAAATGAGAATGCGGCTAGCATTTTTATGAAGTTGAACATTATGCCATTTAATGTTGGATTGAATGTTAGTGCTGCATATGATGTTGCAAGTAAGAAGATTTATACTGAATTGAAGATTGATCCTGAAGGATATACTGAAGAGTTGAAGGTAGCTGCTGGAAAGGCACTTGGATTCGCTCAGAAGATTGCATATGCTTGTAAGGATACAATTGGTTACTTGCTAGCTAAGGCTAATGCAGGTGCTAAGGCTTTGGAGAAGTTTGAGGAAGTTAAGGAAGATACTGAAGAAAGTAAGGACGAGTCTGCTGATGGTGAGGAGAAGCCTGCAGAAGATACTAAAACTGAAGAGGCTAGTGAGGAGAAAACAGAAGAAGCTCCTGCTGAAGAGGAAAAGAAAGATGAAGAGCCTGAAAAGAAGGCTGATGACGCTGAATTAAATAAACCGGAGGAAAGCGCATAATGGAAGCAATTTATGCAGCTCTACTTTTGCATAAGACAGGTCAACCTGTGGATGAGGAACATATGAATAAGGTTCTTCAAGCTACTGGTGCTACTGTTGATGAAAGCAAAGTAAAGAGTCTTGTTGCAAGCTTGAAGGATGTCGATATCGACGCTGAATTAGAGAATGCTGTTGTAGCTAGTGCTGCTGCTCCTGCTGCTAGTGGAGACGCTGGTGCTGGAGATAGTGAAGCAAAAGCTGAAAAAGCACCTAAGGAAGAACCTGCTGAAGCTGCTGGTGAAGGACTTAGTGCTCTATTCGGTTAATTTTTCTAATTAATAATTTAGAATAGAGCAAAGCTAGCTATAGCTTGAAGATCAAGGTAGTTAGCCAAATAATTTACTAAAGAAACCTTTCTTGTTAGTGTTAACTTCTTGCGTTTCTTGTTCTTCAACTAATTCAGTTGGTTCTGCTACAACTTTATAGATAATTTCAGGACGTTCTTTCATTAATGGAATGTCATTTGCTAATTTTTTATTAGCTAGTTCTATGGCGCTATCTACTGTTATTCTAGTATATCCCTGATTAATTAAAGAAAATCTTAATGAGTCTTCTGTATACCCTTTTTTTAGATTTTTGTAGATATGATCTGCAAGCTGTTCTCTAACCATTTAAATTTTAGGGAAAATTTGTTTAAAAGAATTTATGAATTGAATTGTTATAGGATTATTTCCTATTATCATCAAAAAATTCAAAGTAGGATAAAATCCAAATGGTACTCATACAAAACCAAAAAAAGAATTCTTCTATCGGGAACCTATGGTGAGCCATCTCTACCCATCCAATAAAATTTGTTCCAGGGAAAGTCCATTGCCCTAATTGTAAACCTGTTAGTTCAAACATAAAGGCTAAAACAAAAAAATAGCTTGTTGCTTTAAGATACCTTGGAAGTAATTTGGGATATTTCCACAAAAATAGGATGCAAGGGATTAAAACTATTAATAACCCTATCCAAAGATATGCATATTTTATTCTCAATGCTCCTGGCTTAAATAAAAATAGCATAAAAAATAAAAATAACCCTATTCCTAAAAAGGCAACAAGGTATTTCATCCTACTATTAATAATTTTATTTTGACCCCTGTCTAAAAAATGTTGATAAAAGATTATTGTTAGATAGAATAGGAAGAACCCCCAGATAAAATCCTCTATAGGTATAACATTGAATAGCCTAAATCCAAAAACGGTTGTGGGGACGTACCAGGACTTGTCAATTGTAGCTATGTAATCAACTATTATTGTAAGAGGTACTGAAAATAATATTGAGAATAGAAACGTTTTGATTACCCTATCCTTTCTTCTATAAGATAGCCATAAAGAGGGTAAACCAAAAAATAGTAGAGTTGATGTTAAGAAGTTAGCTTTTATCATTAGAGAAACAACTACTGCAAAAATTGGGAAGAAGATCATCAATCCGATATCCCATTTCCTTAGGTTATTCTCTTTTTTAAGGCCCTTTTTCATTTTACTTATTCTTATCAATCTTGGGATGTTCATGTCCTCTCTTCATCCTTTCTTCTAGATCTTTCTTTTGAGTTATCCTGTGCTGCTTGTATTTTGATCTATTTCCTTTAGCTTGTTGGATTATCTTTGACATGTAATCTCCTCCAAGGAAATGAGAAAGCATTACGTAATCTGCTCCGTAGTTGTATAATTCCAATGTTTCATTTATCTCATGAGCAGTTACCAACACTATTGCATTCTTATTTACTCTTCTGATGTGTCTTAACAGTATTATGTTTGTCTCTTTGTCAGGTATTGTTGATACTATTAGTTTTGCCTTCTTGAAATTTAGATCGTCTAGGAAATCTATGTTTGATATATCTCCATAGATGCAAGAAACTCCGTCTGCAGAAAGCCTTTTGATTATTTCTGGATCGTAGTCTATGACAACATATTCCTTATGCATCTTCTTGAAAGTTTTCATTATTGAAAATCCTATTCTGTTTTCTCCTAGCAAGAAGTATTTGTATTCCTTAGTGTGAGCTTTTCTTTCTTTGACACCTTTCTTTTCAAAGATTTTTAATGCCCCAGATAAGTAAGGATAGATTTTATCTGAGAACATTATCATGTATGTAGATCCTGCTATCGTGAATAATGCTATCACAGTTAGAAGCGAAACTATTTCTGATGAGATATCTCCAACTTTGACTCCTAATGCTATTAATATTAGTGAGAATTCTGAGATTTGTGCTACAGTTAAACCGGACATGAATCCTATATGCCTTGAATATCCAAATCTTCCCATTAAGAATATTACAATTAGAGGATTTCCAATAAGAACTAACGCTGAGAATATTATCGCTGGCCAGATCATTTCAGTTACTGCGCCGAATGCCATTTCTGATCCCAAAACTATGAAAAATGAGATTATGAAAAAGTCTCTTAGAGGCCTTAATTTAGAAGATATCTCGTAGCTGTATGGAGTTAACGATAATATAACTCCCGCGATTAATGCTCCAACTTCTAAAGAGAATCCTGCTAATTTGAATAATGCTGCAAGTCCAAGTCCCCAAGCTATCGCGAATACAAATAGGAACTCTTGTGATTTGGCAAAGAAAGATGCGAATCTTGGCAAGACATAAAGTGCAAATGGCACTAGGATTATGAAAAGTACTGCTCCCTTCAGAAGAGTTGTTGTTAAAATTGTTGAGATGTTGTCTCCGCTGGCTAGAGAAGAAACAACTAACAATATTGCTATTGCTATTAAGTCTTGGACTAACAAGAATCCTATTGATATCTTACCATATAGTTTTTCTAGGGCCTCCTTATCTGAGAGTAGCTTCATAATTATAATTGTAGAAGAAAATGATAAGGCTATTGCAATATAGATGGCAGTTGTCTTTGTGAATCCAAAAGCTAGTGCTAAAGAAAATCCGATGGCTACAGTAAATAATACCTGGCCAATAGCAGTTACTAGAGAGATGCCTCCAACTTCTTTAACAACCTTGGGAGATAAATGTAGACCTACGATAAAAAGTAGGAATGCTATGCCCATTTCTGCGAAGGTAGTCATTGTTTCACCTTCTGGTAGGATATTTAGCAATAATGGTCCAACAACAATTCCTGAAATAATGTAACCAATAATTAGCGGTTGTTTGAGGATACGCATAACGAAAGATATTACTAGAACTACTAAAATTACTAAACTAATTCCTAGGAAGATATCTTGCATTGTTCACCTCTTTTTAGAATAGTGATATGATGTTTATAAATTTAAGTTATAGATGGATTTAAATATTAGTTTTAGTTTATTGTTTGATTGTGGCAAAAAAGAAAAAAGGTGTGAATAGGAATTGGTTAGCTGCAGGGTTAGTAGTATTAGTTTTGGTTATATTGTTTTTTGTTTTTAGAGGAGGGATAACTGGGAATGTAACTTTTGCAGATAGTATTGGAGAGTTAGAAGAAGAAGGGTTTTTAGAAGGAGTGGTTAGAGCAGCTGTTGGATGGTTATTTGATGATGCTCCTGCAGAAAATGAAGTTAGTGAAATTCCAGGGGGATGTAGTGAGGAATGTTTTGGAGAAAATGGAGATCCCCTTTCATTGAATACTATATGCAAAGAGGTTGGTGCTAGGCAATGGAGATGCAAAGAAGACCCCGGGAGAACAGAAGAGCATCCCAATTATGGAGAAAGTTGCATATGCGATGAAGATTATGAAAATGAATATGGTGATGAAGTGCCGTGTAATAATAATGGAGTGTGTGAGTGGAGAGATAATTTTGAAACTAGGGAGAATTGTCCGGATGATTGTGGGCAATGTAATAATGATGGTATATGCGATACCCAGACTTACGGAGAAAGTATGGAGAATTGTCCTAGCGATTGTAAGCATTGTGTGATTGGCAATTACTATGAGGTGAATTCAAAAACAACTCCTGAAAATATTTTTGCGCCAAATATTCCATTGAATCCTCCTATAGAACTTCCTGATGGTTCTTTGATTACAGTCGTAGGACCCAATAAAGGTTGTACTATAGATAAACCATTTTGCTATAAGAAATTTACTGGACCACTCCCCCTAGGCAGTAGTAAGATCGGTCAGACTAGTCAGACTTGTGTTGCTTGTGTTCCATCAAATGAGAAAATTGGGAAAGGAAATTATCCAAAAAATTGGGCAAAGGCAGAGGTGGGTATAGGGTGCTCAGGTAAAGCAGGAGAACACTATTGTAAGGGCGAGGAAGATCCTACAGAAAATTATTGTGGGCCTTATAGGTAGATTTGAAAAATGGCTAAGAAGAAAAATAGTCAGAAAAAAGAAATTAATAAGAATTTAATCTTGGGGATAGTAGTAGTTTTACTATGGATCTTTATTTTTAGTTCTGGAGGGATAACTGGTAATGCTACTTTTGCAGATAGTGTGGAAGATCCTGATGAAAGAGACACGCCTTCTTTTGAAGAGGCTTCAGAGAGCTTTGGTTTTCTTAGATCTATTATGGGCTGGTTATTTGATGATGCTCCTGCAGAGGCGGATGAAGAAGAAGATGGTTGCAAGCTGAGAGGAGATAATGTTCCAGATTATACATTTTGCTTATTAGAAGATGGAGGTCAAGGAATATGTTTAGATGGCGTTTGTTCTGAGGATGATGAAGATAGAGATGACTTTGAAGGCCCCTGTAATAATGATGGTAGGTGCGATACTAGGAACTATGGAGAAAATATGTTTAATTGCCCTGGTGATTGTCAGACTTGCAGCCTAGGTGAAAGATATTATAAGACTGAGCTGCACAATGGAGTAAATAGTAAAAAAGGTGACTTTAATTTTGCACCAAACATTCCTTTGAATCCCCCTATAGAACTTCCAGATGGTACATTAGTTAGTGTTCAAGGCCCAAATAAAGGTTGTACAATAGATAAACCATTTTGTTATAAAAAAGATCCTTGGGAATATCCAAAGGTTGGTGAGACAGATCCTCAAAAAATCCCAGTTTGTGTTTCTTGTGTACCTTATGATCAAAGAAAAGCTATTGATAGAGGGTTTGATCCCGAATTAAGAGCAGAACTGGTTGATATAGGTTGTGATTTTGAGAATCCAAAGTGCGTAGTGGATGATGAGGACTATTCTGAGAATCATTGTGGGCCTCGCCCATAGATTTAAATAATAAAAAGGGTTTTAGATTTTGAAAAGATGGCTAAGAAAAAGAGTGTTGATAAGAAAAATTCTAATAATGGTTTTAATAGGAATTTAGTTATTGGAGTAGTTGTTCTTTTAGTTGCTTTTTTGTTAGTTATGAATTTTAGTGGAGATGGTGAGAGCGAAGATGGGTTGGGAACGATTGGCCCAGGACCCTTGGGAGGATTGTTTGGGGAGCTTTTTGTAGGAGATGATAAGGAAGAGGAGTTGGGAATTATTTTTTGTAAGTCATTTGATGATGATGAGTGTTGTGATGAAGAGAAAGATGAGTATGTTAATAATGGTGAATCATGTACTGACGATAATTTCGGTTATGAGGGTACTTGTTTAGAAGGGATATGTGTTGAAGAAGGGCCTGAAGGTGCTGAAGAGGAGATTCCGGAAGATCCAATTGAGAAGAACCCTGGTTCGACTGGAATAGCTTGTTCATCTCATGCAGATTGCGATTCTGAGTATGATCCAAGTAATCCAAGCATTTATCCTAACTGCATGCATTGTTTTGGAGGAGAATGTCGTATTAAACAAGGACATAGTGTTCTTTGCCGTCCAACAGTTGTAACAACAGAGTGTTCGGAAGATGTCTCTCAAGTTTTGGAGGTTCGGACAGTTTCCAGTTGCGGTGCAGGAGATTGTGTAGATACTACTACCTATGAAATAGTTAAGGAAATGTGCAGAGATGATGAGATTTGTACTTGGGACTTTAGTAATGAAGATTATAAATGCGCTTGATCTTGAGTTTCTTTAATCTAGTTTAATATAAGGCCGGTTGGGTAATTTTATTGAGATATTTATTCTTTACCTAAAAGGATTGTAGTCTTTTATCTTCTTGAAGATAATGTCATCTCCGAAAGATTGTTTTCTGTAAAGTTCCATTACAAGTATTACGTAAGCTAAGATTAATGGTCCAATGATTAATCCCAATAGGCCGAATACGTATAGTCCACCGATCATCCCTATTAAGATTATTGCTGGATTGATTTGAGTTCTTCTTGATACTATCATTGGTCTGATTATTGTATCTACCCAGTTAATTAGGAAAAGTCCGTAGAGGAATAACCCCAAACCTGCTCCAGTTCTGTCTGCTGTGAATAGATAGATATCTATTGGTATCCAAACTAGCCAAGGGCCGATTATTGGAACAACTCCTATGATCATTGTTAGTACAGTCATTAACAAAGCATTTGGAACTCCGAAAATGAAATAACCAATTCCTGCCACTATTCCCTGTATAACCCCTACAACAATTTGACCGACTAAAACAGAATTTGTGATGTCCTTAAAGTGTTGTGAGAATTTTGCTTGTACGTCTCTTCTCATTGGAGACAATCCCTTTAGATATTTTGTTGCCTTTTCTCCATCTCTTAGAGAATAGAATAATATTAAGAAAACTACAAGTAGTTGAAGTAGCAAATTAGGTAAGTTGAAGATTATGTCTCCGATCTTGCTAGCATAACTCGTTAGAAGGTTTGAGAAAGACACCTCAATAGAGTTTGCTAAGTTAGATGAAATCTCTGAAGAAAGAGGGAGCATGGCCTCTAAGATTTTAGTTAGATTTATTTTTTGAGCGGCAAAATACACATTTATTATTTGATTGAACATGGTTCCTAGGAGGATTCCAAAAACTACTGTAACTAGGACAAATATTCCTAAGCAAACAACTAACGCAGCCAGGTTTTCATTTCCCAGTTTTCTTCTTACAAATCTGTATATTGGAGATAAAATGTATGCAAACAGCAATCCATAAATTATTGCGAAGAATATTGGCCTTATTACTAGAAAGGCTAGTATGAAGATTCCAATTACTAGTAAATAGTTTAGAATGTCTCGAACATTATCCCCTTTTAGCATGCTAGTAATAGCTAAATGTCATTTAATAATGTTTAGTAAACATAAATCCTTAAATATGAATTTTAGGTAAATTTAGCATGGACTTACATGAAAAATTGGTGAAAGCCAAAGAGGAAGATAGGCTTCCAGGAATAACAGTTTTCTTGAGAATTGATGGTCCGGGAAGTACTTTAGATATGAGAGCATGGCAGCATATTTATTACAGGCATAATGATGTTGAGAGAAATGATGAAAGGATGAAGTGGTCTGAAGAGATGCCCAGAACAGTAGGCATCTCTATTGATGTTGGAACAGATATTGTTGCTAGTCCAATAGAAAAAGGAATGTTATGTGTAGAGTCTTGGGATTATGATTATGTTAGATTGGCTAAAAAGGATGAAGTGACTCACAACAAAGAAAATTATCTTTTGGTCTTAATGAACATTTTTGGATTAGATGGCGTTAAGTTTACCATAAGAAATCATGATCCGAAGTTTAAGAGTGCTGGAATGGGAGGAAGTGCTGCAGTTAGTACTGCTGTTGCGTTGTTTGCTAATAAGCTAACTGGAAATAAATACAATAATGACCAGATAGTTGGGATGGCCTCAATGATTGAAGAGGATTTTGGAGTTAGTTTGACAGGTACTCAAGAGCAAAGCTGTGCGGTTTATGGAGGAGTGAGAGATTACATTTGGTTCCCATATGGAATTCCTGGAGAAGGAAATTTTTATGGTAGTTCGATTAGACAAACTATCTTGAATAAAGAGGATTATCCTGAATTAAGAAAAAGGTTGGATGTATATTTTTGTCAAGAAAGATTTAGTGCAGATGTTAATGCTGTTTGGAGAGAAGGATTGAGAAATGTTGAAGGATTTAAGTTGCAGAGAAAATTAATGGATTTAGCTTATGCATATAGAGAGGCTATAAGAAATAAAGATTGGAAGGCTATTGAGAAGCCTGTTGAAGATTATGTTACGATTAGAAAAAAATTGTGTGAATATTATATGAGTCCGGGGGCTAATCAGATTGACGAGGTTTGTAAGAAACATGGAGCAGTTTGTTTTCCGCTGGGAGGAGGTGGAGGATCAGTTATGGTATATTCTGCAGATCCAGAAATATTGTTAAGAGTTAGAGCGGAACTAGAAGGAAAGTTTAAGTTAATCAATTATAATATTTCTGAAGAAGGTCATCGGTTCATTAATATGGAAAATTTTTGATAATTTTCCATCTCCTAAAAATATAAAATTTTAAGGATTGTGATTAATTCTAATCAGATCATAGATTGCTACTATTATGAAAACTAATTGAAGTGTTATGAAAATATAATCCATAATATGATAGCTGTAGGCGGCTAGACAAAGGCCTCCGAGAATGTAGATTTTATCTCGAAGTTTTCTGTTTTTCTTTTTTATTAGAACCCCTGAAATTATTAAGAGAAGTCCAATGATTCCGATTATTTTGAAGATTTCCATTATATTGAAACGTATGAAAATATGATTGCTAAAGTGATTGTTCCAGTTATTGCTAGTTCAACTAAGGGTGTTATTCCTACCTTTAGAAGAAGAGGCATGTCTTTAGCATATTTCCACCTTCCTTTTTTAATTGAGATTCTCTCATCGAAGTATGCGAAGACTATCGTAAATCCGATGAAAGTGAATAATTGTGGGAGATGGATGAATGGATTGATATTATTGAATATAACTCCGCTTAGAACATAAAATACTGTAACTAATATTGCATCCTTTGTTGACATTTTGTAAAGAAGTTTTGCTTCATCTCTAATGTTCATTTTTAGACAGGTTTTATAGAGGATGGCGTGAGTAAATTCCCAAACAAGGTTTAGAATCAATGCTATAATAAAGACGTGCAAAAGTATGAAGATAGGCGGCATTAACATTTTCTCTTTTTTATTTTAGGAATTTTATTTATTTAAAGGTAAGGTTTATAAATTGAAATTAAGATCTTATGTTATGAAGTTTTTTATTAACAAGATATTTGATGATGAGGTAGATGATCTTGCTCACTTGCAGTTTGTAAAGTTTAGTCGAGGAGAGTTCAAGAATAAGGCGATGGTGACTTGTAAGGCCCAGGCTAAAGGAATTTTTAGAATTGGGACAACTGCAGAATATAGTAATGAGTTGGTTAGATTTTTGGCAGAGAAGATTGGAGATGATGAAGTTAAGGTTAGTGGAGTTATTATGACTACTCTTGATTTGGATGGTCAGTTTGATTATGATGAGAAGAAGAATGCTCTTGGAATTAAGAAATATGTTTTAGAGAGAGAAATGACTGGAAGCAAGATGGTTGAGCTTCTGGATAAATTTCCAAAGTGTTTCTTTGGTTTGAGTTTTAAAGTTGGGAATACTGAGTTGAAGATTAAGCCGAAGTCTCCTAAAAGCGCTAAACCAAGTAGTAAGGGAGAGGCTGAGATTAAAGTTGATTTTTGTAAGTTGAAGACTGATGATAAGGATCTTGTTAATAGCTTATTATTTGATGTTAAGGATTTTAAGGAAGTTACAGTAGGACATACATACATGATTGATGAGATTGTTGTAAGTGATGAGCTTAAGAAGGAGGCTGGAGAGGATTATGCTAAGATTAAAGAAGATGCTAAGAGGAAAGGTAAGGTTTTGAGGAAGTTAATTGTGGATGGTGAGGAGAAGGTGGTTGAGAAGGAATTTACTGTTTAGGAAGCTTTAAATACCCTTTTTTGTAGGTAATTTCAAGTTTATACTAAGATAGACGTATCTTAGGTTTGGGTTTTTGATAGCGCTCGGTTTTTACTGAGTAGCTCAGGAGCGTTTTTCTGAGTTAATTATCATATACCTGGAGGTGACTAAATTCGCAAAGAAATTTGAGAATCAAATCGGAAAGATAGAATATGGGACATCGTGGACATATGAGACATGGAAGTTTGCAGTTCTGGCCTCGAAAGAGGGCAGCGAAGGTTATTCCTAGTGCGAGCTTCAAGACCCTTAATAGAGATGGTGTTGGTCTTTTGGGTTTTATTGGTTATAAGGTGGGGATGATGAGTGCTTTTGTGAGAGACAATGGCTCAAGCTCTTTGACTAAGGGTCAAAGAATAACTGTTCCGGTGACTATTATTGAGTTCCCAACGGTTAAGATTTTTTCTACAAGATTTTACAAAAATGGTAAGGTGGTGGGTGAAGTTCTAAATTCTAATATTGATAAGGAAGTTAAGAAAAAAGTTAAGCTTCCTAAGGAAGTTAAAAAGAAAATAGAGGATGTTAAAGAAGATGATTACGACGATGTTCGAGTTATTTTATACAGTCAAGTTAAGAAGACTGGAGTTAAAAAGAAGCCAGATATGATTGAGGTTGCTTTAAGCGGAAGCAAGGAAGAGAAGATTAATTGGATTAAGGAAAATGCTGCTAAGGAGATGAAAGTTAGCGAGTTTATGGATGAGAATTTTATGAAGAGTGGTTTGGTAGATATTAGAGGAGTTACAATTGGTAAGGGTACACAAGGTCCAACAAAAAGATTTGGATTGAAGTTGAGATCTCATAAGTCGGAGAAAGGAGTTAGAGGTCCTGGATCGGGAGGACCATGGCATCCAGCTAGAGTTGAATATACTCAGCCAATGGCAGGTCAAACTGGTTACTTTAGTAGAGTTATCAATAATGGAAAGGTTTTGAAGATTGGTTCTATCGAGGAAGATAATATTAATCCTGATAAGGGTTTCAAGAAATATGGAATGATTAAGAATGATTATGTTATTGTTCATGGTTCTGTGACTGGTCCTTCAAAGAGACCATTGTTTTTTACAATGCCAGTTAGAGGAAGTAAAAATCAAGCTAAGAAAAATATGGAGTTTATTGAGTTAAGATGAAAGTTCAAGTATTGAGTAAGGAAGGTAAGAAGGTTAAGGAAATGGATACTAAGTTATTCGAAGAGCCAGTAAGAATTGATATTATTAGTAAGGTTGTAGAGGCTGAGAGAATAAAGCAGCCTTATTCAAATACTTATAGAGCAGGTATGGATAGATCTGCTTCAGGAAATGTTAGACATCTAAGACATGCTTGGAAGTCGGACAGAGGAAGAGGAATGGCTAGAATGCCAAAGAAAGCTTTCTGGAGAAGGGGAACTCAGTTCTCATGGGAAGGTGCAATTGTTCCATTCACTAGAGGCGGTAGAAGAGCTCATCCTCCAAAGGGATCAACTGGATTAGTTAAGGTTAACAGAAAGGAAATGTTGAAGGCTCTATTGAGTTCATTGACTTATGTTTCAACTCCAAAGGAGATTGAGAGTAAGTATGCTAGAGTTGATAAAGCATCTGGAGATTTCCCATTAGTTATTGAAGATAAAGTTGTTGAATTAAAGACTAAGGAGTTCTTGGATAGTTTAAAGAAGATCTTAGGAGATTTGTACGAAGTTGCAATTCAAGAGAAGAGTGTTAGAGCTGGAAAGGGTAAGATGAGAGGAAGAAAGTATAAGCAAAATGCTGGTTTGTTATTTGTTGTTGGAAATGATGAGGATAAGAATGTTAACGGAATTGATGTTGTGAAGGTTAATGATTTGCAAGTTAGTGATTTAGCGGATGGTGGAGCTAGATTGACTCTATTCAGCGAGAAGGCTGTTGCAGATTTGGAGAAGATTTTTGATAGTAAGAAGGATAAGGCTGAGGGTAAGAAGGAAGAGAAGAAAGTTGATGCTAGAAAAGTTAAGAATGAAGCTAGAAAGAAGAAGGATGTTAAGAAAAAGGCAAATAAGGCTAAAAGTAAATCTGAGGAGAAGGAAGAATAATGTTGAGACCAGTTACATCAGAAAAGGCAGTTAGATTGATTGAAATGAATAACACATTGGTGTTTGAAGTAGATAGAAGAATGAAGAAGGATAAAGTTAAGAAGGATATTGAGGAAGGATTCAACGTTAAGGTAGATAGTGTTAATAGTTTGATTAGAGGGAATAAGAAATATGTTTATGCTAAACTAAATCCAAGCAATCTTGCAGTTGATGTTGCTACAACATTAGGAATGATATAAAATGGCTAAGAGAATAACACAACAGGCTAGAGGAAAGGGAAGTATGACTTTCAGAGTTAGGCCTAGAGCTTATAGACATAAGATTAGTTATCCTGCTTTGAAGGTTGAAGGTCAAGCTAAGATAATTAAGTTGTTCAATAGTGCTGGACATACTAGCCCATTGGCTGAGATTGAGGTTAAAGTTTCTGATAAAGAAAAGGCTAGATTTATTGTACCTGCTGCTGAGGGAGTTTATGAAGGTCAGGAAATTAGTATTGGTAAGAGAGCAGAGAATAAGGATCCTGAAGTTGGAGATGTTTTGATGTTGAAGGATTTGGCAACTGGAACTAAGGTTTTCAATGTTGAGAGCGTTCCTGGAATGGGTGGAAAGTTATTGAGAGCTGGTGGAAGTTCTGCTACTGTTACTTCAAATGAAAATGGCAAGGTTGAATTATTGATTAGAAGAAGAAGGATAAAGTTGAATGAAGATTGTAGAGCTGTTGTTGGAATTGTTGCTGGAGACGGTAGAAAGATGAAACCTATTGTTAAGGCAGGTAAGCAGCACCATAGAATGAAAGCTCAAGGTAGAAAGTGGCATAGAACAAGTGCTGTTAAGGTTAACGCTATCGATCATCCATTTGGTGGTGGAAGAGGAAAAAGAATTAAAAGCAAGATTGCTAAGAGAAACGCACCGCCAGGAAGAAAGGTTGGACATATTAGACCAAAGAAAACAGGAAGGAAGAAAAGATAATGGCAGATGAAAAGCAAGTAGTAGGGAAGAAAGAATTCAGTTATAGAGGTAAATCTCTGGATGAGCTAAAGGCTCTTGATATTAGAGAGTTTGCTAAGTTGTTGAAGTCTAATGAGAAGAGAACTGCTTTGAGGCAATATGACGAGTTGCATAAGTTCTTGACCGTTTGTAAGACTAAGTTAGATAAGAATAAGCAGATTAAGACTCACTTGAGACATTTGGTTATTGTTCCTGGAATGGTTGGAATGAGGATAAATGTTTACAACGGAAAGCAGTTTGTTCCAATCGATGTTACTGGAGATATGTTGGGACATAGACTTGGAGAATTTTCGCTAACAAGAAATAAAGTAAAGCACGGATCAGCTGGTGTTGGAGCTACAAGGTCAAGTGCATCAAGGAGCGTGAAGTAAGATGACAAATTATGATAATATAGCAAGATTGGTAATTGATACTTTTAGTTATGAGTTGGGAGTTCTTGTTGAGGAATTGGGCAGGCCTATTTGTCCAATTAACGATGAACCTGTTGGAGATTTGATGGATGCTGCTACAGCGTTTCTAGTTAATTCTGCTCAATACTTTGGAAGAAATCCCGATGCTGGCTTAGATGGAATAGATGAGGCTATTAGGAGGTATGAGGGAGCGGCATAAAATGATGAAAATTAAAATTTTAAACTTTGGAGAAGTTCAAATATGGTAGAGCAGAAGGAGATAGATAATCAGAAGAT
This sequence comes from Candidatus Woesearchaeota archaeon, assembly GCA_964344105.1. Classification (GTDB taxonomy): domain Archaea; phylum Nanobdellota; class Nanobdellia; order Pacearchaeales; family GW2011-AR1; genus ARS1285. Next base: position 56,436 of record CAYFMD010000002.1, on the reverse strand, counting down.
GGAAGATGTAAAGAATGAGAAGCCTGTAACTGAAGTTAAAGATACTGAGGATAAGGCTCCTGTTGTAGATACTGGTAGCTCTAAAAAGGAAACGAAGGATAAGGAAAGTGGAAACGAGGAAAAATCTGCCGCGAGTGATAAAGATGTTAAAGATACTAAAAAGAAATCAGAAAAGAAAAGTACAGGCCCAAAGAGAACTGAGGTAGTTGTTAATGGAAGGGATCTTAGAATTTCAACTAAACATGCGGTTGCTGTTTGCAACTTCATCAAGAACAAGAACATCGAAGATGCAATAGCAGATCTTGAGGAAGTTAGTAAGATGAGAGCGGCTGTTCCAATGAGAGGAGAGATCCCTCACAGAAAAGGTAAGATGATGAGTGGAAGATATCCTTTGAATGCAGTTAAGGAGTTTTCAATGTTACTGAAAAGTTTAAAAGCTAATGCAATTAACCATGAGTTAGAGTTAGAGAAGGTAAAGCTAACTTGCATGGCAAATGTTGCTTCAAGGCCAATGAAGAGATTCGGTCAAGGAAAGCACAAGAGATCACATGTTCAAATTAAATTAGTACCAATGGGAGGGAACAAGAAATAAAATCCTGAAATTAAAAATTTCAGGTTCTTAAATTTCAAAGAAATTCAAGATGACAGCAGCAAAAACTGAGAAAGTAGAATGTAAGGACTTTGCGTGTCCAACTCATGGAGACATAAGTCTTAGAGGAAGAACTTTTAGTGGAACTGTTATTAAGAAATTCCCGAAGAGAATTGTAATTGAGTTTGAAAGAACAATTTACATAAAGAAGTACGAGAGATACTCAAAGAGAAAGACTAAGCTTCATGCTAGAGTTCCAGATTGCATGGCTAAGGACATCAACCTTGGAGATTATGTTGAAATTAAAGAATGCAGGCCTATCAGTAAGATAATACATTTCGTGGTTACAGGTAAAGCTGATAAGGAAAGTAAAGAAACAAAAGCTGGAGGAAAGAAATAATGAAAGGATTTGCAGCTAAGGCGACTAAGAGTATGAATATTGGAACGCTATGTACAGCTAGTGATAATAGTGGAGCAAGAATCGTTAAGATTGTTAGTGTTAAGGGTGGAAAGACTAGAAAGGGTAGACAGCAATATGCTAAGATTGGAGATTGGGTTAAAGTTTCGGTTAGAAAGGGAGATCCTAAGATGAAGGGAGAAGTTTTCGATGCGGTTGTTATCAGACAGAAGAAGCCTTTCAGAAGATTCACTGGTGAGAGAGTTGCATTCCAAGATAATGCAGTTGCTTTATTGAAGGATGAAAAAGGTAATCCAAAGGGAACTCAGATTAAAGGACCAATAGCTAAAGAAGCTGGTGAAAGATGGCCGTTTGTAAATAAAATAGCGAGGTTTGTACTATAATGAAAAACAAATTTTCAGCATCATGGACAGGGAGTAAGCAACCTAGAAAGCAGAGAAAGTATGTAGCTAATGCTCCATTGCATTTGAGAAGAAAAATGGTAAGTGTAACTTTAAGTAAGGATCTAAGGAAGAAACATGAGAAGAGAAGCTTCCCAGTTAGAAAGGGAGATAATGTTTCAATAATGAGGGGGGAGTTTAAAGGTAAGACTGGAAAGATTGAGAATGTGGATTTGAAGAAGATGAAAGTTGAGATTGATGGTATTTATAGAACTAAGAAGGATGGAACAAAGACTAGCGTTAAGTTTGCTCCAAGTAATTTGATGATTAAGGAATTAGACTTAAGTGATAAGAAGAGAAAGGCTGCTTTGGAGAGAAAGGAAACGAAGAAGACTGAGAAGAAGAAAGATGATAAGAAAGAAAACAAGGAGGCTAAGAAGTAAAAATGCATAAGAACAGACACAACATGGGTAATTTTTGGCCTGTAGCCAAGAAGGGAAATAAGTATGTAGCGGCTAGTAGCCACAATAATAGTAATTCAATTCCATTGAGTGTTGTAATGAGGGATGTTTTGAAGATGGTAAGAACAACTAAGGAATTAAAGAAGGCATTGAATGAAAAGCAAGTTAAGGTAAGTGGGAAGGAAGTTAGAGATACAAACTATCCAGTAGCCTTGTTTGATGTAGTTAGTGCTGGTGGAAAGGATTTCAGAGTTCTTCTTGGAACAAATAAGAAGTTCAAGTTTGAGGAAGCAAAGGATGCTGATAAGAAGGTCCTTAAGATTATTGGCAAGAAGAATCTAGGTAAGAGGGGTATTCAATTTAACTTGATGGATGGAAAGAATATTATCTCTAAGGAGAAAGCTGCTGTTGGAGATACTGCAATTGTTAGTTTGAAGGATGGTAAGATAAGCAAGGTTGTTAAGATGGATAAGGGTAGCGAAGGTTATGTTATTCATGGAAAGCACACAGGTGTTCAAGGTAAGATTGCAAATATTATTGAGCAAGGTGGAAAGAAGATTGCAGTAATAGATCATGATAAGGAGAAAGTTAACGTTTGGGTAAAGAACGTTATAGCTATGTAAGATGGAACAAGTACAAGAAACTAAAGCTGAAGTGGAAGTAGGTAAATCAGATAAATCTGATTCAGGTCACATGAAGAAAAACCCAATGCAAGAAATTGAAATAGAAAAAATGGTTCTGCATACTGGTGGGACTGAAGATAAGTTGGAGAAGTCAATAAAACTATTAGAAATGATAACCGGAAGAAATAATATTTATGTTGTTAGATCAACTAGAAGAATCCCAACTTTCGGAATTAGTCCTGGAAAGAAGTCAGGAGCTAAGATCACAATTAGAGATAAGAAGAAGATTCATGATTTATTGGAGAGATTCTTCGTTGCAGTAGATAATACAATTAAAAAGAAACAGATTACAACTAATCAATTCTGTTTTGGAATTCATGAATATATTGAAATTCCTGGTCTTGAGTACGATAGAGATATTGGTATCAGCGGATTTGAAGTTATGTTGGTTTTCAAGAGAAAAGGTAAGAGTGTTAAGCTTAGAAAAATTAAAACAGGAAAGTATCCTAAGAGACAAGAAGTTACTCAAGATGAGATTGTTGATTATATGAAGAAGCATTTTAATCTAAATGTACTGGAGGGTAAAAAGTAAAATGACAGCAAGTGATTGGAGAAAGCAGTTGAAGCAGTTTAGAAATAAACCTGCTATGAGGAACAAGCTTATCAAGCATAATAAGCCAAAGGATCGAACTACTGGAATCGCGCAGAAGAAATGTGAAAGATGTGGAAGATTTGGGGCTATGATAAGTAGCTATGAATTGAATATTTGTAGACATTGCTTTAGAGAAATTGCGGAGGACCTTGGTTTCAAGAAGTATAGTTAAGATGAGTCAAGATATTGTAGCAGACGGATTGAATGTAATAATGAATGCCAAAAAGGCTAGAAAGACAAAGGTAGTTCTAACTAAGCACTCTAAGTTATTGAGGCACATTTTGGATTTAGCTAAGGAAGGCGGATTGTTAGATTATGAAGTTGATGGAACTAAGTTGAAGGTTGAGATCAAGGATTTGAATATGATTAAGTCGATTAAGCCAAGATATACAGTGAAGAGAGATAAGATTAATTTCTACGTAAGAAGATATCTTCCAGCTAAGAATTTTGGATTTGTTGTTGTTTCAACCAATAAGGGATTGAAGAAGCACATGGAAGCTGAAGAAGAAAATTTGGGAGGAAGCCTAATGGCTTATATGTACTAATGGCAGAAGAAGAAAAGCAAACTACTGAGAATACTGAAGAGAAAATGGAAGAAACTGTAGAAGAGAAGCAAGAAGAAGTTCCCGAATCAACTAATGAGGAAGAGACAGTGGAAGAAGTAATTGAGGAAGTTGTAGAGAATAATCCAGCTAACAGTAGAAAGGATGATAAAGATAGTTTGTACGAGGAAATTGAATTACCTGAAGGAGTTAGTGCTAGTGTTGAAGATGGAGTATTGACAGTTAAGAAAAATGATAAAGAGATTAAGAGGAAGTTGGTTAGTTTGTTAGATGTTGCAGTTCAGGGAAATAAGGTTGTTATTAGTGCTGAGAGAAATAGAAAGATAGAGAGAAAGCTTTTCGGAACTTTCAAGGCACATGTTAAGAATATGGTTAAAGGGCTAACTGAAGGTTTTGAGTATAAGTTGAGAGTTTCAAATGTACACTTCCCAATGAATGTTAGTTTTGATGGGAATAGTAATAAGTTTACGATTAAGAACTTCTTGGGAGAGAAGAAGGATAGAATTATCGATACCATTCCTGGAGTTGATGTTAAGGTTAACGGAGAGGACGTTGTTATTACTAGCCATGATATTGAGAAGGCTGGTCAAGTTGCAACCAATATTGAGAAAGGTGCAAAGGTTAGAGGGAAGGATAGAAGAATTTACCAAGATGGAATTTTCATTATACAAAAACCAGGGAGGGTTTATTTAGAATGACAAAGGCAAAACCAGTATTTAGACAAGTAGATGCTCATAAGTATTCAAAGTTAGGAGTTAGAAGAAAGAAGAAAGTTAAGTACAGATTCCCTAATGGTAGAGATAACAAGATTAGATTAAATAGAGCTGGAAGAGTTAGAAAAGTTAAGGTTGGATTTAAGAATGAAAATGCTGGTAGACATTTGGTTAAGGGCAAGGAAGTTGTAAAGATTTTCAATGTTACTGATTTGAGTAAAATTGGGAAGGATATGATTGGAATACTAGGAAAGGTTGGGGACAAGAATAAGAAAGCTATTGCTGAGAGGGTTGTTAAGGATAAGATTGAGTTGTACAGATTTGATGCAGCTAAGTTTTTGAAAGATCTAGAAAATAAAATGAAGGAAGCTAAGGATAAGAAAGATAAGAGAAAGGCTGACAAGATAGCTAGAGATAAGAAGGCTAAGGAAGCTGAAGAGAAGGCAAAGAAGGAAGCCGAGAAAAAGGAGAAGGCTAAGGAAGAGAAGAAGGAAGGATTGGAAGATAAAACAAAAGAAAAGAAGGCTGATGTAAATGTTGCAAGTAAATCTAAAGTTAAGGAGAAGAAGAAATGAATCTAGCAAAGAAGAAAGAACTAGCAGCTAAGGCACTTGGCGTTGGTAAAGGTAGACTGCAGTTTAAGTCAGAGAACTTGAATGAGATCAAGGAAGCTATTACTAGACAGGATATTAAGCAACTCCATGGTGAAGGAATAATTAGCATTAAGCCTGTTAAGGGTAGAAAGACAAATGTTAAGAGAAAGCATAGAAGGGGGCCTGGAAAGATTAAGATGAAAGTTAACAAGAGAAAGCAAGAGTATGTTAAGATAACTAGAAAGTTGAGAGAGTATGCTATGAGTTTGAGAGATAGAGGAGTTTTGGATAGAGAATTATATTGGAAGATAAGAAATAAAATTAGAATGAGAGATTTTAGAAGTAAGGCTGCTATGAGAGATTATTTGAAGGCACATGATGATGTTGATTTTGATAAGGTAAGCAAAGATAGAAAGCCAGAGACAAAGAAGATAAAGAAGAAAATGGAAGCTAATAAGATGAAGAAGACTGCTAAGAAGGAAGTTAAGGAAACAAAGAAGAATCCAACTAAAAAGACTGGAGGTAAGAAATAATGAAAAGACTAGACAGAAGAAGACGAAGAGAGAATAAGACAAACTATACTAAGAGATTGAACCTACTAAAAGGAAATATTCCAAGATTAGTAGTTAGAAAGTCTAACAAGTATATACTATTGCAAGTAGTTGAAAGTGTTAATGCTCAGGACAAGGTAATTTGTGAGGTTAGTACAAAGGAGTTTTTGAGATACAGATGGCCAAAGGAAAAGGCTGGAAGTCTTAAGAGTCTTGCAGCTTGTTATCTTGGAGGAATGTTGTTAGCTAATAAAGCTAAAGCAAAGAATGTGGATAAAGTAATATTAGATACTGGATTGATTCCTAATACAAAGGGTAGCAGAGTTTATGCTGCAGTTAAAGGAGTTGCTGAAGGTGGATTGGAGATTCCACATAATGAAGAAGTATTACCTACTGATGAAATGATTAATAAATATGATTTTGTAGAAAAAGTTAAGGGAGGATTGAAATAATGGCAGAAGAAAAGAAACCAATGGAAAATGCAAGGCCAAGAGGTCGTGGAAATGACCGAAGGGATTTTAAGCCCAAGTCAAAAGCAGAGATAGAGAAAGCTAGGGAAGAAAGGTTGAAAGAACAGCAAGCTAGAGAGCTTGAAGAATGGAAGCCAAAAACTGCTCTAGGTAAACAGGTTAAGGCTGGAAAGATTAAGGATATTGATGAGGCGCTTACACATAGAATCTTGGAGCCAGAAATAGTTGATACGCTATTGAAGACTAAGGAAGATATTTTGAATATTGGTCAGGCTAAGGGTAAGTTTGGTGGTGGAAAGAGAAGAGCTTGGAGACAAACTCAGAGAAAGACTAAGGAAGGTAATGTTGCTACATTCTCATGTATGGCAGTTGCTGGAAGTGAAGGTTATATTGGTCTTGGTTATGGAAGAGCTCAAGAGACATTGCCAGCTAGAGCGAAGGCAGTTAGAAAGGCTAAGTTGAACTTAATGAAAATAAAGAAGGCTTGTAGTAGTTTTGACTGTACTTGTGGTGAACCACATACTGTTCCGTTTACTGTAGAAGGTAAGGCTGGAAGTTGTAGAGTTAAGTTAATGCCAGCTGCTCAAGGTACAGGATTAGTTGCAGGAGATGAGTTGAAGAAGATTTTGAAGATCGCTGGAATAAAGGACGTTTATAGCGTTACAACAGGGAAGAAAAGAACAACATTAAATTTGGCTAAGGCATGTATTGATGCTTTAAGTAAAACAACGGAGATGTAAGATGGAAGCATATAAGTTCGTTAAGTTGAAGAAGGAAGAATTTGGAATTAAAGAATATATCAAGAGACAGTTAGGTAAGGGAAAGATTAGTAACTTGGATATTGAGTATACTCCAGTTGGAGAGAAGATTATAATTTCAACTAGTAAGCCAGGTTTGGTTATTGGTAGAAAGGGTGAACAGATCCAGCAGTTGACTGAAGTTTTGAAGAAAAGGTTCAAGTTAGAAAACCCTCATATAGAAATTAGTGAGATTGAGAATCCATTGTTTGATGCACAAGGTGTTGCTGATGAGATTGCGATGGCTCTTGAAAGAATGGGTAACTTGAAGTTTAAGGTTATTGCATATAGGAAGCTACAAGAGATTATGAAAGCTGGTGCTCTAGGATGTGAATTGAGATTAACTGGTAAGTTGCCAAGCGAGAGAGCTAAGTCATGGAGATTCGCTGAAGGATATTTGAAGAAAGCTGGAGATTCATCAAAGGAAGTTGATAGAGCTCAAGCTACTGGATTAACTAAGACTGGAATCATTGGAGTAAAGGTTGCTATAATGCCACCAACTGCAAAGATCTTCGATAAGATTGATGTAGATGATGAGATGAGGAGCAAGCTTGGAATGGTTGAAGAAGTGGAGGAACCTAAGAAGAAGAGAAAATCGACAAAAGGAACGAAGAGCAAGTCTGCTAAGATAGATGAGGGGGCGGAAAAGGTTGCGGTGGCTGCTGGAGAAGTTGCTAAAGCTGAAGAAGAAAAAGACAAGCTAACAATGGAAGAAGCTACTGAACCAACTACTAAGGGAGTTAGAGAAACTCCAGAAGTTGAAGGAGATGCTATGGCTATTGAGGAAGAAATTGAAGAGGGCGTTAGTGCTGAAGACGATCAGGCTATATTAGATGATAAGATTGATAAAGCAGAGGAGGCTAATAAGGAATAAGATGGCAGTAATAAAAAATTCAGATATTCAGAAGATGAGTAATAAGGAAAGAGAAGAAAAAGTTAATGAGCTTAGAATGGAATTGATGAAGGAAAGAGTAAATGTAGCTAAGGGCCGTAAGATCAAGATTAGAGAGATTAAGAGAACAATAGCTAAGCTATTAACATTCAACAAGTTAAATAAACCTGTTGAGAACAAATAATGGATATATGTCCGAAATGTGGATTGCCTTTGCAAGCATGTGTTTGTGAAGAAATCGCGAAAACAGAACAGAGAATACAAATCTCTACCGAAAAGAAAAAATTCGGTAAGATTATAACTGTAATCTCAGGGTTCGAAGGCGTGGACCTTAAACAGGTCGCCAAGGATCTTAAACATGCCCTGGCATGTGGCGGAACGGTAAGAGAAAATACCGTTGAGCTTCAAGGAGATCACCAGACAAGAGCCAAGGAAGCCTTGGTAAAACTTGGGTTTTCGCAAGACACAATAGATGTCGCATGATGAAGGTACATCATCTAAAGATGATGCAGGCCACGTAAAAATTAGAAGTGAAATAGAAGAAAATGGCAGAAGAAAAAGCTAAAGTAGAAAAGAAAGAACCAAAGATGGTTGCTGTAATTAGAATTGCAGGAATGGTTAAGGTAAGGAAAGATGTAGCTGAGACTTTGAATAGATTGAGATTAAGAAGAAAATATGCTTGTGTAATTGTTGATAGTAATGATAAGAATATTGCTGGAATGTTGAAGAGAGTTAAGCACTATGTTGCATACGGAGATATTGATAGTAAAACTTTAGAGAAGCTTGTTAAGGAAAGAGCAGAGAGTGAGGAAGGTAGAAAGCAAAAAGTTGAAGCTAATGCTGGAGAAGTTGCTAAGGGATTGTTAGATGGAAAGAAATTGAAGGACTTTAAGCTTAAGGGATTCTTTAGATTACATCCACCAAGAGGCGGAATCAATAGTAAGTTGCAATACCCTGATGGAGTTTTAGGAAACAATAAGAAAGATATTAATAAATTGATAGGAAAGATGTTAGGATGACGGAAGATAGTAGGATAGAATTTAGGATTAGAAAAGATAGATTTGAGGGATTGAAGGGAGGCATTGTCAATCTTACTGAGAGAGTTTGGGAGGTTGATGGGACAAGCACTGTTGAAACGGTATCACCAGTTCCAAATTCATCTGATGATGCAAATCCAGATTTGCTTTTTAGGACATATACTGTTTCTGATCAAAATGGACATTATGTTCTAACTACTAGTGAAGGCGATGAAAGTGTAATTGGCCCAAATATAGGATCATATGGGAGATGGAAAGGATATTTATCGGAGGTTGATCTAATAAATTAAAATGATAAAGACTAAGAAAACAAAGAAGGCAGTAGGTCAGAGAGGAAAGACTAATCATGGCCACGGTGCTAGAAAGAAATGGAAGAAGAGTGGCCATAAGGGTGGAATCGGAATGGCTGGAACTGGAAAGAAAGCTGATCATAAGAAGACTTTGATTAACAAGCTTTACGGAAATGAATATTTTGGTAAGAAAGGTATTACAAGTAGAGGGAATGAGAAGGATAGAAGAAAGAAGATTAATGTAGGAGATATTGAGAGAAATACTGGAAAGTTCAAGTTAGTTGATGGATGGATTGATCTTTCAGACCATAAGATTTTAGGTAAGGGAGAGATTAGTAAGAAAGTTAAGATTAAAGCCTTAGAAGCTAGCAAGACAGCTGAAGATAAGATTAAGAAAGCTGGTGGTGAGCTGAAAGTTGAAAGAGAGATTGAAGATTCTAGTGATGTTAAAGATGATGCTGCTGAAGATAGTGAGTAATTATCATTAGATCATAAAAGAAAACATGGCACTTAGAGATATACTGCATAATTTACCTGAAGTAACTCCGCCTACTGAAAAGAAGTTGAGTTTTAATGTTAAGTTAAAGTGGACTCTAATGATTCTAGTTGCGTTTTTTGTAATGTCCAACATTGCACTTTATGGAGCAGATCCAGGATTCTTAGAGCAGTTCGAATTCTTAGCAGTTATTTTAGGAACTAACTTTGGTTCGATTATATCGTTAGGTATTGGTCCTATCGTTATGGCAAGTATTATCTTGCAGCTATTAGTTGGAAGTCAGATATTGAATATTGACACTAGTACTGCAGAAGGTAAGAAATTTTTTCAAGGATTACAGAAGTTAATGGTATTCTTCTTCATAATATTTGAATCTATAATTTATGTTATGATGGGGGGTATTCAGGCGGCTCCAGGATTTACAGGAATAGTTATCTTTCAGTTAATGTTAGGTGGATTGGCTATCTTGTTTATGGATGAGGTTTGCCAGAAATGGGGATTCGGTTCAGGAGTTAGTTTGTTTATCGCAGCAGGAGTTGGATGGCAGTTGATAACAGCTAGCTTTGGATTCTTAGGAACTCAGGGACAATTCCAGGCTTCTGGAAGAGTTATTGCATTTGTAGTTAGTTTAATGAATGCCGATAGTCAAGGAGCTATGTTGGCTGGTGCAGCAATAGTTGCTACAATAATACTATTCTTGATTGTTGTATGGATACAGAATTTGAAGATAGAGATTCCATTGAGTTATGATAGATTGAGAGGATATAGTATGAAGTGGCCATTGCAGTTCCTTTATGCTTCGGTTATCCCAGTTATATTAACAAGTGCATTGATCGCTAACTTTACTCTATTTGGAGGATTATTACAGAATTGGTTAGGAAGACCTACTTTCCTAGGTAATGTAGTTAATGGTCAGCCAGTTTCAGGATTCTTGTATTGGATTGGTAGTACAAATATTGTTGAGAGAATAATCACTGGAAGTTGGGAGAATGCATTATTGTTGCAGACATTTGGACACATTGTATTCTATATGTTCTTTTGTGCATTGTTCTCAGTGTTTTGGGTAAAGACTAGTGGAATGGATGCTGGTGCTCAAGCAAATAATATTTTGAAATCAGGATTACAGATTCCAGGATTTAGAAAAGACCATAGAATTTTAGAATCTATCTTAAGTAGATATGTTATGCCATTGACAGTAATGGGCGGTTTGGCAATTGGATTGTTAGCTGCTCTTGCCGATGTTCTTGGAGCTATTGTAGCTGGAACAGCCTTGTTGTTAGGAATAATGATTACATTCCAGTTCTATCAGAATATCGCTCAGCAACATGCAATGGATATGAACCCTGCGATGAAGAAAATGATGGGTGTTTAGGTTTAAATAGTCTTATTGATAAATATAAAAATGGTTGATATACAAGCATGGGTGATAAGTAATCCGAAAGGGTCTATAATTGCAATTAGTTTCTTAGTGACCTTGTTTATTACAGTAGTTAGATATTATATGACGGATAAGGAGAAGATGAAGGCACTTAGAGAGAAGCAGAAAGCTCTTAGGGCTGAGATGAAAGAGCATAAGAATAATCCTGATAAGATGATGCAGATCAATCAGCAGATGTTGGAAGATATGCCAGAGCAAATGAAGATGAGCTTCAAGCCGATGTTGGTTACAATGATCCCTATCTTGTTGGTTTTTGCTTGGATGAGGAGTATTTATGCACTTACAAGTTTATCTGGGAGTTGGTTGTGGTGGTATATTGGAAGTTCAATAGTTTTTAGTATAATTTTGAGTAAAGGTTTTGGTTTGCAGTAATTATCTTTTTCTGTTTGTCCAGTTACTATATGCTAGTCCTGTAAGAATTATTCCGAATGAATTAACTATTATATCATTATGTGAAGGAAATCTTCCAGGCACAAATGCTTGATGGATTTCATCTAAGATCCCGTAGATTATAGCTAAAAGAATTCCCACTATTATTAGAGATTTGCTTGGTTTTCCTTTTGTTAAGCTAATTAGTAAGAATAGTGTTAGATATGAAAATGCTGTGAAGTGATAGATGACAGACATTGGAGATTTTCCGCCGCCTCCAGAGAAAGTTAGTGAAGATATAAAGTAGATAAGAAATGTGCAAATTAGTGTTAAAATTAATGCTAGCCACCTGTTTTTTTCTAGTATTTGTATCATCTCTGGTTAATTAACTTTAGCGTGATTTTTAAGGATTTATGTGGTTAGATTTTGAACTATCTTCAAGATACACTAAACTAATCGTCAGGTAAGTTTTCTGCCACATACTTAATCAGGTTTAGCAATTTCATTCTTCCTAAATTCAACTTTATCCCAGCCATTTCTGCAGGTGTCTTTCCCTGCAGACCTTGATGAGGGTTCACAAAATTATGGACAACTCTTTGAAGATTCATAAAAGCACTAGCTCTTTCAAAACTTCCAAATCCTCCTCTCAAAACCTTGATCCTATCTTTCAACTTTCCATTATATCTCTCTATTGGATTGTTGTTATGCTTCACTCCAAATCTCTGCAGTTTGATTGGAACACCGAACTGCAATTTAGCAACTCTATAAAACAATTTATTGAACGCATTTCTGTAATTTTCAAATCCATCGCAAACAAAAGTTATAAGTTGCCTATCGTCTACTTTTTTATGCTTCTCAATATAATACCTATACAGAATCTGGCCGTAGCAATTTCTTTTTATCTCAGATAAAAATTCTATACACTTCTCATTTGTTCTCTCAGCGACGAACAAATGAGCTGTTATGTACTTATTCTTGTTATCTATACAATTCAAATCGTAGTAATGCTTACCTCTTAGCTTGACATACTTTTCATCTAGATGTTGTCTTCCTTTGAGCTGTGGTTCAACCAGCTCATTTATCCTATTTTAAAAAAGCACCGTATTTTACGGTCCAATTACAAACAGTCATTGGCGTCACCCTCACACCATCATACTGCCAGAGATGATTGGCAACACTATAGAAAGACATACCATCTTTGTGCATATGAATCGCTTTGGTAATTATTGTTGGATCATGTCTCATCCTAATGAATCCATCATTTTCAACAAACCAATTCTTGCAATTCAAACACTGATATTTTTGTTTATTTCCTGATTGATTTTTTCTCAGACCCTGTTTAACTATTCTTTTACTCTTGCATTTAGAACATTTCATTCTGTAGATTTCACCTCCTTTTCAGGATGGTAAATCTACTAGATTATATAAATCTGACGTTAATTATATAGTATCTAGCGGTGGAAAGCTTTATATATGGTAAATATTGGGTGATGTTATGACAGAAGGATTTAGTTATGCTGCAAGAAGGGAAGCCGATCAGAGAAGGGCTAGAAGCCTTCCTGTAGCTGGAGGATCATTGGAGACTGCTACAGATACTGGTACTGGAAGTTCTATTGTAGGAAGCTCTGAGCCACACATGTCAAAGAGCAATGGTCCTGGACAGCCAATGTCTGGTTATGAGAGAATGGCTAGGGCTGCAGCTGGTGAGACTGGGCTATACTAAATATTTTTAATAGAAAATGGATCAAGAAGCAATTATGAGAATTCAGATGATGGAACAGGAGACTAATCAGTTGAATGAACAACTGAAAGTTGTTGATCAGAATGTTGCTGAGATGAATGACCTTAAGGCAAGTTTGGAAGAGATTGAGAGTAATGATAATAAAGAGATAATGGCTAATTTGGGTAAGAGGATTTTCCTGCCTGTAGATATTAGAGATAAGAATTTGATTGTTGAAGTTGGAAAGGGAAATTTTGTTAAGAAATCTGTTAGTGATACTAAGAAGATAGTTGATGAGGAAAGTGATAAGTTGATGGATGCTAAGAATCAGATAATGGGAAGATTAGATGAATTGCAAAACGAAATGAATAAGATGATCATGGAATTCCAGAAAGCTCAGATGGAGGCTCATGCAAAGGGTGGAGAAGGTGCTGCTCATGGAGAGGAAGCGCATAGTTGTGGGGATGAAAATTGTGGTTGCGATCACAATCATGATCACAAAGAGCCTTCAATAGAAGATCTTGCTGAAGGCAAATAGTTTTTCAAAAAATTTTATAGAGAAAGTTTAAATAATAATTTTTGTTTAATTACATATGGTTAGAAAAGAGGTTTTGGTTAATAAGGATCAGGGAGTGGCAAAAAATGTTTCTACTGATAGGATAGTTACGAGAAAGGTTCCTGTTAAAAATAGCTCTCAGATAGATTTTAAGTCTATATCTAATAAGTTGAATGGGAGCATTAAGAGACAAAGAAACCCCCTGACAAAGTTAAAAATCAAAGAAAAGAGTATTATTTCTGCAAATTCGGTAAAGATGGGGATTGAGGGCCTAGATAAATTGTTGTTTAAGGGGGTTCCAAAAGGTAGTTCCCTATTGATATCTGGAGGGGCAGGGAGTGGTAAGACCATAACTTGCTTACAGTCTTTGGTTCACCATGCTACTAAAGGAAAGAAATGTTTGATTATGACCCTGGAGGAGTCTGAAGAGAGATTGATTGAACATATGGAAGGTTTTGGATGGCCTGCAAAGAAACTGATAAAGAAGGGAAATTTAAGAATAGTTAGATCAGATCCTTTTGATATAATGAGAAATGTTGATGCTATGATGGCTAAACAAAAGGGAGAACTACTTATAGACATCAATCCCATTTTTTTGCCGAAGGATTTTCAGGATCCAGACTTTATAGCAATAGACTCTCTTACGGCCATTGCTAGTGCCTTTACGAAAAAGGATGATTCTTACAGAATGTATATTAGTCAACTTTTTAAATTTCTGGAGAAGACGAAGATAACTTAAATATGAGTTCTACAAGAAGTTTTCTGATTGGTACTGTTTGGAACTATCTGCAGAAATCTTTTGGTAATATTGCAACAGCATTAAATGTAAATAAAACTATTGGGAACCTTACAATAAATGATACCCACACTAGCAAAAATATAACCGTATTGAATATAACTAGTGATTTTGAAGGAGATATAGCATTCAATACATCTTTTCCTTTTTATTTGAATAACACTAACATTGATGGCAATGATAGTAGAACTTTGCAGGTTAATGTGACAACTCCTAGTACTGAAGGCTCTACATTAATAACATTTAATATCTCTGTTAATGACACAGATGCCAATGTTGCCAGTGTTCCTGCTTCTGCCACATTTACTGCTAACATTGTTGCAACGTCGGCAAACCCATTTTTGATCACAAGTTTTGAAACTGCACCTAGCATTGTTTCACAAAATAATACAGGAATTCAATTAATAGTCTCGGTTACTAATAAGGGACAAGGCAATGCAAAGAATGTTGAAATGAATTTTAGCTTGCCTAATGGATGGATTAACACTACAGGAACACTAAGTAGGTCAGTTGGCACATTAAGTGTAAACGAACAAAATAATTTTACATTAACTGTAGATATTAATTCTACGGCTACTCCGGGAACGGTAACCCTATATGCTAATGTTACTGGATTAAACAATACTGATTCAAACCTAACCTCAAATCTAATAGAAGTCGGCAGCAAGAATGTTACTGTAAATGAGGTTGATGTAGGATCAGGTCCTGCAGCCACAGTAGTCGAATCAGGAGGTAGTGAAAGTGGTGGCGGAGGAGGCGGAGGTAGTAGTGGGGGAGGCTCAGCTACAATTTATTCAAAAGAGATTAGAATAGTTAGGGGCCAAGAGGATAGTTTTGAAATTGAAGTCGAAAATAAATTTACAGATACGATTCTAAAAGATCTAAAATTAGAAATTAGTGGTTTTTTTGCTCAGTATATTGAAATAAATCCTAAGACTATTGATTCAATAGATTCAAAAGATAAAAAATATTTTAATGTTAAGATAAAAATTCCTGCCTATAAGGAAGAGCGTGAAGTGCATACCTTGAGAGCAGATGTGACTGGAATCAAACTTACTAAGGGAATTGAGACATCCTATAAAGAAACTCAAAATATTAAGCTGATTATTGAAGAGGTTGGTGATGAGGAAATAACTGATTTTGTTGATAAGGCGAAGAGGGCTCTGGAAGAAATGAAGGAGGCTTTATTCAATGTAGAAATTGTAGAGGAGTTAATTAAAGAGATTAATGAAAACCTTGGGGAAGATAATAAATTTGCTTTAGATATTGCAAAAAGGATAATTAAAATTAAAGATAAAGCATTTGAAGTAAAAGAACTGATTGATAATCTTAAACTGGCTTTGGAAGATCCTAAGAAGACCAATCTTATTACAGGGAATGTGGCCAAGGAAGTTAGAGATGAAGATGGAAAGATGGTTCCTGTTAGAGCTTTAATTTCTGGAAAAGCTATATTTGCTGACAGTTCTATAGAAGAAGTTGTTGATCTGGCCCAGGTAGCTTTTGAAAGAGGAGATTATGATCTTGCGGAAGAAAGGGCTAAATCAGCCCAAGTTATGTTGTTGTTAGAGAGAAGAGGGAATGTTGGTTTGTTCCTTTATCTTTACTGGTATTTTGTTGTGATAGGTGTAATAATATTTACATTCTTGAGTATTATGGGCGTTAAGCAATACCAAAAGACTAGCATAAGTAGGAAGATAGAGGATGGTATTAAGGAAGAGGCTAATATTAGGGGGCTATTTAGAAAAACTCAGGCTAAATATTATAGCGGGAAGATGAGTTCAGAGGAATTTGAGAGTGCTATGGATAACCATAGAGATAAGTTAGCTAAGTTAAGAAAGGCTAGAGTTGAATTGAGAAACAAAAGAATAAAATTACTGGCTCCGGCTGAAATAATTAATGATCTTGAAATTGAGAAGAAGCAATTAGAACATCAAGTCAAAACTCTTCAGACAGATTATTTTGTTAAACATAATATCTCTCAGAAAGAATATGATGCTGAATTCAAAGAGATGAATGAGAGATTTGCAGAGATAGAGGATGACAGGATTACATTAAGTTTGTCGAAGAATAAGAATAGAGGAAAGGTAATAGAAGATATTCCCGAGAAGAAGTGGGTTGAAAAAAGACTAGAAAAGAAGAAAATTGTCAAAAAGAATAAAGAAGCTCTTGGAGATCAATTACCAGATTCTAAGCCATCTTTGTCTGAAAGAGCAGGTTCTAAGCTTAATAAATTAGGCAATAGCGCTAAGAGTTTGTTTGCTAAGAGCAAGGATAAAGCTACTAAGCTTGCTAAGAAAATGAAGAAAGATGAAAGAGGGGTTATGATGATAGATAACGAGATAATAGAAAGATTGAAAGAACAATCGAAGGATCAAGACTATAAAGGAAAGTGGATTGAGTTAAAATATAAGGAGGATGCAGATGAGATTTAGTGATAAGTTTTTGTGGGTTTTAGGAATTTTCATAGTTGTTAGTTTTGTTAGTTATACAGCTTTTAATATTGCTAACTCGGAGATGAATGATTTGATAGACGAAAGCTTGGGGATTGAGAGAAGAGGATTGTTTACTGGTTTTGCAATAATTAATGATAGTGATGAAAAGGTTATAGTTACAGAAGAAATGGCCTTAGAAGCTATAGAGGAGGCTAATAGATCTATATCTATAATGAAAGAGCATGGGTTTAATACGTTGTTTGTTGAAGATCTTTTATTGGAGGCTAGACGGGTATTTGAGAGAGCTAAATTTGCAGACATCCTAAGAAGCAATAGCCCTAATTTGGAGGAAAAGGCTAGAGCCAGAGCGGCACTTAGATTGGTAAATTGGGAAGAGATATATTATGAGGGGGTTATTGAACTAACTGATCAGATAAAGGAAAGAGAAACTAAGTCATTGTTATTAGAAGATATGATTAAGGTGAGAAATGAGGATTTTGAGTCATTAAAAGAACCGAGTGAGTTGACGGTTAATCTTGTAGAAGAAGTTGATATAGCGTTTAGAGAGGAAAGATATCAGGATACCCAGGAATTATTAGATAGGTTGAGAGATTCTATAGAATCAGATAGAGAGGGAAGTAGTTTTATTTCAGGAGTTAGAGATGGGGCTAAGAATTTCGTTCAGAGATATTGGATACTACTTCTAGTTTTGATTGTTCTAATTATAGGAGGCACATATTATGGAAGTAAGAAAGTTAGTATTAAGATATTGAAGAAAAAGATAGCTAAGATGAAGCAAGAGAGGAATGTGTTGATTAGTTTGATAAAGAAGACGCAAATAGACAGGTATAAGAAAAATGCTATCTCAGGACTTGTATATAACATTAGGGTAAAGAAATATAAAGACCGATTGCATAAGATAGATCAGGAGCTTCCTGTGTTAAGAAATAGGTTAGCGATTATTCAAAAGAGGAGAACTAAAGGAGGTAAAGAAAGTGTTTGAGATGTTAATTAACCCGGTTAAGGCTGAGAAGAGGCCGTGGGAGATGTTTTTTATTGGAGCTTTCTATGCTACAGTGTCTTTGTTTTTGACCCAATGGATATTTTCTGGAGATCCAGTATTGTCACAATATACAGGTATGCTGATAGTTACTTTTTGTGTTATGTTTACTATTCCTTTCTTGTATTTTGCTATAAAGTATGAAGAGGAGAAGGATTTGACTAGCACTGGCTTTTGGCGATTGTTAGAAGAACATGGAAAGGCCTTGACTTACCTTATGTTTTTGTTTTTAGGATTTATTGTTGCCTTTAGTTTCTGGTATATTGTATTTGAGGATGGGAATCAGAGCTTTAGAGCGCAGATAGAGACGTATTGTTTGATTAATAGGCCTACAAACTTTGAGCAGTGTATTTCTGATTATGGATTAGGCCATGATCCTAGCACAACTGGATTTTTATCTGCTAAAGATAAGATTGTTAATATTTTCATAAATAATATCTACGTTTTGATATTTACCTTGCTGTTCTCCCTGATATTTGGTGCGGGAGCTATATTTATCTTGGCTTGGAATGCTAGCGTTATAGCGGCAGCAATAGGAATCTTTTCTAAGGGAAGTTTGAGTAATTTGCCTCTGGCACTAGGAAGGTATATGATACATGGGGTTCCAGAGATAGGGAGTTATTTTATTGGGGCATTGGCAGGAGGAATAGTAAGTATTGCTATAATTAAACATGATTTGAGGTCTGACAAGTTTTGGACCATTTTACAGGATTCTTTGAACCTAGTTATTGCTGCTGTTTTGATTTTATTTGTTGCTGCATTGATAGAAGTTTTCATAACTCCTGCATTGTTTTAAGAAAGATGGTTACATATAAATGTAAGAATTGTGGTACAGATCATTCTGAAGATATTAGTGAGTGTAAGTTATGTGGAATGAATGATTTTCAAGAGCACGGTAGTGCTAGTGAGTTATTGGATGAGATGGATAGGGTTTTTGGGTAGTTAAACAGCACATTTGTCGTTTATACATTGAGCTCCAAAAGGACAGTCCCTATGTCCAGTGCATTCTCCTGTTGCAGGTACTGGAGGTAAGCAAGTTCCCCTTTCACTAAGAGTGCCTCCTTGAAGAAACTTCTTACAAATATATTGGTCTGAACATTCTATAGAATTCGTGCACTCCTTTGGCTTACATTTATTACCAATATTTCCAACTGGCCCACATTTGGTATTTGCAGGACAGGCATCAGGGTCATTTGGATTACAGTCTATGAAATCTCCGTTCTCTTTTGGTAGAGGCACACAATAAGGATCTCTAGCTCCAGTAATATCCGGATCGAGGCAAGTGTAACCTCTTGGGCAATCAAGATCACCATTAGCGAGGTCACATTCATAATTAGGTACAACACACTCTCTAGGATTATTCGCACACCAATATCCTTCTGGACAATCACTATTTTCTACACATCTTTCAACACACTCATAATCCATACACTTAGGTTTATCATTCGGACAGTGACTATCTCCCGTACACTCAACACATCTGCGTAGTGCGGGGCCAAAATCACATGCAGGCTTTCTAGGATCGTCGCATCCCACAATCACCCCATTGGGAGGGACATTAGGATTATTTGCGCAGGCTACACAAATAGGGTTTGGATCGTTTGGATCGTTTGGATCACCGTCGCTTCCTCCAGAATAACCTGAAACATAACAAACGTCATAAGGCTCCTTACATAAATCAATATCTCCAAATCCATCATCACCTCTGCAGCTTGTTATTGGGACACACTTGTTTTCTGTACAGACTTCTTTATCTCCACAATGCTCTCTTTTGGTGCATTCAACACATTTATTATCTACACAGAAATCATGATCTTGGTTTCCATTTCTCACAGGGCAATGATCATCTGAACTACATTGCACACATTCACGCTTTCCAGGAGTGCCTATGCAAACTTCCCCGTTTGGATTTGCATCACACCCTATGCTCTCTCCATCTTCATTAATAAAACAAGAAACACAAACTCTTTCTTGCTTGTCACAAATTCCGTCTTTATTAGGATCGTCTACTGAAGGGCTACAATAAAATTGCGCAGGATCACAATATTTAACACATTTATTTGTTGACTTTACACACTTGGTTCCTCTTGGGCAATATCTCCCTCCTGAACAAGAAACGCTATCATCCTTCCCAGGAGTTTCCATATCTCCCGCATCAGGCGCACCTACGAAAGCTGAGAAAAAAGTATTGAATCCAGGAGATGCTTGCCCCAATCCAGATTCATTTTCTATTCCAGATATGTTGTAAAGAATTATAGCTAGGATTACTAATCCCAATGCTATAAGTAAGTTTTTGTTTGATAATACATTATTTTTAGAAGTTTTTTTCTTCACCATCTTTTGTTATTTTAGTATGTTTTTGGGGTATTTAAGACTATCCAAAGCACTCACCGAGATTCCTCCAGACATAATCATATTCTAGAGGCTCTCCAGGGGAAGGAGCCCTTTGTTCCTTGCAGCAGATTTGGTCCTTCTCAACTATTTGGCCATTCTCTTGAACATTACAGGTTCTTGTGTCTCCACTTTGTTCCTGTATTTCTGTGCAAAGTTGATCTTCCAAGCAAGAGTTTTCTTCATAGCCCGGGCAGGGCAGGCCTGGATAGTGCCAATTTCCAAATCCTTGGAACTGGCCACAACAGAATTGCTCGACTAGTTTAATATCTCCATTATCATCAGTTATCTCGCATTGCCAACTACTACTTGGGTTGTAGCAACTTATACCAACTGCATGACAAGGATTGTAGTCAACAGTTACTTCTCCGTCTTTTATACAAAGAGTTACCTCGGTACTAGTCCCTTCAACCTCAGTACATTTATCAGGCCATATGAACCCTTGACATTGGTTTGCAGTTATTGAAATTTCACAATTTGTTCCTGTTGCTAAGCATTCTTGTTTTGCTGCTTGTATTGCTGCATCAATATCAGAGAATAGGTAGCAAGCTGTTGAATCTAGCGTAACTGCATTACATGTGCCCTCAGTCATTGCTGCTATATTAAATCCCAATTCAATGTATTCTTCACAAGCATCAGTTACCCCATGTCCACAATATTCTATGTGAATATCAGATCCACAGTCATCTGGAATATCTAGTTCAGATATGTCCACGCTGTCAGTAGGGCTTACTCCCGAAAGACTTCCATCTGTAGGGTGCCATATTATTTGGTCACAATCTTGAGGCATTGAATTTTCACATAGTTTAGCTTCATTGTTAAAGCATGTAAATGTGTTTTCATCCCATCCACAAGTATCTGAAGCAACATTTCCAGCTTCTGCGTTTAGACAAGTTTGTTCGTCAGTTATAATATCGCAAGGGAAGTCCTGTCTTTCAGTATAAACGGCTACACAACATCTTTTTCCATCATCAGTATTTTCTGATTCATCATTATTGCCCTCATCTGTAGGTGCATCTGGATCTGCAAAACATCTTCCTGCTTGGAATCCTGTACAGCCATTTTCTCCGAATGCATCTTTATTACAGCAAAATTCCCCATTTCCACAATGGCTGTCTTCTAAACAATCTATTAAACAAATCCCGCTATCCCCGCAATCCTCATGGTATTTTTGTCCACCCTCTTGATTTCTTAAGCAAGTTTTTATCGCATTGTCTAACTCTGGTCTTGTACACTCGTCTCTATTATCACAGCATAGATGGAATTCCTCATCTTCTTCATCTACTAAAAATGCTGAGAATAAATCATCAAAAGATTCGCCTCCTGTAAAAAAATCTATTAAAGTGTCAATAAATCCTCCATCAGATTCTGCATCATTGGTTACGTTTCCAGTTATGCCTCCCTTTGGGATTAAAATTATTATTACTAAGATTACTAATGCTATAATCAGATTTCTATTTGAAAATAAATTATTTGAAGATTTCTTCTTCGACCTCTTTTTCATGCAATTCCTAGGTACTTTTCTTATATAAAGATTTGTTTTGCTATAACTTTAAAAACATCCTAGATTAGGTATTTTGATGGATGAAATTGGTGAGTTGAGAGGTAGTAGTGATATATTGAAAGAAAGGAAAGAGAAGGTATTTAAGTTTCTTACTAAGGGACAGGGATGGGTTGTTGTTTTGTTGATAGTTGCGGTTATTTTGGGAATGTACATACGTGCTCTTCCAATGACTGAGCATCAGTCGGGTAATCCTGGGCTTTATGATATTACTACACAGACATGGACATTGGGTCCAGATTTAGATCCCTGGTTGTTCTTGCGTAGTGCGGAGACTATAGTAAATGAGGGGAGTTTGCCTGCGATTGATATGATGAGGAATGTTCCGGTGGGGTTTGATAATTCCATTGAAAGTCAGTTGCTCCCGTATATGATTGCATATACTCATAAAATAGCTAATTGGTTTGGAGATTACCCTATTGAGTTTGCAGGAGTTATATTTCCAGTAATTATGTTTGGATTTACTATAATTAGTTTCTTTTTGTTTGTTAGAGAATTGTTTGTTAGGAAAACTAAGAAAGGTGTTTTGAAGGCCAATATTATGTCTTTAATAGCTACGTTTTTTATGATAGTTACCCCTGTATTTTTATCAAGAACTATTGCAGGAATTCCGGAGAAAGAAAGTGCTGCCTTTTTCTTTTTGTTTTTATCATTATATCTATTTTTGAAAGCTTGGAAATCTTTGACTGTTAAAAAATCAGTGATTTGGGGATTATTGGCAGGTATTTCTACAGGATTAATGGGATTGATTTGGGGAGGAGTAATTTATGTGTTTATTCCAATGGCTGTTGCAGCCTTAATATCTTTCATACTTGGTAAGGTTAAGAAAAGACATTTTTATGCCTATGGGGTTTGGTTGATTAGTTCTATCGCTATGCTGGTTTTCTTTTCAGGAAGATATAAATTATTTTCTACACTAACCTCATTGTCTTCTGGAAGTGCTGTCTTTGTGTTCTTGGTTTTGATTGTAGATAGATTGGTTTGGAATACTAAAATTAGAAATTGGAGTTTGTTGAATAAATATGATATTCCTAGGCCAATCAAGAGTTTTATTGTTGCTATAATTGTGATTGCTATTCTTAGTGTTGTTGCATTGGGGCCTGAATTTATAATAGATAAGATAAAGGTCATTCATCAGACAATTTTCAAGCCAATCTTTGGTAGATGGAATATAACTGTTGCTGAAAATAGGCAGCCTAACTTCCAGGAATGGAGTGGAAGCTTTGGCCCTTACTTCAAGAACATTGCTTTGATGTTCTGGTTGTTTGTAATTGGTTCTGTAGTCTTGTTCAAGAAGATGTTGATGAGATTGAAGAATAAAGATGCCTGGATTTTGACATTTAGCTTTATGTTCTTATTGGCTGGAATGGTTTATTCCAGATATTCTGCAAGCAGTGTGTTTAATGGAGATAATTTGATAAGTAAGGCGTTCTATTATGTTTCTGTTCTATTGTTTGTTTACCTGTTATTGAGAACATATCTTAGATATCAGAAAGCTGGAGATGATGCTTTCATGAAGATTAGATATGAATATATTTTGTTGTTTTCTTTGTTTATAGTTACACTATTTACTGTTAGAGGAGCTGTTAGATTGATTATGGTTCTTGGGCCAATATCCACAATATTTGTTGGATTCTTGGTTGTAGAAGTAGTAGATAGATATACTAAGTCAAAGGAAAGCGTGAATAAGGTTTTGGTAGGACTTGCAGTGATTTTGATTTTGATTGCTAGCCTTTATACATTCTATGTTTATTATCAAAGCATTAGTTATCAGGCTTACAATTTTGTTCCTAGTTCATATAATCTGCAATGGCAGAGGGCTATGAATTGGGTTAGGGAAAATACACCTACAGATGCGGTCTTTTCTCATTGGTGGGACTATGGTTATTGGGTGCAAAGTATAGGCGATAGAGCTACCATGGTAGATGGAGGCAATGCTATTGTGTATTGGAATTATCTCGTTGGAAGGCATGTATTGACTGGAGATAACCAACATGATGCTTTAGAATTATTGTATAATCATGATGTAGATTACTTTTTGATTGATAGTACAGATATTGGGAAATATACTGCATTCTCTAGTATTGGAAGTGATGAGAATTTTGATAGATATTCATTCATGAGACCTTTTGTTTTAGATGATAGTCAGACGCAAGAGACTTCTAGTCAAACACTATTTGTATATCCAGGAGGAATTGGGTTAGATGAGGATTTGATTATTGAGAAAGATGGTAGAGAGATATTATTACCTTCAGGGAATGCAGGTGTTGGGGCAATAGTTACTCCTGTTAATACTGCAACAGGTGTGTTTGAGCAACCTAGGGCAATAATGACATACCAAGGTCAGCAATATGATGTTAACTTAAGATACATCTACTTTAAGGGTCAGTTGTTTGATTATGGTTCGGGAATAGAAGCTGTTGCATATGTTATTCCGAGATTGAATGTGGAAAATGGGAGGGCATCATTGCAAGAGCAAGGAGCTATGTTGTATGTCAGTCCAAGATTATTGAGAGGAATGTTGGCACAAGTTTACATATTGGATGATGCATTTGGTAATTTCCCTAACTTCAAGTTGGCACATACACAATCTTCATTGATATTAGATGATTTGAGAGCTAGAGGAATGGATCTTCCAGAGTTTGTTTATTATCAAGGACTTCAAGGACCTATAAAGATCTGGGAAGTTGAATATACTGGAAATGAAGAACTCAAGGAAGAATATGTTGATAGGGATTATAGAAAGTATTTGAGTTGGAGGTTATGATTTTGGTTTTGGTATCTGTTAGTGCTAGAAGATATTTCTAACCTATAATATTAAAAACACTTATAATTTGGTACTTAAAAGAGAATATAAAAATGGAAAATTTATTGGCACTATCTATGTTATTGAGTTTTGCCTTGTGCTTTTATGCATTGCCTAAATGGATACAAAAGTGTAGAGAGGTTGGATTGTTGTGGGAAGATATGAATAAGGTTGATAAGAAGAAGGCTGTGGCGGCTTCTGGAGGAATAATTGTTGTGATAAGTTTTGTTGTAGGAGTTTTAAGCTATATTGCTTTGAAGACATTCTTTTTGGGAGGTAATGGAGAAGTTACAAAAATATTTGCATTATTGAGTTTGATATTATTAGTTGGTTTGATCGGCTTTGTGGATGATGTTCTTGGATGGACATCTAGAGGGTTGTCAATAAAGTTTAGGTTGTTTTTGGCATTTATGGCTTCAATTCCATTGGTTGTTATTAATGCAGGTTCAAAGGTTATTGAGATTCCTATTTGGGGTGTTGTTGATCTAGGAATCTATTATCCGTTATTATTAATTCCAATAGGCATTGCAGGGGCTACAACTACTTACAATTTTCTAGCAGGATTTAATGGGTTGGAAAGCGGCCAAGGGATTATAATAATTAGTTTTTTGAGCCTCATAGCATATCTAACGGGAAGTGCTTGGCTGACAGTAGTTGGATTGTGCATGGTTATGGCATTGATCGTTTTCTATATGTACAACAAAGTTCCTGCTAAAGTTTTCCCAGGAGATGTTTTGACATATTCTATTGGAGCACTGATAGCCGCTATGGCAATATTGGGTAATTTTGAGAGAATAGCGGTTTTTGTTTTTATTCCATATATTGTTGAGACTTTTTTGAAAGTTAGAGGTAGGTTGAAGAAGCCTTCTTTTGCTAAAGTTAATGAGGATGGCAGTTTGGAAATACCTTATAGCAAGGTTTATGGAATGACTCATCTTTCACTACTAATATTGAAGAAATATAAAAAGAAGGTGTATGAAAAGGATGTTGTTCATTTTATTTTCCTGATACAGATTGTTATTTGTTTATTGGCCTTTTTTATCTTTAAGGGGGCATTAATATGAATTATTTTATAAGAAATTGGAAAAAATATTTGCCCATAATTGGTATAATTTTGTTTGTTTACATATTGGCTAAGATTGATTTTAGTGAGGTGGTTAAAGAAGTTAGCAGGGTTAATATTTATTTTATTTCTATTGCTATTTTAGTAATAATTATTAGATTGTTTTCTGAAACTTTGAAATGGTTCACTATAGCAAGATTCCAGGATATGAAAGTTCCTTTCAAGAAAGCTTTCAAGATTAATTTGGTTGAAAATTATTATGGATTTGTAACACCCTCTAAGGTTGGTTCAGTAATAAGAGCAGAATATTTGAAAGAATATGCAGATGATAAAATAGGGAAGGGATTGTTTAATTTTGTTATTGATAAGATATTAGATGTTAGTGCTATAATATTTATTGCATTGTTATTCTCTTACCAGTTTAAGGATACCCTAGATCTACCTGTGACTTTCTTTAGTGCCCTATTTTTATTTTTTGTTTTGGGAATCTTGTTTTTCATAAAGAAAGAAAGGAGTTATTTTATTTTGAAATTTTTCCATAGAAAATTGATTCCGGCTAGGTTAAGAGAAAAGGCAAAGATGACTTTCAATTCATTTTATGAACACGTTCCTAGAAAGAGATATTTTGTACTTTTCTTTGCTTTGAATTTTATTAATTGGATGTTGAATTATGTTACTGCATATTATATCGGACTTTCTTTAGGTATAGATGTTCCATTGATGGTTTATTTTGCTATTTATCCTATAGGGACTCTGGTTACTATGATACCAATTAGCATCAATGGGCTAGGAACTAGAGAGGCTACTTTGATTAGTTTGTTTGCATTATTTGGAGTTAGTGCTGCCAAGGTTTTCTCTATGTCTATAATAGGATTAGTTGTAGCTGGAATTATTCCTTCAATCATAGGAATCTATTTAAGCTTCAAAAAGAGGCTATAATTTATGAAGAGACATTTGAAAAACTCCGTTTTTCCAATCCCCCTAAAAGATAATTTTGCTAAATTTCCTTCGGAAATCTCATCTATGCAAAATTCTCTGAGCAAAAAAGTGAGTATAATTATCCCTTGCATTACTATTAACGATCAATGTATTAAATGCATAAGAGAATGTTTGAAGTTAGATTATCCAGATTTTGAGGTTATTGTTTTACCAGACCATTGCAATAAGAGGTCTAAGGATGATAGGTTGAGGATAATTGAGACTGGCAAGGTTAAGCCTGCACTGAAGAGAAATAAGGCTATGCAGATTGCAGAAGGACAATTTTTTGCTTTCATAGATGACGATGCGTATCCAAAAAGAGATTGGTTGAAGAACGCGATGAAGTATTTTGAGGATGAGAAAATCGGGTTGGTAGGAGGGCCTAATTTAACCCCTCCAGAAGCTAATTTTGCAGAGCATATTTCTGGATATGTTTTGAGTAATTTCTTTGTTTCTGGCCAAGCAGCTATAAGATATAAAGTGGCTGAGAACCAAGACTCTTGGGAATTGCCTAGTTGCAATTTTATTTCTAGGAAATTGGGAATAGAATATGATTCTAATTTCTTAACTGCAGAAGATTCAAAGTATTGTTTTGATGTATGGGAGAAGGGCCTTAGAGTGTTTTATGCAGGAGATGTTAAAGTTAATCATCATAGGAGAGATACTATATGGAAGCATATCAAGCAGATGTATATTTACAGCAGAGATATTGCTTGGCTGTCTAAGGAAAATTTTTCATTTGAAAAGCTGTATTATATGATCCCCACAATTGGATTGTTAGTTTTTATCTTAGGGATTTTGGGAATTTATTATGGAGTTTATAGTAATTTGATTCTTGCAGGATTTGCTGTTTATTTTATTCTAATGGCCCTAGGTAGTTTGAAGAAAAATATTTTTACAAGCATGGTTGTTTTTGGAGTTAGTGTTTCTACGCATTTTGCTTATGGGATTGGATGGTTGAAAGGCATCTTTACTAAGTCTGAAAAGGGCGCGAAGGTTAGGTGGAATTCTAGATAGATTTAAGTAAGAGTTTTTATTCCTATTTTTATAGAGGTGAAAATGCCATACACAACTACTCATGTTTTGGTTGCAATTATAGCAATAGAATTATTTAGAGAATATTTTTTTAAGAATAATAGGAAATTTCCTAGATATTATATCTTGTTAGCTGCTATAGCAGGAGTCTTCCCAGATATAGAATATTTGATAAATCTAAATTACCATGATAGATTGTTTTTTCATTCTTTGTTTATCCCATTAATATTTTTGTTTTTAGGATTATTGGCGATGAAGTTTGATGTGAATCATAAGGGATTGAGGCAGAGACATATGAGTTTTAGTTTCATCTTTTTTATTTTTGCTGCAGGTAGTTTGATCCATATTGGTTTAGATACAATATTTATAGATACACTTATGCCATTCTATCCTTTTTCCAATTATGAGATAGGATTTAATTTAATTAATTATTTTGGAGAGCATTCTGATTTAGTATTGCCAATAGTTGATGCAGGATTGTTTTTCTTTTGGATTTTCTGGCTGCAGTTTAAGCTGAAAGTTGATGATTATTTTTAATTGAATAAATGTTTATATATTGAATGAGGGTTTGAATTTTATGGGATTACCTGAATATGTTATGCCCCTTCTTGGATCTTTTGTGTTTTTTGGTAAACCATATTTTGATTGGGGATTGAGTTGGAGATTATCTTTTCTAATAGGAATAATAGGATTTACTATAGGAATGTTTGCTGATAGAGGGTTCAGAGGAAGCGAATAATTAACTATAGTTATGTTTAAATATATCCGTTATAATAGATATTATACAGAGTTTAAAGCTTAATAAAAGGATAATGGATGGTGATAATATGAAAAAGAAGATGAAGATAATGGTGGGATTTCCGCCTACGCAAAGTCCTTTGGGAACCCCTTTGTTGAGCCAAAATAGACAATTTCAGTATTTTAACAAACCTACTTTTTTGTATCCAGTTGTTTTAGGTACTGGTGCTACAATGGTCAAAGAGAACGGTCATGATGTGATCTGGGAAGACGCTATTGCTCAATTTTTGGGGTGGCAAGAATTTGATAAGATAATTGAGAGGGAAACGCCAGATATATTCTTGTTTGAGACAAAGGCTCCAGTGGTTAAAGCTCATTGGAAAGGAATTAATCACATGAAAGAAAAGTTTCCATGGATGAAGATAGCAATTTGTGGAGATCATGTTAGTTATCTTCCTAAAGAGACTTTAGATAATAGTAAGGTGGATTATGTGATTAATGGAGGGTATTATGATTTTGCTTTCTCAGATTTGGTTGAATGGTTAAATGAAGGCAAGAAAGGTGCACCTCATGGAGTATGGTATAGAAATGAAAATGGAGAAGTAGTTGAGAATGGTAGGTATGAATTCTATAAAGAGACTGACAGGAATATTAATGATGCTCCGTTTCCAGATAGGAATCTAACAAAATATATGAACTATCAGGATGAGTTTAACTTGAAAGGAAGGCCTCAGTTCTATATTATGAGTGCTAGAGATTGTGCTTGGGGAAAATGTACTTTTTGTGTTTGGGATCATGCATTATATCCTAAAGGTGCTTACAAGCAGAGGACTCCGGAGAATACATTTGAAGAGGTTAAACATTTAGTTGATAATTTTGGAGCTAGAGAAATTTTTGATGATGCAGGAACAATTCCTCCAGGCCCTTGGTTGAAGAAGTTTTGTGAGTTGATGATTGAAAGTGGTTATAATGAGAAGGTTATGTATAGTTGTAACATGAGGTTTGGCTGGGTTGATGCAGAGATGTATAGGTTGATGAAGAAGGCCGGATTTAGATTATTGAAGTTTGGTTTGGAAAGTGGTTGTCAGAAGACTATTGATAAGTTAGATAAGGGTACGGATATCGATAAGGTTTTTGGACATTGTAAGGATGCCAAAGATGCTGGGCTAACTGTTCATTTGACTATGATGGTAGGTTATCCTTGGGAGACTAAGCAGGATTCTATGAGGGTTTTTGAGCTTGCAGATAAGATGATGAGCGCAGGATTAGTTGATATCCATCAGTCTACAATTGTTATGCCCTACCCAGGAACTCCATTATATGAAGAGGCTATTCAGGAAGGTTGGCTGAGATTTGAGAAAGATGATTATGAGAAGTTAGCTATGGATCAGCCTGCTTTGAAGAATATGGAGATGACACCTGAAGAAATCCAGGGACTTTGTAAGCACAATTATATGACTTACCTAAGACCCAGTTATATTTGGCATCATGCCAAATCTAGAATAAGAAGCTGGGAGGATGTTAAGTATACCTTTGAAGGCGTTACTGCTTTGTTTGGACATCTAAAAGACTTTAGCAGGAAACCAGAAGTAAGAAATGTGGAAGATGAGATTTTGACTCCAGAGCAGACAGCTAGAATGTTAGCTAACTTACATAATCCTAGACAAGATTTAGCGGCTATGAAACCAGGAGCTACAGAACCTATTCCACATAAGAAGATTGAAGTTGTTGAATTGAAAGTTATTCAGTGATTAGACCGTTGCTATTTTATGCCCATATCTTAGGAATCCTAGAGTGCCTATATCTCCTTTGTTTGCTTTAAACCATCCGTCCCTTATTAGCCTATAGATATCTTCTACTATTTCAGATCCACTAGTCTCCATTCTTATGGCACTTCTTTCAAAAGTTGTTGAAGCTATTCCAATTTGTTCTGGAAGATCTGCATCATCATTTGCAATCATAGGGGTTCTAAATTTTATTGCAAGAGTTTCTAGCTCGGTGTTTCTACTTCTTCTTGCTCCACGAACTTGATCAACTTTTTCTCTTAATCCATTATTCCATCCAGTAAAAATGGGGGGAAATAACCAAGACCAGTTTGTCATTCCAAGTTTTCCGTTCCATTCCACGGCAGTTAGTAATTTTGTTTCCAAGAATAATTCTAATCTCTCTCTTTCTATAGGCCCATGATGGCCATAGGCTAGAGGATGCTCTCCGATTGCTGGGAGACCCTGGGCTCTTAAATAATTGAAGGCTGCATCAAAGGAATCAAAGTTACCCATATCATCCCTTCCAACTGTTAATAATTCATATTCTCTTTTATCCTTCCTTCTGGGAATAACATCAGTAACCCTTAGACTTTGCCCCCTCAGGAATATTAATTCTTTGTCATCCTTTTTTCTTCTTAGATGGAATGCACTAGTATCAAGAGGAGTTCTTTCATATCTTCCCCCAGATTCTAGTTCTTTTGCGAAATCATTAACACTTAGATATCTTGATTTTTCTCTGTATCCAGGAAATTCTGGTTCGTTGGTTAGAGTATAGATTCCAATTCCTGCAGCCACGCACCTATCAAAAATTATTTCTGCAACGTTGGCGTATGGATCATATCCACAAGCGCGCTTCCATTTATGGCCATAATCAGGTAAGCCATGTCCATGAAGATTAACTTTTATAGGATCTGAGATGGGATCTGCCATTAGTTTTCTAAATTGTTTGTGGTTTTAAGTATTGTGCTACTAAATGTTTCTTTAGAAATTGCTCGCAGGTTTGGAATTTGAAGTTGTTGTTTTTGCACAATTTGATGTAGCTGTCCAGAATTCTTACTAATGGCTTTCCGGTTTTATTTGTGAAATGTTTTGGTATGTTGAATTTAGATATATCCGTGAATTCCCAGGGATGGAATAATGCCATTGTATAATCTGAAGATAGGAAGTTCAGTTTTGGATAGATCCTATGATATGGTTTTGGGATGTTCCTGAACATAAACCAATTATTGGGCGCTCTTAGGAAGGGGAATAATGGAAGAGTTGTTACTGGGAGCTCTATCATGTTCTTCAGCATATGAGGATATCTTGGTTGGTTTATCTTAACATACTTTCCAGGAGCAATTGTTGGGTGAGTTGAAGAATCATACTCAAATCCAATTTCATCCAATAAGGGAATTTCATTGTGTTCTATTTGGAATCTTGGAGCCCTAAAGCCCCTTACTGGTTTTCCTATAATTTCCTCTTTTAGATCTTTGGCTGCTTTCATGTTTTCTAGTGTAACTGGTTCAGAATGTGAGAACCCATGGCTAGCTATTTCATGATCTTTTGCTAGATTCTTTAATGTTTTAGGATATTTTTTTGCAAAGTTTGCCGTTGTAAAGAATGTTGCTTGAATATTGTGTTTGTTTAGGATATTTAGAAGGTTGGTTAGACCTTTCATAGATGTGGTGTACATTTCTTGTTCATCTATATGGGCATTTTGTTCCCTAGGGAGATCAAATTCTTCTAAATCGAATGTTAATAGAATTGATTTCATAAGGTGTTGAAAAATCTGAGTTTAATTAATCTATAGACCATTCCCGCAAGATATCTGGCCCTTACGGTTGAGAACTTCTCAAATTTTACTAAGGGGGTGTAGAATTCAGCTATTCTGAAGTTTTTCTTTTTTGCTTTGTATAAAAGTTCTATATCAAAATCAAATCCCACGCAGATTAGATTTCTATTTATAGATTCCCAGACAGATCTTTTGAAGAATTTGGCCCCTGCTTGAGTATCTCTGAAAGTTAAGTTAAAGAAAAATCTGGAAAAAATCATCCCGCCTAATGCTATGATCCTTCTTTGTTGGGAATCTTTAACACCTTTTTTATTTTTTAGAGATCCTTTTAGATATTTTGTTGCTATTGACATGTCGCATTTGTCTTCATGTATGTTTTTTATCATATCTAAAATCCTATCGGATCCAAAAGGGTTGTCCACATCTAAAAATCCCATTAAATCGTAATTAGCTAATTTGAATCCTCTAATTAATGCGTTGCCCTTTCCCCTATGGGGAATGTTAATTGTGTTTATAGGAAATTCTTTTGCCAGATTGAGTGCTAATGGATAAGTGTTGTCATGGCAAGCATTGCAAACTATAATCATTTCGAAATTGTCAAATTCTTTTGAGAAAATTTTGTGATATTCCCGGATAGATTTCTCTAGAACTCTTTCTGAATTATGTGCAGGGATAATCAAAGATAAGCTCTTTTTTGATACCTCATTCTTCATTATATTAGGTCATGTTTTTGTTTTATAAGCATATATTGGGTTTAAAGGTGATAAGACAGTATATTGATTAAACTTAAATAGATCATAAGATGGTTAGTGGTATGACAGAAGAAGAGAGTAAAAGTTTGGGCAAGTATGATAAAGAAGGCTTTAAGGAGATAACTATGGAGAAACCTGAAGAGATAGATGCTACAGGCATTGAAAGGCCTTGGAGATTAGATCCTGCAGGGTATTTCTTGATTAGAGTTAATGAAGATTTAGGCAAGATAGAGGCTGCTTTTTGTGATTTGAAGGAGAATAAGGTTAGAAAGATAATAAGAGGAGACACCCCTATAGAGGTCTATACAGCCATTCTGAAGGAAGATTTGGTTACGATGATGGATCATGCTTTCGATTTGGGAGTTGAGCTTGAGAAGGCTTACATTGCTTTGAAGGAAGGCAAGAAGTATACACAAGATTCAGAACTTTCTGAAAAAGAAGAAAGTTCAGACTCTTCAACTTCAATAGAGGTTGAAGATAGGATAGATTTGGAGTAAATATATTCTTTTAAACTGGATTTGATAGCTGGTTAGATGGGAGTTTATACTGTTTCTGATGAGGCGGATAAGAAAATTCAGTCAGACATGGATTTTATTGTTTCTGAAATAAAAAAAGCAGATCCAGAGGTTATTTCCATAATATTGAC
Organism: Candidatus Woesearchaeota archaeon; assembly: GCA_964344105.1. Lineage (GTDB taxonomy): Archaea > Nanobdellota > Nanobdellia > Pacearchaeales > GW2011-AR1 > ARS1285. Next base: position 23,030 of record CAYFMD010000002.1, on the reverse strand, counting down.
AGGAGGATTTTCAAGAGGAGAGGGTCCTGTTAAGCTAGTTGATGAGAAGGTTTTGCCCTATAATGATTATGACATACAGATTGTTTCTAAGAAAAAATTGGGCAAGGAAGAAGCAGATAAGATTTCGGTTGAGATTTCTAAAAAACTAGGTTATAGAGGAATTGATAATTTCTATCCATTTAGAAAAGAAGAACAAAGAATTGACAATAATTTTTATATTGATTTGAAGTGGGATACGGTTTCTGATTTAAGAAAGTTATTACCTAGAATTAGAAATTATGAGCTTAGGAATAATTCTAAGGTTCTTTATGGAATGGATATTAGAAAAGTTATTCCTAATTTTTCTTTGAAAGATATGCCATTATCTGAAGGTGCTAAGTTATTGTTAGATAGAATGAGTCAGTTGATTGAATACTATTCTTCAGAAGGCAAGTACGAACAAGAATGTTTATCTTATTTTGTTCAGCAGGCTTATGTTGCTGCATGTACTTCCCTTCTACTGCTTTCTGGGAAGTATCAAATTGGTTATAAAACCTCTATGGAAATATTGTTAGATAGTTATGATAAAGATTTTCCAGAACTTTTTGATGAGATTCCAGATCTTCATTATAAAATAAGAGATTATGTGCATTGGAAGATAGATCCTAAAAAGCCTAAAGTTGAAAATTTGGAAGAGGAGTGGTTTGTTGCTAAGGAGAATATGCTAAAGGTTTCTAAATATTTTTTTAGTAGATTCCTTGGAAAGAAAATTGAAAGTGTTGAAGATCTCTCTAGAGCTATATTAGGCATGGGAGAGAAATTTTATGTACCATATATTAATGATATTGTTAGGAGTAAAATAGGGTTTAGTAATGAAATTATTTCTAGATCCCTTGTTCCTTTTGTTAGATTAGTTTTGATTAAGAAATATAAAGAGAGATTAATGGAAATTGAGAATAGAAAGTTAAATGTTGGATTTAGATCACCTGATCTTTACATATTTGGTGCACTGCCATTCATTATTGATAGTATTAAAAGAGATGGTTTGGATATCAAGATTTTGGATAAGGGAAAGAAGGTTTTGAATAGGGTTTATCCATCTAAAGGAGTAACTTGGGAGGAGGTTACCGTCGAGTATGCAAATGCTTATATAGTATTTTTCCTACAAAAGCTGTGATCAAAATGAGGCAATTACAGATCAATCAGGCGAGGCTGAGGAAGATTGGGAGGGATTTATATGTGTCTTTAGCTAACTTTTCAGGATTTCCTTGGTTTATTCAAGTAGAGAATACAACTAGATGTAACTTAGCTTGTGAAATGTGTGAACACAACATATTATCTAATAAAACAAAGGCTATGAGTTTTGAACAATTTAAGCATATTTTTGATTCTGTAATGAAAGGCAATCCCCTAGCAAGAGTTTTTCCTAGATTGTTGTTATTTGATCTTACTGGAATTGGGGAGAGTTTGATGAATAAGGATTTTTTGAAGATAGTTGGTTTCTTAAAGTCAAAGGGAGCGACAGTCACATTTACTACAAATGCTACCTTGTTGAACGATGATATTTCTAAGAAGATAATAAAGACGGGAGTTGATGTTGTTTTCTTTTCTGTTGATGGAGCCAGTAAAGAAACTTATGAAAAAATAAGAGTTGGAGGAAATTTTGAGGAAGTTAAGGAAAATATTAGGAGATTTAATGAGCTTAGAGTTTTGTCTGGTAGAAGGAAGCCTAAAACAATAATCAGATTCTTAGCATCTAGTTGGAATGTTCATGAAATGCCTAAGATAATTGAGTTTGCTAAAGAGACAGGAGTTCCAACTGTTACAATAACTAACATGAATACTTCTGAAGATACTGCTCATCTCAAAGCAGATATGAGGAGATTCAATGAAATGAGAACAATTACTGAAAAAAGGGCAGAGGAGATTGGAGTGGTTGCAGATTTTGGATTTATTAAGAAGAGGCCTATGCATGAGTGCAGAAGGGCATTTAATTCAATGTATATGACGGTTCATGGACAAGTTTTACCTTGTTGTTTCATTAATCAAGGGGGAGAGTATGATGATATTGCTGGAAACAAAAATTTGGGAAATGTTTTTGAGCAAGATATGAAAACTATCTGGAAGTCTAAAAAATATAAGGATTTCAGAAAACAGATCAAAGAAGGGAAAGCTCCTGATTTGTGTAAGGATTGTTATTTATTCTATCCTACAAAAAAATAAATTTAGATTAAAATTATGAATAGATTAATTATATGTATCGATGGGTTGGGAAAGGATTTGATTAACAAGGAAGATACACCATTTCTTTATAGGTATGGTAAGGAAAATTCTCTGATGACCCTTAAGACATTTTTTGCATTTACTGAGGAGTATAGTTTTTTTAGTGGAGAAAGTCCTAGGGAACATAATAAATGGTTGGAGTTTAAGAAATCTGAGGATTCTATATTTAATCATTTTTTAATTAGCCTTTTTTCATTTAACAATAAATTAAGAAATAATGTTGCAGGACTAGTTCAATATTTTAAAGGAAGGAGGTGGGTTATTGGGACACATCAGATCCCTCAAGATCAGTTGATAAATTTTGATTCTAGTTTGAAGGAAGGATTGTGGGAGTTGCCTTTCTTTAAGGGGAAGGGATTTGTTATCTACAAATGGCCGTTGTTTGCCGTGAGAAATAGGAAAAGATCCGATATAAGGTTGGTTTTGAATTATGAGGATGATGAGAGAAGATTGGGTAGATTATTGTCGGTAGATACAGATATTTATTGTATTCAGATAATGAAGATGGATAAAACGATGCATAAACATGGTAAGAATAGTAATAATACTAAATTTGCCTTGAAAGAAACAGACAAATTATTAGAAAAAACTGTAGATAAATTTTTGAAAGAACATCCAGAGGGCCAGGTAGTTTTATGGTCGGATCATGGATTTGCAGATATTGATGAAGTGATTAACTTAGAAGAATATCTTCCGGAGGAAAGAAGTTTTGTGCATTTTATTGCGGGGACTACTGCCCATTTTTGGGTTGATGAATTAGAAAGAGCTAAAATTCTAGATAAAATTGGCAAAGATAGTAGAATAAAGGTGCTTACTAAGGAACTAGCTGATAAATATAAGATACCCTTTAATGAAGATTATGGAAATTTAGTTTTGTTTGTTGAGAAGGGAGGATATTTCTTCCCCAATTTTTATCAGAAAACTGAGAGTCAAAAGTATAAGGGGATGCATGGCTATCCTGATGATAGCGAGATGAATGGATTTCTTTTAGTTAATAAGAAAGTTGATAAAAAGATTATAGATATGGAAGGGGCATTGGAGGTAATACAAGAAAATTTTTCTTCGAAAAATGTTTCTGGGTCTTATAAATCAGGAGATTATATAAGAAAATGAAAACAGCTTTTGTTACTGGAGGCGCGGGATTTATTGGGAGCCATTTGTCTGAATTGTTGTTAAATGAAGGTTGGAAGGTTAAGATTTTGGTTAGAGATGGAGAGATGCATAGAGCATATAATGACACTGTTTATTCAGAAGTTATTGAAATGTTAAAGAGCAAGGGTGCTGAAATCTTTGAAGGAGATCTAAATGATATAGGAAGTTTTTCGGATAAGATAAGAGATGTTGATGTGATGTTTCATGTTGCAGGTGTTGCATATCCATATTACGGATTACCAGATGAAGTTTATTTTCAAGTTAATACAGAGGCTAGTGTTAATTTGGCTAAGGAATGTGAAAGAAGAAATGTTGGAAGATTTGTTTACATTTCTAGTATTGAGGCTGCAGGACCTTCTTTAGATGGTAAAAATTTAACAGAAGAAAGTTCCAGGCATCCAACTGATGCTTATGGAGTTAGTAAGAAAAGATCAGAAGATATATTGTTAGATTTTAATAAAAATAGTAAGATGGATGTTGCTATTGTGAGACCTCCAATGACATACGGTGAAAGAAGTCCTTTGCTTTCAAGAGCATTTAGAGTTATTAAATCAGGTTATTTTCCGATGTTCGGAAAGAGAGATGCTTACTTTGAATTTTGTTATGTTAAAAATCTAGTTTATGGGATTTATTTAGTTGGAATTAAGAAAGAGGCTGTTGGAAATGTCTATTTTATTTCTGAAAAAAGTTATAAAATTATTGAAACTATGAGGGCTATTGGAAGAGAAATTGGTAATGAGATTAGGGTAATTAGGATTCCGAAATCTATTGCATATAAGTTAGGAAGATTTATGGAAATTCTTAGTGTAATATTGCCATTTTATCCATTTAGAGGAGATGAAATTGGTAGTCCATTATTTTCTAGGAAGACTGTAGATTGGGTTACTAATGATCAATATATTTGCTCTACTAAAAAGGCAGAGAGTCAATTGGGATATTCTCCCAAATATTCTAGAGAAGAGGGAATAAGAAATGTAATTAAATGGTATAAGGAGAAAGAACTTTTATGACTAAGGCATTAGTTACAGGAGCTAGTGGATTTATTGGGAGCCATTTGGTTGAAAGGCTTGTTAAAGAAGGATTTGAAGTCCGAGCATTTGTTAGAGAGAACGATCATGTCAAGAGAAAGGATGCTTTTGATTTATTGGCTAGCTTGGATGTAGAAATATTTAGAGGAGACCTTTTAGATAATGATTCTTTGATAGAGGCTGTTAAGGATATTGATGTTGTTTTTCATCTTGCAGCAATTGCTAGACCTATGGCAATTCCTGATGAAGATTATTTTGAGATAAATGAAAAAGGTACGGATAATTTATTTCAAGCTTGCATGGGTGAAGGCGTAAAAAAGATAGTTATGATGAGTAGTGTTTCTGCAGTTGGACCTTCTTTAGATGGAAATGCTGTAAATGAAGAAACTGATTGTAAGCCAGTTGATGTTTATGGTTGGAGTAAGCTGGCACAAGAGAAAGTTGCATTTAATTATGTTAAGAGGGGTTTGAATGTAGTTTTATTGAGGCCTCCAATGGTTTTCGGACCAAGAGATTTTGAGATGTTAAGATTGTTTAAGATAATTGATAGGAAATTATTTCCAATTAGAAGTGATAATAAGTGTTTTGAATTTCTTTATGTAGAGAATTTGGTTGAGGCTTGTTTACTTGCACTTGAGAAAGGTGTTAAGGGAGAAATCTATCATGTTTCAAATGGAGAGCATTATAGCATTAATCAGTTGATTGATTCTATCTCTAAGGCTGAAAATAAGAAGGTCTTACCAATTTTTTTGCCAGGAATTGCCTTCAGATATTTAGGTCATTTGGTTGAAGTAGTTGCAAAGGTTTTTAATTTCCATCCCCCGTTTAAACACAACACTGTTGAATGGATGACAGAACCTTATTGGTATAGTGATATTAGTAAGATAGAGTATCTTGGCTATAGGCAGGTTGTTGGACTTGATGAAGGAGTTAGAAAGACTGCCGAGTATTATATGAATAAAGGACTTATTTCAAATGGTAGGAAAAAATTCAAATAAATTTTTTAAGACAGATCATAATAGAGAAAACATTATGCCTGTAGAAAAAATAGCTGATGATATGAATAGAACTCATATGAGTAAGAACTTTTTAGTTAGGACCTTCTTTAGAGTTAAGACTCAGCTGGCAGTTAATATGGCAGGATTAAAGAGAGGAGATGTTGTTCTAGATTTTGGGTGTGGTTCAGGTTATCTCAAGGAAAAGTTAAAGAGAGGGGGGCATAATGCAGTAGGATATGACATTACTCCTGAACATTCAGATGTTAAAGATTACAGGACATTGAAGCCAAATAAAATTTTATCATTAGATGTTTTAGAACATATTCCTAAAGAAGAGATTAGAAAGATTATCGAAGATTTTAAGAAAATGAATGATAGTTTTTATCTTGTTTTGGCCATTCCTACTGAGAATTTTTTGTCTAGGAAAATGAGAAGACTTTTTGGGAAGCCTGAGAGAGTGCCTGATCATATAACCACATTAAAGGAGATTGTTCAAATAATGAAGGATGCTAATTTAGAAGTTGTTAGGAAATTCAATTATTTTACTATAACTCATTTGTATCTTTTCAGTTTTAATAATTAAATGCATAAACAATTAGAACTGGTTGGTCTCCTTGTCTGTAAACTTGTACTGGAGTGACTCTTTCTGGGAAATCTTGAGGGTAATTTGAAGCCCAAGTGTAAATTGAATGGGCTGGTTGTTCATATGCCGAGATCACTAGATATTTCGGCCTTTGTTCATCTATGAATTCATAAAATTGGGTTCCGTTTTTTCTTTCCATCCCTCTTCTTGGAGCTAGATAAAAATTATAGGTGGGCCTTTCTGAATAATAGGAATTTTGAGGCAATGAAGCAGTTATAACTATATCTTCTGGTTTTGAGTTGGCCTTTATCCATTCTCCTGCTTGCTTTACTTCCATAAAAGAATGTTTCTTTCCTTCAATAAGCTCAAATCCAAAATTGTAATTAGGGATGAAAAGAAATGCTACGATTATTGCTAATAAGATGGTTAATCCAATAGGTTTTACTTTCTGATTGTTTTTAAAATAAGAATAAATATATGTTGCAGGATAGATTGCTATTAAATAAAGGAAAGGTAGTGTTTGCATTATGTATCTTTGTTCTAAATGCGGTGCAATTCTTCCCAAGATTATGAATGCACTTACAATCCAAGAAAGAATGAATAGTTTCTTCTGAACTATTTTGTTAGTAAATATTTTATCTAATCCTAGGAATAAGTCTGAGAAGAACATAAAGGATCCTATTACAAATAAAATGAATATTGGACTAATAACTAAAAGGGTGGAATATCCTGCTTGATTTGCATCTAAGATGTAAGGGAGGTTTGTAAAATAGACTAAAAGTTTAGAGCTGTCTCCTACACCTCCTACCTCTCCAGTTTCTGAGATTCCTTCAACTCCAAAATAATAGTTTAAGATATCAAATACAGGGTTTCCGAAATATTGGGTATGTAAGATGAATTGAGGTATGAATATTATGAAGAAAATTAAAACTGCTGACCACAAATATTTGTTTTTTAAGAATCCTAGTTTTTCCTTACATATTGCCATTACTAAAAATGGAGCTGCAAACATAGCATACTGCATTCTTACTAGACAGGTTAATGCGAAAAATAGTCCGAAGAGATAGATGAATTTTTTCCCTTGATTTTTTACGTATCCTTTCCAGAAAAACAAAGTTGCTGCTAAGAGGAAGAACGTTGCAGGGATATTCGTCAATGGTCGGCCTGAAAAAAATATGTAGATCCAAGACATTGATGCAGCTACGGAGACAAGGATTGCTAGTCTTTTGTTGAACATTTCTTTTATTAGGAAATAGCTTAGGAAAACTATTCCTGTTGAAAAAAAGACTATTAGAGCCCTTATTGATAGTTCACCAAGGCCAATCTTAAAGAAAAATGCTCCAATTAATGCCCACAAAAATCCTCTACGATAATACCAAATGTCTATCATCTCTGGATTTAAGCCAGCCCATCTTTTTGCTGTTGCAAGATAGTCTGCCGCATCCCACCAAATAGCTTGATCATTTGTTTGAGTATAAATTATAATTCTTATTATGAATGCTGCTAAAATGATTAATAGAAATAACTTATCATAGCTGTCTTTTACCCATCCAGTTAAGAAATTAGTTAGAGATTTCTTTCTCTCTTCTATTGAATCAGGTAATAATTGTTCTGCAGTTGGAACCTCATTTTCCATATTTTGTGTTAGAAGGATTTGTTTTTATAGATTGTTGTTACCTAGTTTTTCACGCCAGTAGTTTAGCATATCCTTAAGAGTTTGTTCAAGGAGAATCTCTTGTTTCCATCCAGTTGCTTTCTTGAATTTTGTAGAATCCCCATAGATAACTGCTTCATCTGTAGACCTGAATAGTTTTGGATCAGGTTCTAGAGTGAATTCAAAATCTACTAGTTTTCTTAAGATTTCTATTATGTCAGATATTCTGTAAAGGTTTTCTCCACTTATGTTATATACTTCTCCAGGCTCTCCATTTTCTAAAGCTAAGTAGAAGCCCCTTATTGTGTCTCTCACATCAGTTATGGCCCTTTGGGTTTCAACATTCCCTACAGTAAGTTTCTTATCAGGATTTATTCCAAGTTCTATTTCAACAAGTCTTTTTGTGAAGTCTGCACATACATCATTTATCTTCTTTGGACCTGTTGTATTAAAAATACGCATTGATACTGGTTTTAGATCAAAGTTTTTGAAGTATTGATAGGCTAGTTTTTCTTGGGCTAATTTTGATACACCATAGGGCTGTAATGGATTTAGTGCATGGTCTTCTTTAATAGGTGTTTCATGGGGTTCTACAAATCCATATTCAGCACTTGTACAAGCATTTAGTATCTTTATTTTGGGGTTTATTTTTTTTACAGCCTCAAACAAATTTACTGACCCTAAAACGTTAGTTTCCATTGTGTACCAAGGGTCTTCCCAAGAAACTGTTGGAAAGCTTTGTGCTGCTAAATGGTATATATGATCTGGTTGAAATTTTTTTACTATCGAGAAGACCTTTTCTTTATTCCTCATATCACATTCCATCTTTATGCAATCTTTGTGAAGAGTCTTAATGTCAGTTGTGGGACTGTAATAAGTAGATAGAACCATGAATCCCTTTTTTATTAGGAATTCTGTTAGGTGTTGTCCCATCATTCCTCCGCCACCAGTTATCCATGCTTTCATCCTTCAACCTCCCAAACTTTTAGCCCTTCAAAATCAAAACTGAAATCAACTGCACTTGCACCTCTTGCATTTAGAACTTCTCTAACCTTGTGTTCTTGATCAGGTTTACAATAAATTAGAACATGGCCCCCACCTCCAGCACCCATTAATCTTGCGCCAATTGCTCCGTTGTTTAGTGCTTCTTCAATTATTGCGTCTATGTACATACTAGATATTGCTGGATTGAAAAGTTTCTTTCGATCCCAGCTCTCCTTAATTAATTTTCCAAACTTCTTCAAGTTCCCTCTTCGAAGATTGAATGCTACATCAAATCCTGTTTGTTTAATATGGTGCAATCTTTTAACCTTTTCTATATCCTGATATAGGTTTTTTTCTTTCTCCTCTTTATGTATTTCTCCCGAAGATTTTCCTTTCATTCCAGAGTAAACTAAGAGAATATTTTTTTCTATTTCTAATAGGTAATCTTTTTGCATTTCTATTTGATTTGTTCTGACGTTTGAATCCCCATAGAATTCGAAAATGTTTATGCCTCCAAAAGATGCAGCGTATTGATCTTGTCTTCCACCAATATTATTTAATCTGTTTTGCTCAACTCGGAATGCTGTTTCAGCAATATCATGCTTTGTTAAACGGTTCTTCTTTCTTAGATGATTTAGAACTCCAATTACAGATACGCATAATGATGCACTTGCTCCAAGTCCTGAATGGGGAGGGATTTCAGATCTTACGTATAAATCAAATCCAAATGGAGGATTCATTTCTAAGATTGTTGCCCTTATTATGTTTAGTTTACTCTCTGGGCTAACCCCTATTTGATCTATTGAATCAAAGTTTTCTGAATAAGATTCGAAGCCGCCATGTAAGTTTATTATGTCTGATTTTATGGTTATCTTTCTATCATCTCTTAATTTTAATGAAGAATATACGTATTTGTTTATTGTTGCATTTATGCATACCCCTCCATGTTCTTTGTCGTAAGGAGATAGATCAGTTCCACCCCCTCCAAAGGTTATTCTAACTGGTGCACGGCTTCTTATCACCTTCCTATAGCCTGATATTCCCGGAGAGATTAACCCTCCCCTGAAGTCTTTTACAAATTCATCCCAATCGCTTTCATTTGCTATGTCTAACATGTATCCAGGATGGTAGTAGGCATTCATTTTATCAGCTATTTGTGAAAAAATATCTAGTTCAAGAGAAACCTTTTGGTTTGGAGGGATTATATTTAGCAAGCTTTTTGATATTATATAACATCCAGAGTTAACTAATGGATTTGTTTCAGTTATAAGATGATTTTCATGTTCGGGAGTGTTTCTTTTGCATATTTGTAGTACTCTATTGCCTTCTATTTTAACTAATTCCTGATTCTTTGGATGAGTTGCAGGAGATAAAGATATTGTGAAGGGCATTTGTTCCTTTTCATGAGAGGACATTAGCTTATCTATATCTATATCTAAGAAAACATCTCCATTAACTAGAATGAAATCTCCCTCAATTAAGTGTTCTGCATTTTTTACAGCTCCCGCAGTTCCTAGTAATTGGTCTTTTTCATAAGAATATTTTATGTTTACTCCCAATCTGCTTCCATCTCCAAAGTATTCTTCTACTTTTTCTCCTAAATGTCCAACAAGTAGAATGAAATCTTTTATTCCATATTTTTTTAGGCTTTCAATTTTGAATTCTAGAAATGGTCTGCCTTCTACATCTATCATAGGTTTTGGAAATTGTTCAGTGTGAGGGGCCATCCTTGTTCCAAGTCCACCGACTAGGATTAAGGCCTGGTACTTCTTTTTTTCACCGTCCATATAATCTGTCTTTGTTGTTCTTATTTAAGCATTATTGTATTGTGGATAGAGTAGATTGTAATTGCTAAAAACTTAAAAAAAGATTGGATATTTATGATTATGAAAAAAGCCGTGTTTTTAGATAGAGATGGGGTTATCAATACAGAGATTAATTTTCTGCATAAGAAAGAAGATTTGGAGCTTATAGAAGGTTCTGCAGAGGCTATTAAGATGTTGAATGATAATGGATGGCCAGTTTTTATTATAACTAATCAACCAGTTGTTGCTAGAGGTTATTGTACAGAAGAAGATACTAGGGAGGTAGATGCTCATTTAAAGAAAATGTTGGCCGAGAAGGGTGCTAAGATTGTTAGAACGTATTATTGTCCGCATCATCCTACAAAAGGAGATGATCCTAAATATACAAGAGAATGTGAGTGCAGGAAGCCCAAACCTGGAATGATTTTGGCTGCTCAACATCATTTTGGAATTGAAGATTTAAGTGAATGCTATATGGTTGGAGATCGTACGGGAGATATTTTGACTGGAGAAAGAGCCGGATGTAAAACAATTATTGTTGGTACAGGATATGGAGGAGATGATGGATTTGATGATGCTACACCGGATTTCGTTGCTAAAGATTTGAAGGAGGCTGTTGAAAAGATAATACTAAAATGAAATTGTTTATTAATGCAGGAGGGAAGGGATTGAGGCTTGGAGATTTAACTAAAGATTTGCCTAAACCAATGGTTCCAATTTATGGTAAGCCAGTTTTACATCATCTAGTTGATTGGGCTAAAGGCCAAGGAATAAGTGAGATTGTGATGATGAATGGTTACAAAGCTGAGAAAATTGTTGATCATTTTAAAGATGGTAGGGATTTTGGAATTAAGATAAGTCATTCTATTGAAGATAAGCCATTAGATAGTGGAGGTCCAATTAAATTAGCTCAAAAGCATATTGATGGAAGGTTTGCATATATTTCTGGGGATCATATTTGTGATTTAAACTTAAGAAAGATGGTAAGTTTTCATGAAGAAAAGGATGCTGATATGAGTGTTCTTGTTCATAAGTCTAGTCATCCTCATGATTCGGATATATTGCAGTTAGATAAAGAATCCAGAGTTAGTAGGTTTGTTTCCAAACATGAAACAAATAGGGGAGGTATTGGGAATTTGTCTAATTCTGGACTTTGTATTATAGAACCGAAGATAATCAAGTTGATGGACAAGGAAGTTTTTAATTTTGAGAATTATATTTATCCTAAAGCTTTAGATCATGGATTAAGATTATTTGGATATCATTCTGAAGAATTCATGCATGATATGGGGACTCTTGATAGGATTAAGAGGTGTGAAGATTATTTGTGGAAGAAGACTTTGATGAGTTTAAGAGGCGCCAAGCCAATCTAAGTATTTTTCAAAAGCGTTTTTAAAAGTTTGAGTATATCTATCCCCATTTGCTGCAAGTTCATCAATAATTGTGCTAGGATTCCTCCAAAAGATTTCTCTTGTTTCATTTGGATTTAGTGTGAATGGTCCGCTCCAATTAAATACATAAAGAACGGTGTTTTCTTTATTCCAAGCTTTCGTGTCATTTTGATACCTTGCTATTTCGGTAATTACTGGATCATCTGGAAGACTTTCGCCATGGAATAACTCATCTTGTAATTGATCTATCATTGCCCATTCGTAAGGTTGTCCTAATCTTGGATGGCCCCCTGCAGAAGGATGGTATTTATGTGCGCTAACTTCTTGTTCTCCGGATCTTTCTGATACTGCAAGTTGTCCTTCGGCATTTACTGCCCAGATGTTCACTGAACGATGTCTTAATCCCCTTCTATGGACTTCTGTGTAGTCTGCATGACCAATTATCTTATCTGCAATATTTACCACATCTAGTAATCCCATAATTTTCTAGGAAGGATTTTGTTTATAATTATTATGCTACCAGGCTTTTTGGATTTTGGATGTTCTGAATTATCATGCTAAGATAAATTATTAGGAATCTATCTTTTGAGTTTTTAAGAGAATGGTCTTCACAAGACTTCAGAAGGTTATCTCTGGTTGTTTTTATGAACTTTACATAATCTTCATCCTTATTTCTCATTCTTTTTATTGACTCGTTGAAATATTTATGTATTGAGTCATATAGTTCAATAAATTCTTTGGATACCTTTTTTAGATTACTCTTATCGAATGATCTATAAAGCCAGTATAGGAAACTTGCATTATATTCTATTAAGTGAGCTTCAAGATAGTCATCAAATGCAGAAAGCATTAGGGTTTCCTTTAAATGAACATACAACATGTTTCTGAATTTCCAGCAATCATCTCTTATAGCCCTTATTTCGCTAGATTTGTTTTTTTCACCATCAACTAAGTATTCTCTTATTACTAGAAATTCTAAGTTGGTTATGCTGGCTATCTTCTTTATTATTTCTTGCGTATCTAGTGAAAGTTCAGAAGTTACATTTTTTATTGTGCATTTTCTGTCTTCGTGTTCAACAATCTCGAATCCCTGTATAGCCCCCACAATTAGCTCAATTAGGAAGAAGCATTTTGGATCCTTGTATCCTACCTCTAACTTCTGATATCCTCTTCTGTATAAATCACCTAACTTTTCTCTTATCTGATCATAGCTTGCTTCTTCAAAATATGCAGTGCCTTCAAGCATCTTCTTCTTTGTTTCTTTTTTTGAAATAATTAATTTGTCTGGTACGGTAGTTATGTGAACAGTATCTCCCCTATCCAGTCCCTGACTGTCTGACCATTTTTTTGGTAAACTTACCATTAATGTTGATGATCCATGTTTTACAAGCTTTCTTTCCATAAAAATGCTAAATTGGAGGGGTTTTTAAAGATATCTAAAAGTTTAAACTTTTTCCAAATAGTATGGTTGTTTACACACTGCGCTTTTTAAGAGATATTTTCTAGAGATTTTATGAAGAAAAAAGGTTCCAGAGACATTCGGGCTGTAATAGCGGACGCGGATGGTTGTTTGCTCTATGAGAATAAAAGTAGGCCTCCTTTGGAAGTTGACGAATCTCCTGATTTTGATCGAATGAGAGAGGTAAGGAATTTTATGGATGAAAGAAGAGAGGTTGCGTTTGGTCTTTGTACAAATAGATCTATGGCTGCGGGATTAAGGGTAGCAGAATTGGTTGGAGCAAATAATGCTCCATCAGGATATGAGGGAGGAGGTATTGTTTATGATCCGGTTACTGGGACTTCTAGATTATTAGTTGATATTGTTGATGAACTTTCTCATCTAAGGGAACCATTAAATGTTTTACAGAAATGGAAAGCTAGTTTAGATACAAAAAGTGTTGAGGCAGGATGGGGAGTTCCAGAAGGAACCTTAAGATTTATGTCAGATAGAAAGACCCTTTTTACATATGAAATTTTGCCATATGATAACCCTCCTATTTCTGGAGAAGAGTTATATGAAGTTCTACTGGATAATTACATTCCAGATCAGATGAAGGATTTATTTGGAGAAGGGTTGTTAGTTGCAAATCCTACTGATTCTGCTTTAGATTTTAGTGCAGGGATTAATAAGGGCCATTTCACAAGGTATGCACTTGGTGAATTAGGAATGGATCCGGCCCATGCACTAGGAGTAGGAGATAGTTCCCATAGCGATATATATTTGATTGAAGAAACAAGATATGCTATTTGTCCTGCAAATGCAAAAAATGAATTGAAGTGGTATGTGAGGGGCATGAGAGAAAATGGATATGTCTCTGAAAAAGAATTGGGTGAGGGGACTTTAGAAGGACTTAGACATTTTCTTGGATAAATTGTTTTAATTCTCATAAATCTTTAAAAGTAAGTTCTAAGTATACACTCTATGAAAAAAGATGTATCAGAGATGATTGATAGCAGTTTGGATACTGTTGCTCAAGTTAGGAAATTTATGCCCCAAATTGAAGAGGCTGCTAATATCATGATAGATTGTTTACGCAAAGGAGGGAAAGTGATGAGTTGTGGCAATGGAGGGAGTGCTTCACAAGCTGTTCATTTTACAGGAGAATTAGTTGGAAAATTTTTGAAAGATAGAGGCCCTATGGCAGGGGTTTGTTTAAATACAGATACTACTCACATGACCTCTATAGGAAACGATTATGGTTATGAAAAGGTTTTCAAAAGACAAATAGAGGGAATTGGCAGGAAAGGAGATGTTTTAGTTTGTTTCACAACATCTGGAAATTCTGCAAATTTAATTGAAGCTATTGATAGAATCAAAGGAATAAAGGTTATTAATTTATTGGGGAAAGGTGGTGGAAAGATGAGAGGTAAAGGGGATGTTGAGATCATTATAGATTCTGATTCTACTGCAAGAGTCCAGGAATGTCATCTCTTGATTTTACATATCCTTGCTAAACTCATTGAGGATGCATTTTTAGAAAGCAAAAGATGATTTCAATAATAATAACTTCATTTAAGGAACCAGATACTATTGGAAAATGTATCGAGTCCATTATTGATCAGGATATTGATCATGATTATGAACTTATTGTCAGTGCGCCAGATATTGAGACGTTGACTGTTGCTAAGAAGTATAAGGACAGAAATTTTAGGATTAAGTTGTTTAAAGATCCTGGGAAAGGAAAGAGTTATGCCCTTAATCTTATGTTTAAGAAACTTAGGGGAGATGTTTTCATTTTGACTGATGGAGATGTGTATATGTCTGATGGTTCGATAAATGCTATCATGAAGCATTTTGAGGATCCAAAGGTTGGGTGTGTTACTGGGAGGCCGGTTCCTCAAGAGACTAGAGGAGATCAATATGGATATTGGGCTAATTTCTTGTTTGATGCGGCCCATGATTTAAGGAAGAGTTTGTTTGATTCTGGAAAGTTTTTGGAATGTTCTGGTTACTTGTGGGCTTTTAGGAATGGAGTTATAGGAGACTTACCATTAGATGTGGCTGAAGATACTGTGATGCCTTATTTCTTTTATGAGAAGGGCTATAAGATAGGTTATGAGGAGAATGCTAGAGTATATGTGAAGAATGTGGATAACTGGGAAGATTGGTTAAAGCAGAAGATTAGAACGAGTAAGGCTCATGAGACATTGGGTAAGTATGTTAATTTGGAAGTTGCTGAGAAGACAAAGAGTTTTTCAAATGAATCTAAGGGCCTTAAGTATTTGTTTACATACCCCAATAATTTGATGGAGTTTTACTGGACATTAAAATTAGTTGTAGCCAGATTGAATATGTGGGTTAGAGTTTTCTATGATACTAAGGTTAAGGATAAGGCGTATGAGGATGGGTGGGAGAGAATTGATAGTACTAAATGAATCTTTAAATAGGGCTATATTTTTGGAATTTTATGAATAATCAGTTTACTGAAGGATTTTCTAAGTATCAAGACATATCTCATTTGACTAGACATTTTGATAGGCTTTTTAGGTTTGGTATTCTTAGAGAAGGTTCTTCTTTTATGGATTGGGGGGCAGGGGATGCAAGGTGCATTATTGCTGCTGCAAATTCGGGCTTTAGAGCATATGGTATTGAAATTAATAGAGAAGTATTTGGTCGAGGAATTGAAAACATTAGGATATCAAAATCAGATGAAGATTCTGATGATAGGCATCTTAGAGGGATGAATTTGGGAGGAGATTCTGTTTGCGAGCTTGTTGAGGGATCTTTTTATCCCAGAGACTATGTAGAAGGAAGAGGTAATGGAGGCATAGCAGCAAGATATGAATCAGGAAGATTTCTAAAACACCATCCCAGTGGAAGAGAATCAAGATATTCTGCATGGGATGAATCTAGAGGTGATGAGAATCTTAGTGATAGATTTCTCTTAGACTTTAGCGAGAGAGATCCATACGATGCATTAGGTTTGGACATAGGAGCGGTTGAAGTATTTTTTAGTTACTCGTGGGGCCCAGAAATACCGTCTCAATTAGAATTATTTAGAAACTACGCTCATGAAGATTCAAAATTATTAATTGATTGTGCAGGAATCCCTGAAGACCTCGAAGGGCTCGCTGGAGAATTAGGACTTCATATTACTAATGTAGATCTAAGATATGAAGAAAATTGGGGATTTTATAAACAATCACTTAAATTATTTACTCGCAATCCAGTTGGATTGGATATGGCGGAGTATTGGGGCAATGATCCAATATTTTATCATGGAGGTTAGTGATGGATAGAAATATTAAAATTATGGCAAATAATGCAGCAGTTGATGCTGCGATTATTACAAAAGATGAATGTTTTCCAGGATTAGTAGATAGATTTGGAATTCCATTGGAAAAAATCGCTGTTATCGGAGATGAGAAGATTGATTTGCCAATGCTTTCAATTTCAGGACTAGGATTTATTGGTGCTCCCGCTAATGCTCAAAGCGAAGTTAGAGAATATGTCTCAGGTCATGGAGGCCATGTCTCTGGTTCAGAGGCTTATAATGGATTTGAAGATTTTTATGCCCAGTGTAGGGACAGAGGTATAGAATTAATAGTTTCAGACAAGGATGGAGTGTTAAAGCAAGGAGGAGATATAAGTGGAGGACCGAGATTTTCTAAACTTGCATTAGATATGGGAAATGATGGTAATCCATATGTTACTGTATTGACAGGATCTTCTTTAGCAGTAAATCAAGAATTTAGAACGGCCTATGGGTTGGATGAAAGATTATTATCAAATTCTGCAGTGGTTGATCATCCTTATTTGTTGTTGGTGGAGTCTGGTGCGATACATGTTAATGTACTTGATGGTGGGACTGAAAATTATGTTCATGAAATAGAACCAGATTTATTGTCGGCGCTTAAAGGAGATTTTGAAACGAGGGTTGCTGGCAGGATTGAAAGTGAAATTTTTCCAGAATTTGGGTTTAGATGGAGTGCTGAATATGGAGACCAGCAAGCTGCGATTTTCCACGATACTAACAAACAAAGTATGGTTACATTTAATGTTCCAAGACAAAGAGCTGATGGGCAACCATTTAGAAAGACAGATGATGCTGGAAGGTATAGGGAGGGCGTCGTAGGGATTATGAAAGAAGAAGCGGATGGATTAGGATTAGGCTATGAGGTTTTATGATAATGATTAAATAACATTATTTCTAAATATTATTATGACAAAGGTGATTATATTTGATCTAGGCGGAGTAATTGTTGCCGAGAAAGCAGATTACATAGCTGGTAAGATAGCTGAGATGATTGGAGTTAGTTTGGAAGATTACCAGAAAATAAGTAAGGAATTGAAAAATAGAGTTACATCTGGAGAGATTACTCTTTTGGAAATGTATGCTGAGATTGTTCAAGTTTTAGGGAAGAATGTTGATCCGCAAGAGATATTAGATTTTCATCTTAAGATTTATGTGGAGACTTCTACAGAGAAAAATCCAGACATGCTGGATTTGATTGAAAAGTTAAAGAAAAATTATAAGGTTGTTGCTTTGACAAATACTGAGATTGAGATTGCAGATTATAATAAGGAACATGGATTGTTTGATCATTTTGAGAAAGCTTACACTTCAACTGATCTTAAGTGTAGAAAGCCTAATCAAGAAATTTATGATAAGGTTTTGAGTGATCTTGGAGTTAATGTAGAAGATGTTTTGTTTATAGATAATGATCCTGTTTATCTTGAAGGTTCTGAAAGGGCAGGATGGCCTTCTGTATTATTTGTTGGATATGATAAGTTGGTTGAAGAATTGAAAGAGAGAAATATAGAATTTTGAATATAAGTCTTTAAAAGTTGAATTTTGTTAGATTTTTCATGGTTTTTAACACCACTTTTGCTCATGGAAATGGTCCTTATTCTAGAACTGTTGAGTGGGCTATTGCTGTAAATGATGAATTTGAAAGAAGAGGGGCACCTAGGCAGAAGTTTGTAGTTCCATTAGTCTATCAGGATAAAGATAGGCAAAAAAGAATTATGGCTGAAGAAATTGTAAATAATGTTTCTCCAACATTTTTTGAAGATCATCCTGATGAGATTGTGATTGATAGAGTTCAAGGCGATTTGTTACATGGATTAATGTTTCATGGAACTAGTTATGTAAATAATTTAGGCATACTAGTTAGAGATTACGATGGAATTGAAGTAGGTGTTCAAAGGCATTTAGGCGGAGTTAGAGAATTAGAGTATTTTGATGGAAGGCCAGTAAGTATTGATTTGAGAGACTGTCAATTCCAATTGGGATTGAATAATCGGGTTCAGACCGGATTACCTAAACAATTTTACACCCCAGGAGGGGCCGGCCCATTTGATGAATTACTGGAAAGAGCTATAGCAGATCCTGGAGTTAGTATTGATAGTGATGCCATGAGAGCAGTAATACCTTTTGCAAGGAGGATGATTGCTGATCAAATAATGATTATGTCTAACGATCCCGGAGTTTTTTCTTATGATGCTGAAAGGCCCAGAGGTGCAGGTGAGATTTTTACACCACCTTTTATACACCCTCCAAAATTGGATGAAACTGAATTAAGGGGAGAAGGAGTTTACTTAATGGCTACAGGAATTGATGTAATTAGAGAAAGTGGAATGTATGATGCAGTTACAGATTTGGGATTACAAATTTATGCACCACCATTTTCTATAGGAGGACTGCCAGAAAAAATTAGAGATCAGGCACTGCCATTAGCTCCAAATAAGGTTAATAATCCAAGCATTGTTAGTCAGTATGCAAGAGCTGGTTGGAGTGCGGTTTGGCTCTCCCATTTATCTGGTAAAGGATTCATTAGCCCCAAATATTACTTTAAAGATGACCCTGAGATGTGGTTAAATGAAAGAGGAATGAGAAAGTTTGGGCTAGCCGCAGTAATAGATGATGATCCAAAAGCTGCTTTAGAAAGATCTATTGAATTAGCAGGGAGTGTTGGAAGATATAATGATAGGTTGCAGGCCAATTATGGAACTTTAGATGGGATAGAGTATGCTGCAAGAGTTGTTGTGGATGTATTGCAAGGACTTAATCATGATTATTATGAAGTTAAGCCTGTTTTAAGTGTTTAAACCAATGCAGCTAACTCATTAGGCTTGCATTCTTGGAAAGTTCTCATTCTTTGCTTAATAGGAATGTCTGATTCTGGTAGCATCCAAAAAGGATATCTAGGCCTTAGAGTTGTTATTGGTAGATCGGTTATCCCCTCATCTGAAAGCACCCTTGTTATTGAATCGATATATTCGGGAGGAGTATTTTCTCTTGCGACAATTGATTGGATTTCAATTTCAGGATTCCCTCCCAAAACAAGATGTGTAAAATACCTATGTGGAAAGTTAATAATTTCACGAGGCCCTAAAATTTTACCTTTATGCTGGTCGACCCATTTTCTTAGACTCCCCTGATTTGTAGGAGTACTTAGATCTTCATACCATGCAACATAAATATCTTCAGGCCTTGGCTTAACCATAATTCCAGCAGGATTCATCATAGACATTTGACTAACATCTCCTAAATTTCCAACTAATGATGCATTGTACCTGAAATCAGATGTCCTTAAATCTTGTAATCTTTCCCTTAACAAGGAGTCACTTCTAAGAATATTCCTATTTACCCCATGAACCATATAAATAAAATTTCCAGATTCAGACCCAGGACTACAAAGACTGTCAACTATCCTATTTCTATTATGATATCCAATATCCATAAAAATTCAGAATAGAAACAGATTATAAAGCTATCTATTAAACTCTATATCTAACCTTGTCGTAGAAAGTCTTGAAGGCTACGGGCATTTTTCTATAGACGGGTTTGACTATTTTTTCTCTTGTGTTGTCCATAACCTCTACTAATTCTCCAGCAGCATAAGTGGGTGTTTCATTTTGAATATTCTTTCTTACTACATCAGGTCTTGTTAGATAATCTACAAACCAAGCAGGTAGAAGGCCATAACGTCTTTCAGTTACAGATCCTCGCATCATATTTAGAACAAGGTTAAGATAAGGATTCTTTTTCTTTAGTTTGATATGTTTCCATCTATCCCAATAATTAAGAGTTCCTGCAGTATCATTGTAAGTTTTAATCAAACCATCTTCCATTGCTTTTTTGTATAATGGGGTGCCTTCAAAGAAAATTAGATTGTTTACAGATAAGAAGTAAGGTTTAGGGATTTTTTGTAATAATCTAATTGTTTGCATGATATCTTCATTTGTCTCGTAAGGATTGCAACTGATGATGTCGTACATTACAGTTAGTTTGTCTTTGTATTTGTTGATTATCTTTGCGCATTCGAGAACATGTTTTGCTGTAATGAATCTATTGTATACTTCTTTGTTTAATCTATCAGATCCTGATTGGATTCCAATAATTATATCTGTTAGGCCTGCTTCAACTAAAAGTCTAATTTTTTCATCAGATACATCTCCGAAAGCCATTGTAGCAGGTTCTGCCAGGCATTTCATTCTGATTCCAACTTCTTCCCTATATCTTTTTGAAAATTCTCTTAACCATTCTGTTTTTCTTACAGTTATTGTTTCATCTCGAATGTCTATAGTCTGTATTGAGGGAAATCTATTTTTGATCATCTTGAAGAATTCTATTACATAATCTACTGAATGAGTTCTTAGTAAGTCTGCTTTATCTTCATATAGTGCTCTTAAGATGTTGTTAGTACAATAAGAGCAAGCTTGCGGGCAACCTCTTTCTGTTTGGAAGAAAAGCATTCCTGCAAAGTGTCTTTCTTCGAAAGGTATTAGTTTTCCTTTTTCTAGAATCCATTGATCTTCAATATCAAAATCAGGTTGTGCTAGAACATCTAGATTATTTGGAGGTGCTCGTACATCATTTTTGTATTCCTTGCCATCTTCGGTTCTTACCCAGAAATTTTTTAGTCCAGTTATGTCTCCATTTTTATCCATGGTGTCTGCAAGTTCAACAATAGCTTCCTCTGCCTCACCAACAGCTATTAAATCACACATTTTGAAACATTTTTCTGGGAAAAATGTAGTATGAGGTCCGCCCCAAACTAATGGGATATTATGAGATTTGAAAAGATCGATAAGTTGCTTGGCCCTTCCAGTTGTAGATTCCATTGAACCAATTCCCACTAGTTCAGAACCTTTTGCTTTATTGATGATTTCCTTTAGCTCACCTTCAGTATATCTCCTCATATAGTCTTCAACCAAAGGTAAGAAGATCATTAGAACCTCATGTCCAGCCCTTTCCAGGCATGCAGAAAGTGTTCTAAGTCCTTGATCTGAAGGAAATGTACTTGTAGATATTAAACATACTTTCATCTTTTTTGTTTTAAAATATAGAGCGAGTTTCTTTTAAAGTTTACTATAGTTAAGCCACTAATGGCTTGTTTTTCAAAAGTTTTCTATATTCTTCCATATACCTCTCATAGATATTATCCCAGTCGTAGTTTAGAGATTTCTTGTAATTGTTTTCTGAGATTTCCTTTGCTAGTTTAGGATCTTCTATTAGTTGAAGGATTCTTTTTTCAATTGCATCAATATCTCCATAAGGCGTGAAGAATCCGTTTTCGGGTTCCTTCATTTCATAAGGGATTCCATTTACAGGACTTGCCACAATTGGAAGCCCCGATGCCATTGCTTCAAATAAGGTTAGAGGAAGGCCTTCCCTGTAACTAGGTAGCACATACATATCTGCTGCCTGATACATTTCTGCTATATTCTCTTTTCCCCTAATGGCTCCCATTACATGCATATTTGGATATGGAGCAGTTAGTTTCTTAACTTCATCCATCAAACCCTCGTCTGGACCAACCCAGACAAAAGCTATGTCTTTTCTCTTCTTAGTTATTCTAATTGCTGCCTTTGCAAGATTTTGTGGAGCTTTAGTTGGGTTTAAACGTCCAAAGAATAAGACCATATACTTTTCTTTTATTCCGTTTTTCTTCCTGTAACTATTATTTGTTACTTTCTTGAATAAAATGCCGTCAGTTCCGTTTGGAATTACTTTTATTTTATTTTTATTAGTAATAAACTTATCAAGTTTATCATTTTCCCAAGGAGTTATAGGAATAACTTTATCTACAAAGTTGAAAGCTAGCTTGTTCATGAATAAATCATTTATTAGTAAGAAGGGCCTTAGAATTGGTGGCCTGAATGAAGCATCAGTCCAAGGACAGTGGGTAGTATGGATGTGTTTGAATCCTTTTAACTTTGATAAGAGCCCTGCAAATAGAATGTAATCATGTCCAGAAACGTGAGTGTGAACAATATCAAATTTTTCTTTTATTCTCCATAATAGAGAAGGCCAGATAAAAGTATTATAAGAGAGTCTTGCACGATAAGAAAGTCGGTGCACTTTAACCCCTTCAAGAGTTTCCTCTTGTTTATTTATACGTTTATATTTATCAGAATCACAACAGAAAACATGGACCTCATGGCCATCCCTCACCTGTCTTTGTGCTAGTTCATACATAACTTGCTCTACACCACCAAATGTTGGAAGATAGAACATGTTTATGTGTGCTATTTTCATATCCAGAATATTGAATTTTCATTTATAATGTTTTGTGGAGTTGATTGGTATTATTCTGGTATCTGATAATTCTAAGGAGAGGTTATATCGGATTAGAAGTTAGAATCTCTGTGTAAATTTTAGAGTTAATAAGGTGAACCCTCCCCAGGGCAAGCCACTGGGGCATCCGATAACCGCCACCCCTG
>CAYFMD010000001.1:0-89203 GCA_964344105.1 Candidatus Woesearchaeota archaeon | reverse complement strand
TTGTCTATGGAAAGCTTTAAGTAACAAGTAAATTGGGATTTTATATGAATAGAGATTCATTTTCAAGAGCATATGGGATTATTAGGCCAATAGTTTATTTGGGATTAGCTGGAGCGTTGGCAGTTTCTTTGGTGGGTATTGGACAGAAATTGAGAGAAATGGATAAACCTGTTGATACAAATATAGTTTCTTTAGAAGAAATTCCTGAAAGTGTTGATTTATGGGTTGGCCAATGGGAAAAAGACAAAATAACTCTTGAAATTGATAGGGAAGGTTATATGGAACAAGTTAATGCTCCAAGAAACGGATTTTCTCAATGGGACTATAAAAGATTTGGTAGAAAGACTAAATTTCTAGAGAGTTTAGCTGATACAATATTGACTGCTGATTCTGGTAACTTTCATAGTCTTATTTCTAAGCCTTATGAAAGTGATGATCCTTCTGAAGAAGGATTATATGTTTCAGTGCCTTCAAAATTTTGGAATTCTGATTATGTTAGAGTTTTAGATTTTACTAGGGCTAATGTTAAATATAAAACAAATGAAGATGATGTTGGACAATTTCCAGAGGAGACCTTAGTTCTTGGAGAAGGGGATTGCGAAGATCAAGCGTTTCTTGCAGGTGGACTTTTACAGTATGGTAGAAAGGTCGCTATGGTGTATGAGAGTGATTATGGTGCAGAGTCTGGACATGCGACTATAGCTATTGGACGTAACCCTGGTGAAGAATTGCCTTATACTATTATCTATGATAATGATAAATACTTAGCTGCTGCACAGCAGATGCTCGCAGATGGAAGGATGGATCCTAATTTGCCATATTTTCAAGGTATAGAGATGCCCCTTTCTGAACCAGGAGTGGTAGTGAGAAGGCAACATCCGGCGGTAATCAAAAGAGATGGTAAAGAATATTTTCTTTTAGAAACTACTGCAGATGGATTTCATATTAAAGAAAAATTAAGAGATACTTATCAATTTAAACCTTTAAATTAAAGATCTATCTTAGGCATGCTTTTATCAGCTTCCGGGATTTTTAAGAAATCCATTTGTTTTCTTCCGAAAAGTTTGAAGAAGAAAACTCCAGGGAATTGTTCACTGGCATTTTGGAAATCTTGTATGCTATCATTATAGAATTGTCTTGAGTAAGCTACTTTATCTTCTATTGCTGCAAGTTCTTGTTGTAGTTGTAAGTAGTTTTGGTTAGATTTTATTTCGGGATTGCTTTCTGCTATTGCGAATAATCTTCCTAAGAAACCTTGTAGTTGGTCGCCTGCTTTAACTTCATCTGCTAGATTTTTTGCGTTAACAAGTTCAGTTCTAGCTTTAGTTATCTTGTCGAAAATATCTTTTTCTTGTTTAGCAAATCCTTTTACTACCTTTACTAGGCTTGGTACTAAATCAGCACGTTTCTTTAATTGGACGTCAATTTGAGCCTCAGAATTTTGTATTCTGTTTTCTAACATTACAAATTTGTTGTAATAGTAAACTAGAATTGCTGCGATTGCAACTACTGCAATAATTGTCCATGTTACAGGTGATACCATGATAATTTGTGTTTAATTGAGTATATAAATTTATCTTGGTATCTGTTAATAAAAAATTGCAGAAGATTTTTAAATGAAAATTCATATTATTATTGATGGGTGTATTTAAGGTTGTTAGATCTGTTGTTTTACTTATTGTGTTAGTTGTGGGTTTGTATTTTGTTGCCAACTCTATTACCAATGTTACTGGATATTTTGTTTCGGAAGTTAATAGTGAGTTTGAGGGTTGTTTGAATGATAGAGATATTGTTCTTTATGTTGATAATTATGATATGATGGAACTGAAAGAGTTGCAGACTGCTGATTTTTTAGGTAGTGTTGAGATCTCTGGATGTATCTTAAATAAATTTGATTGTGCAAAGAAAGGAGTTAGTGAATATCCTACTTGGATTATTGAAGGTGAAAAGGTTGTTGGAGATATTAGTATTTTTGAATTAGCTGATATGGCTGGTTGTGATATGGTTTAAGAAGAATCTTTATGATCAAATAATTCGCTTAAACTACCCCCTATTGCAGTAGTATAAACTGCGTCTGCTATTATCTGATCGAATGAAATTACCTCTAGTTTATCGCTAGCTGGAGGTGTTAATTTAAACTTGTTTCCATAGGGTTGTGTAATAGTATTCCCTACAAATGCTTTATCTACTATGCCTAGTAATTCATCATAACCTTTTGTGAAGAATCCATGAGTCCCATAAATGTAAACCTCTCTAGCACCTTTTCTCCTTAGTTCCTCTATAGCCTTGATTAATGTTCCACCACTATCAATTATATCATCTACTAGAAATATATTGAAACCATTTACTTGAGATTCTGCAAATTCAACTTTATCCGCTTCACCACCAATCCTTATCTTGTGTCCAATTGCCACATTCTTACATCCTATTCTACCTGCAAATCCCTCAGCTCTTTTTCCACCTCCTGCATCAGGGCTAGCAATTACTAGATTCTCTAGTGCATTTTGACCAACTAATATTCCTGGATGATGCTCAGTAAGATATTCTGAAAGAGTTCTAAATGAGGGGAGGCTGTCGAATCTCCTATAAAGCATTTGAGTTTGTTGACTATGGACATCTACTGTCAATTGCTTATCTGAATATAATTGTAGCATGTCTGCAACAACTCTTGCACTCATTGGAACTCTTGCCTTATCTTTCCTATCCTGTCTCGCATAAAACAAATGTGGGAAAACATTAATTACTTCTTTTGCTGAAGAGTTTTGCATTGTATGATCTGCCAGTACTGTCTTTATTAACCAATCCTGAGGAGTGTCTGTGGAATCAGCTATATAGAAACAATGCCCCCTTCTCAAATTGTTAGCGATCTCAATATTGTCTTCGCCCATTCTAAATTTATCGAAGCTGGCTTCATTTAGCTCAAATAGTCCTGGCATTCTTCTTTCTGCACTATCATATATAGAATGTGCTAGGTCATTAGCCCCCCCTTTAGGATCATAGACAATATAACATTGGTTAGGAAGACTAGTGGCCATAAGATTCACCCATTTTAATTATTAAAATTGAATTTACTTTATAATAATTATCATCAATTGAAATATATTTCAGAAATATTAATCGTAACCATCATCCATTTCTACATGGCCTGATTTTATTTGAGTTTGGCAAGCAAGTCTTTCATTTGGTTTTCCTGGCAAAAGATCTTCTTCCTTTTCATTCTTTGGAGATAGATTTTCAGATCCTTCACTTACCCTTATTCTACAAGTTCCGCAAATACCGTCTTTACATCCGAAAGGTATTCCAAAATTATTTTCACAAACTTCTCTTAATTCAGATCCATCCTCTACTTGTTCATTTTGACTGTTTGGTGTGAATGTTACGTCTGCCATTTTATTTATTGTGTTTTTCTAATTGGACAGATATTCCTCCAGTCCATTTTACTACATAATTATAGGCTATTGTTATTACTAATCCGAATAAGAATCCTCCAACAGTGTAAGCTACTATTGAATATAAGAAAATTTGTTCTAATGTTAGACTTGCTAGCTCAGGTGATTGTAGAAAAGTTAATTGTGGAAATTGTTTTGCTACAAAAAGTAGTAATGCTTGTAGAACTCCAAATACTAAGTGAACAGCGGCTACAGTATATGCAAGTGATAATACTTTTACTCTTTTTATCTTATACATAGAGGGTAGAATTATTTTTGGTATTTAAATATATTGATAGTATACAAACATTTATATATGATGAGACTATCATATATAATCATGGATACATTTGATGATATAAAAAAAAGGTTGGATAAGATTGATCTTAGTGAGAGTGAGAGAGAGTTGTTGTTGAAGCATGAGAAGATTACTCATAAGAAATTGAAAGTTAATGGAAAGGAGTATGATGCTTGGAGGATTTTACATAATAATGCGCTTGGGCCAGGTAAGGGAGGGATTAGATTTCATCCCGGAGTTAATGAGGATGAGGTTAAAAGTTTGAGTTTTTGGATGAGTCTTAAGACTAGTTTGATGGGATTGCCTTTAGGTGGTGGAAAAGGAGGAGTTAGTGTAGATCCTAGAGAGTTAAGTGAGGAAGAACTTGAAGAATTAAGTAGAGCTTATGGTAGAGAGTTTTCAGATGTTATCGGTGTGGATAAAGATATTCCTGCACCAGATGTTTATACTAATAGTAAGATAATGGGTTGGATTAAAGATGAGTTTGAGAAGGTTAAAGGTAGGAATGAACCTGGAGTTATAACGGGGAAGTCTTTGGAAGATGGAGGAATTGCTATGAGGGCTGATGCTACCTCCAAGGGAGGTTATGTTGTATTAAAAGAGTTTTTGTCTAGAGAAGGAAAAGATAATGTTTCTGTTGCAGTTCAGGGATTTGGAAATGCAGGTAGTCATGTAGCTAGAATGTTGGCTGATGATGGACTTAAGGTTGTTAGTGTTAGTGATAGTAAGGGCGGAGTTTATGATGATAATGGATTAGATATTAGTGAGTTGATTGAGTTTAAGAATTCTGGGAAAAGTGTTAGTGAATTCTCTGGAGAAAAAGTTTCTAATCAAGAGATTTTAGAATTGGATGTTGATGTTTTGGTTCTTGCTGCCTTGGAGAATCAGATAACTAAGGATAATGCAGATAAAATAAAGGCAAGTGCAGTGTTGGAATTAGCTAATGGTCCGGTCACATTTGAAGCTGATGAGGTTTTATTTTCTAATGGCGTGCAGGTTATTCCAGATATTCTTGCTAATGCAGGCGGAGTGGTAGTCAGTTATTTTGAGTGGGATATTAATCGTGGAAGTAGGGAGTTTAATCAGGAGAATCTGGATAAAGAGTTTAATGAGATAATGGGCGGCAGTTTTGATAAGGTTTATGATCTTGCTCAGGAGAAAAAGATTAGTATGAGGGATGCTGCTTATGATCTAGCTATTCAAAGGATTTTAGATGCTGAGAGTAAGAGAGGAAATCTTAAATAGAAATTTTGTTTTTTCTTATTATGAGATTATGGTCTATTCATCCTAAATATCTAGATAGTAAAGGGCTTGTGGCCTTATGGAGGGAAACTCTTTTAGCCAAGAATGTTTTGTTAGGTAAAACTAAAGGTTATAGAAATCATCCTCAGTTGATTAGATTTAAGGAAAGTTCTGATCCAATTTCTTATATTAATTATTATTTGTCAGAGGTTTTGAGAGAAGCTGTTGAAAGAGGATTTAATTTTGATGAAGGTAAAATCGGAGATTTTGGTAAGGTGGTTCGGATTGGTATTGGTGATAGTCAGAGAGATTATGAGTTTAAGTATTTGTTAGAAAAGTTGAAAGCTAGAGATATTTTGAAGTTTAATGAATTTAAGGATTTGAGTAAAGTAGATATGCATCCATTGTTTAAGGCTGTTAAAGGGCCGATTGCTGAGTGGGAGATAACTTAGCTATAGAGAACTTTGAAAAACTCCGTTTTTCTCATTCTCTAAGAAGAACTTTGCTGCGATTTGCTTCGCAAATGACATTTATGCAAAGTTCTCTATATAAATCTATAAAAAGGGTTAATTTATTGACTTTCTATGGGTAAATTTAGTAGAAGACTTGGTGTGCTACTGACTGTTTTGTTAGGACTTTACTTAATAGTTAGTGGTGTTTTTACCATTGTTGGAAACGAGATGGTTAATGCTGTTTTTGAAAGTGTTAATCTTACGTACATGCAAGTTCCGATTGGAATTGGTAAGATTGTTAGTGCTATCTTGTTTTTGATACCTGCTACTTTCCTAATTGGGGTTTTGTTGTTGTCGGCTTTCTGGGGTGGAGCTATTGTTACACACTTAGCACTTGGTGATCCAATTTGGCTACAGGCAGGACTATTGGTATTGACTTGGATAATCTTAGCATTGAGAAAACCAATGCATTTTATCAGGTAATAAAATTATTTTTATTTTTTCTTCTTTTGTTTCTTAATTTTGGAAGAAGATTTCTTTCTTCCAAGTTTTGAGAATATGAATATGTAAAGTATCTCTAATATTCCTGCAGTATTAATTATTAGAAGTGCTATAAACCAAACCTTTTGTTTTTGTACTGCTGATTTCCATAAAGCTAGCCCTTTCCAGACCAGGGACCAAATTCCCACAAAAGATAATACTATTAGTGCTACGTCTGGAGTTATATTTAATGCCTCTGAAATTATTGTTGTGTATTGTTCATATACCATCTTTTATATTTATTAGAACCTAATTTTGTTTATAAATATTTCTTAACATTACTTCAGTATGTTGTACCGAGAGTTTTGAGATCCTCGGTGAGGATTTTGACTATACCTCATATTGTATGGAAATGTTTATATAGTATTTTGTATTGTAATATCTAACATACCATAAGTTGATCAAAAAGGGGATGAATATACAATATATTGTGTATTTACTATAGAAGGATGAAATGCGTATATTGTAAGTCAGACACTCGTGTTACCGATAAAAGAGAAGCTCCTGATGGAACACGAAGAAGGAGAGAGTGTTTGAAGTGTAGGAAAAGATTCACTACGTATGAAAAAGCTGATAGAAAGCATGTAATCATAGTCAAGAAGGATGGGCGGCGAGAACCGTTTTCGGCGGATAAGTTGAAGGACGGTTTAATGAGGGCGTGTATGAAACGCCCAATCTCGGTTGAGAAGATCGATAAGATCATTGATGAGGTTGAAGAAAAACTAAGAAGTAAAGGAAAAGAGGTAAAAAGCGATACAATAGGAAAAATGGTGATGAGCAGAATAAAGAGGTTAGATAAAGTTGCTTATATCAGATTTGCTAGCGTTTACATGGATTTCAAAGACGTTAAAGATTTTAAGGAAGTTATTAGCGAAGTCTAGAAAAACATAGTTTTTCTAGCTCATTCAAAATTTTTAATTTTGAAGATTTGAAAAAATAAGAGAGGTGAAAAAATGGAACAACAAATGGAAACAAAGATGTTCATAACAAAAAGGAATGGTGAAGTAGTAGACTTTGATGTAGAAAAGATTAAGGTTGCTATTACTAAAGCAGTTAGAGCTGCTAAGAAAGAAGTTAATCCTCAAGGGCTTGATTTGATTGTTAAGAATATTGCAGAAGAGATTCAGGCTAGATTTGTTGATTTTTATCCTAATGTAGAGAATGTTCAGGATATTGTTGAAAAGCATTTGATTGACAATGATTTGTATGAGATTGCTAAGGGGTATATTCTTTATAGGGCTGAGAGAAGAGCAGAAAGAGAAAAGCAGCAAGAGATTACTATCGAAAAAGCTAAGTTAGGTAAGTTAAGAGTTAAGAAGAGAGATGGTAGGACCATTTTGTTCGATATTAATAAAATTAATCAGATGATTAGAGATGCTGTTAGAGGTTTTGAGCAAGAAGTTAGTGTTGAGGAAATAAGTAAGGAGGTTGTGAAGAATATTTATGATGGAGTTACTGTTGATGAAATTGAGAAAGCTTTGATTTTGGCCAGTATTAGTTTCATTGAAAGAGACCCTGCTTATAATTTTGTTTCATCAAAATTATTTTTGTATAAGCTTTATAGAGAAGTAGTTGGAGAGCCTTACAATAATTCAAACATGGAGAATTTGTATAGGAGTTCTTTTACCTATAGTGTTCAGAAAGGAGTTGAAGAAGGGATTTTTGATAGAAGGTTGTTAGAGTTTGATTTGGAGAGATTAAGTAGGGAGTTAATTATCGAAAGAGATGATATGATTCAGTATATGGGTCTTGAGATTTTGTATGATAGATATTTTGGTAGAATTGGTAAGAGGAGAATTGAGATGCCTCAAGCTTTTTGGATGAGGGTTGCTATGGGTCTTGCTTTGTTGGAAGGAGATCAAAAGAATGAGAGGGCTATTGAATTTTATAATTTATTGAGTTCCTTGAAATTCGTTAGTTCGAGTCCTACTTTATTTAATTCGGGTTCTACACATCCCCAGTTAAGTTCTTGTTATTTGACAACTGTTATGGATGATTTGCATCATATTTTTAAGAGTTATGGGGATAATGCTCAGTTGTCTAAGTGGTCTGGAGGAGTTGCTAATGATTGGACTAATATTAGAGGGGTTGGTAGTGAGATTAAGAGTAATAGGATAGAGAGTCAAGGAGTTATTCCTTTTTTGAAGATTGCTAACGATGCTGCCCTCGCTATTAATAGGAGTGGTAGGAAAAGGGGGGCTGTTGTTGCTTATTTGGAAACTTGGCATTTTGAGATTGAGGATTTCTTAGATTTGAGAAGAAATACAGGCGATGAAAGAAGAAGAACCCATGATATGAACACTGCTAACTGGATCCCTGATTTGTTTATGAAGAGGGTTATTAATAATGAGGGATGGACCTTGTTTTCACCTTCTGATGTTTCTGATTTACATGATCTTTATGGTAAGAAGTTTGAGAAGAGGTATGAAGAATATGAGGCTATGGCTGAAAGAGGAGAGATTGTTCATAAGAAAACTGAAGCCGTTAAGTTATGGAGAAAGATGTTAAGCATGTTATTTGAGACTGGACATCCTTGGATTACATTTAAGGATCCTTGTAATATTAGATCTCCTCAAGATCATGTGGGTGTTGTACACAGTTCTAATCTTTGTACTGAAATTACTTTGAATACTAGTGAGGATGAGATTGCAGTTTGTAATTTGGGTTCTATAAATATTGGAAGGCACATTGTTGATGGTAAATTAGATAAAGATATGGTTGAGAACACTGTTAGAACTGCTATAAGAATGTTGGATAATGTTATAGATATTAATTTTTATCCAACTAAGGAGGCTAAGAATTCTAATTTGAAACACAGGCCAATTGGTTTTGGAATGATGGGGTTCCAAGATGCGTTGTATAATTTAGATATCAATTTTGATTCTGATGAGGCTGTTGAATTTGCTGATAGAAGTATGGAGATAATTTCTTATTATGCTATATTGGCTTCTTCTGAATTAGCTAAGGAGAAAGAACCTTACAGTTCATATAATGGAAGCAAGTGGGATCGAGGAATTTTCCCTGTTGACACTTTGAATTTATTGGAAGAGGAGAGAGGAATGAAGGTTGATGTTGATCGGACTGAACATTTGGATTGGACAGCGGTTAGGCAGCATGTTAAGGAACATGGAATGAGGAATAGTAATGTTATGGCTATTGCACCTACTGCAACTATTGGAAATATTTCTGGTGCTTATCCTTGTATAGAACCTATCTACAAGAATATTTATGTTAAAGCTAATGTCACTGGAGAGTTTACTGTCGTTAATCATTATTTGGTCCAGGATTTGAAGAAGTTGAATTTATGGAATGATGAAATGTTGGATCAATTGAAGTATGCTGATGGCGATTTGAGTAAGATTGGAAGTGTTCCGGATAAATTGAAGGAGAAATATAAGGAAGCTTTTGAAGTTGATGTTAGAAGAATGATTGATATAACTGCTGCTAGGGGTAAGTGGATTGATCAGAGTCAATCTTTCAACTTGTTTGTTAGAGGAGTTTCTGGAAAGAAGTTGGATGATGCTTATACTTATGCTTGGTCTAAAGGATTGAAGACAACATATTATTTGAGAAGTATGGCAGCTACACAGATTGAGAAGTCAACTCTTGATGCTCAGAAGTTTGGATTCACTCAAAAGAGGGATGTAAAAGAAATTAGCGCTACCCCTAAGGCGGTTCTTGAAAAACCGGTTGATGAAAGTGGAAAGATAAGTTTAGTTGTTGAGAAGCCAGTTGCGGCTGTTGCTGAGGCTCCTAAGGCTCCACCTAAATTGTGTTTAATAGAAGATCCGGATTGTGAGTCTTGTCAATAGTTTTGGGGGAGATAAATCTTTATTAATAGTAAAGGGGTTGGTAAATGAAAATGGGAATATTAGATAATAACACAACGGATCCGAATAAGATCTTGCCTATGAAGTATTTGTGGGCTAGAGAGCATTACAAGAATGGTGTTGCTAACAATTGGACTCCTGAAGAGATTCCAATGCAGGATGATGTTCAGCAATGGAAGTCAGATATTAAAATTAATGAGGTTGAGAGAAGGTTAATTCTTTGGAACCTGGGATTTTTCTCAACTGCAGAAAGTTTAACTGCTAATAATATTGTTCTTGCTGTATACAATCACATAACTAATCCTGAATGTAGGCAGTATTTGCTTAGACAGGCCTTTGAGGAGGCCATTCATACAGATACTTTCATTTATTGTTGTGATACGCTTGGATTGGACCCTGATGAGATTTATAACATGTATAATACTATTCCTTCAATAAAGGCTAAGGATGATTTTGTTGTTGAGTTAACTAAGAGTGTTTTTGATCCTAACTTTAAGGTAGACAGTAAGGAAAATATGCAGAAGTTCTTGCACGATCTTATTGGATATTATGTTATAATGGAAGGCATTTTCTTTTATGCAGGATTTGCTATGATGTTAGCTTTGAAGAGGCAACATAAGATGATGGGTGTTGGCGAGCAGTTTGAGTATATTATGAGAGATGAGAGTATTCATTTGGCTTTTGGTTGTGATTTGATTAATACTATAAAGTCAGAGAATCCTGATGTTTGGACTCCTGAGTTTCAGCAAGAAGTTATTGAGTTGATTAAGAAGTCAGTTGAATTAGAAAGAGCTTATGCTTTTGATGCTTGTCCTAATGGATTGTTGGGAATTAATCCTGAGCAATTTGCAGAGTATGTTGAGTATATTGCAGATAGAAGGTTAGAGAGAATTGGTTTGCCTAAGGTTTACAATAAAGAAAGTCCTTTTCCATGGATGAGTCAGAGTACTGATTTGAATAAGGAAAAGAATTTTTTCGAGACAAAGGTTACTGAATATCAGCAGGCTGGTAGTTTGGAGTGGGATTAGTTTTATATAGTGTTCTTTTTGGTAGGACTTATGTTATTAGACGAATTGGAAATTAGGCATGATGAGCTTTGTAAACGTGTTGTTGCTGCGCAAGTTGAAGAGGTAATGGATGGTAAACCAGATGGGACATATAGTTTAGATTTAATTAGGCAATTGGATGATGTTGGTTATAGGATTTATCAGCATATGATGAAACCTTATGATCATTTAAGGTGATTTATATCTTCTAGTTAGATAATGTTTATATTCTTTCATGAGTTTTTTGGTGGATGATAATTGGAATCTGTGGCACGTTAAGTGCTGGAAAAAGTACGGTGGCTAAAATTTTAGTTGATAAAGGATTTAAACACTTTTCAGTCAGAGATTTTTTGGTGCAAGAGATTACTAAGAGGGGTGTTGATGTTACTCGAGATAATATGGTTGAGGTGGCTAATGAGTTGAGAGCTAGGTATGGGCCAAGTTATGTTGTTGAACAACTTTATGATATGGGTAAGGCAGCTGGAGGAAATATCATTATTGAAAGCATAAGAAATGTTGGAGAAGTTGAGAATTTGAAAAGTAAAAATGACTTTTTTCTTTTAGGAGTTAATGCTAGTTCTCAATTGAGATATAAGAGGTTGATAGAGCGTGGAGGGATTATAGATAATATTGGATATGAGCAATTTGTTTCTGAAGAAGAAAGAGAGATGAATAATCCTGATCCAAATAAGCAGAATATTAGCAAGTGTTTTGAGATGTCTGATTATGTTATAGATAATGAAGGTGGACTTGAGGAATTGAAAGAAAAAGTGGAGAGGATACTTAGTAGCATTCCTGCTAGGAAATTAGACTTAACTGCAGGAGCCTGTATAGTTCACAATAATAAGGTGTTGATGATGCATCATGCTAAGTTAGGTAAATGGTTATTTCCTGGAGGGCATATGGAATCTAATGAAACTCCTGATCAGACAGTTATTAGAGAATGTTTGGAGGAGACTGGATTGAAGGTTAGGTTTTTGGAGTTTAGTGAATCGGTTGGAGATCCTGAAGAGAAAGGTGCTCATGCAATGCCATTTCATACTAATTTGCATAGTGTTGGAGATCATGATCATTATGGCCTTTATTATCTTTGTACTACTGATGATCCTAACTTTGTTAGAAATAATGAGAGCAGTGATATGAGATGGGTTGGTGTTGATGATTTGGATAGCATAGAGTTATATCCTTCTATAAAAAAGATGGCTGTTAAAGCTATTAGTAATGCTTCTAGGACAAAGGATACATCAAATGAGTCTGAGGAGGTTCATGTGCGCCCTACGTGGGATGAGTATTTTATGGAGCTTGCGACAGTTACTGGAACTAGAGGGACTTGTGATAGGGGAAGGGTTGGATGCGTAATAGCCAAGGATAAACATATTCTTGTGGGAGGTTATGTTGGAAGTCCTATAGGGTTGCCTCATTGCGATGAGGTTGGACATTTGATGAAGACAGTTACCCATGAAGATGGAAGTCAAAGCAGACATTGTTTGAGGACTGCTCATGCAGAGCAGAATGCTATTTGTCAGGCCGCTAAGCTAGGAATTTCTATTGATGGCTCTACCCTTTATACTAATATGGTTCCATGTGCTGCATGTGCTAAGATGATTATTAATGTTGGAATTAAGAGGGTTGTCTGTAAGAAGAGATATCATGCTGGAAGTGAGACTGAGCAGTTGCTTGAAACTGCAGGAGTTAAGTTAGATGTTCTAGATGATGGCATTCAGCAATATGCGGACCAGTAACTAAAGTTTTATAAAGTAGATATTTGGATAGGGATTATGGTAAACATTTATGAAGTGAGTATGGTTGTTACATATTCTAAGGGATCTCCTGGTACTGATACTAGGTATTTTATTAATGCTCATGATACAACGCGTCCTGGAGAAGATGCTCCAAGACAGAGACTTGATACATTTATTGGTGATGTTTTAGGGAAATATGAATGTGAGGATGATGTTATTACAAATCGTTCTGGAGAAGATGTTCGTAGAAAAGGTGATGTTGTTGTACATACAGGTCCTGTTGATAGAGGGATCATGAGGCAGATTGGTATTGGTCTTTTAGATAAGGTTCATAAGTGATTATAGGTCTCTAAGAACATAATCGCCTTCATCTACTGCGAATTCAATTCTTTTTAATGCGTGCTCTTCGTATTTGGCTCTTGCAACTGCAGTGTAGCTTCCAAATGTTCCGGTATCCTCTGTCGCTATTGCATTGGCTGAAAGATAGAACATTGAGGCCATGTAGGGAGGTGCTCTTTTTAATCCTGCATCTAGATCTAATCTATGAAATCTCTCTAAATATCTTTGTCTTGTGAATTCTGTTGCCCAGAATAATGGATCTGGAGTTACGTTATAATCTGCGGTTGGCGTTAATAGTCCATTCTCTTCTAATGTTCCTCCCATTAGTTCTCTGAACCATTTAAAACTTGTATCAAAAATTTCATGTGTCTCTAATGGGGGCGCCCTTTTAGCAATTCTTGTTAGGCTAGCAAGATTAGTTCCTAGTTGTGCAGCTATTTGTATTGGGATACCGAATATTTCTTCATTGTAGAGTTTTATAGCCCTACCTTTCATCTCTGGCATATAATCTCTCCTTTTATTACATATTTAAATCTCTATGTGATTGTATTCATATATTCAAAACTTAGAAAACTGTGTTTTCTAATTGAACTTTTAAATGAATCCCCTTTTAACCCTCCAATTCCCATCCTCTAAATATAAAAGTTCATGATAAAAACCCTTAAATATGGCTAAATCTTAGATTTTTCAATGAATCTTTATTCCAATAATTGCGGTGATGATATGACAAGATGGCAATCAATGATGAACCAGTGGTGGAAGTTACGGAAAGTGAATTTAACGAGATAGTTAATAATGGTCATGAATTGGTAGTTGTAGATTTCTTTGCGGATTGGTGTATGCCTTGTTTGATGATGGCTCCTATAATTGAGGATTTGGCCGAGCAGATGGATAATGTGAAGTTTGTTAAGATTAATGTTGATGATAATGAAGAGATAGCTGGAAAGTATGAAGTTAGAAGTATTCCTACGTTGATTTTCTTTAAAGGTGGTAAGGAAGTGGATAAGGTTGTTGGTGGAATGGATCAAGATGCTCTTGAAGAGAAGATTAGTTCATTACTTAAATAATTAAGCTACCCTTTTTGCTCTAAATTGTGCTATAGAAGCTTTCTTTTGTGGTTGTGTATCTCTTAATTTCTCTCTTGTTGTGATAGCGCTTTGATAGGGAGTTATTCTAATAAATCCATTTCTTCTTGGCCTTTCTGTCCTTTTGCTTGAATAGCTATTGGGTATTACTGTTCTTGTTCCCCTGAATGGAGTTAGTTCATTATGAGTTACCATTACATAATCTGGTGCTGTGCAGTCTGCAGGTTCAGTTAAATCTGGACCATAAAAATCAATTAAAGAATTATCCCAAAGTCCACTTGATTCTGAAGTTACTGCTACTAATCCATTCCTATCTTGTAGACTTAATACATCTGATCTTGAAGTAGGAAATCTTATTCCTAGTTGCACATACTCTAATGGTTCTGCTAATGCATCAGAATACTTCCTTCCTACTTCTAAAGCTTCTGCTAAAGTAGGAAATAAGACTAATCCATTAGTTCTTATTGTTTCCATTCCTCTTATTCCGTCATCAGTTGTTGCTCTTCCAAGTACAGAGACTATTCCTGACCAGCCCCTTTGTACTGCTGCGTATCCATATTTTGCTTTCATGTTTTTGATGATAAAAATGGGTATTTAAATGTTGTTATTGGGGTGTAGTTAAAAATAGATATGTTATGAAGTATAGGTTGTTGTAAAATTTTGTTTATATAATTAAAGTATTAGTTTTGGACATGAAGAGAGGGAAATTGATTGTTATAGAAGGTACTGATGGTAGCGGTAAGCAGACTCAATCGGAGAAGCTTTATTCATTCTTTCAGGCTAAGGGAGTTGATTGTGAGATAATTGGTTTTCCCAGATATGGTAGTGCTAGTGGAGATATAGTTGGTGATTGTTGTTTGGGAAAAGATAATAGGATTGAGGGTGGAAGCTGGTTTGATAATTTTTCTCAAATGGATCCCAAGATTGCTTGTTTGTATTTTGCTGCTGATAGATTAAGTATGGCTAATGAGATTAGAGATAAATTAGCTAAGGGTAAGGTTGTGATTTTGGATAGATATGTTGAATCTAATATGGGGCATCAGTGTGGGAAGCTTTTGAATAAGGAAGATAGATCAAGGTTGAGAGATTGGATTGTTAATCTTGAATATAAGTTATTGAAATTACCACAGCCTGATTTGATTATATTTTTGCATATGCCATTTCAACTTTCTAGAAAGCTAAAGGAGGGGATGGAGGAGAAGTTGGATGTTCATGAAGCGGATGAGAATCATTTGAGAAATGCTGAGAATGCTTATTTGGAATTGGCTAAGCATTATGGTTGGAAAATGGTTAGGTGTTTTGAAGATAGTGATGTTAGGAGTGTCGAAGATATCCATAGAGAGATTGTTGGAGTAATTCAAACTGCATGATGGCTGCTAGGAAGTCTCTTGAAGAAATGTTTAAGTATGAGGGTGATTGCATTAGGTTGACTGGTTTTCCTTTGAATAATTTATTAGGAGATATAAGTAATGTTTTAGGTACGGAAAGATTGATGGAGGATCATAGATGGCAACAAGGAGGGAGGGGAGCATGGTATGCACATCCTGCGTTTGATCCTAAGTCTGCTAGGCAAAGACAAGCATTTTTTAAGAGAATGGATAGTCCAAGTGGTAGCTTTCTTAAGAATTTTTTTAGTCGTGCAATTCTAAATCCTAGGCAATTCAGTGATTGTAGATCTTATGAGGAATTCTTTGATTTGTGTAGTTCAGTAAGTGGAGCTGTGGCAACTGCTAGGAAAAGTTTGGAGCCGTATCGAGATTTAGATGAAGCAGTTGGTGTTTTGGATAGAATAACAGAATTTGAACGTGAATATGGTTCTTTGTTGGAGACCTTAAAGGCCATAGATGCCGGATCGGTATTTGCATTTGATGTTGAAAGTGGAGAGGTTGCAATGATGCCTAAAATGCCTAGAGCAGGTAGGATCCCTCGTAAAAATGCTAAGAGTGGGATGGATTTTGATTCCGATTGGTTATACGACATAAGACTTGCAATGAAAAAGATGGTTGCAAAGTATCAGGGAGAAGTATGGAGTCACTTTAGAACAGGTGTTCTTGATTTTGTTAGGAGTGAATTTTCTATTGATGGTGGAGATAATCTAAGGCGATCTTATGAAAGATTTGCTTTGCCAGTTAGATTTGCTAGAAGATATCAACTATATCTGGATGGTGTTGAAGAATATCCTAGTTTGGGCGTAGCAGATGAAGCTAGAGCAATTGCAGAGCATGCAGATATGGGATTTGAGGGAGAGATAGATCCGAGAGCCTTTGTTCAAATGTATAATGGATTGGCCGGTCCATTGGTTCCGGAACCAATATATCCCAAATTTGGTAAGCATTATGATGTTCAAGGATTGTTCCCTCCTCTTTTAATGAAAAAGTACGGATATTATTGTGATGACCGGTTTATACCTATTGATTTTCAGACAGAAGAAGGTGAAAGTAAATTTCTTCTTGCCGGATTGCATAGTGGTTGTAAAAGTTTCTATTTGAAAAACTTGGCTTTATTGTCGATATTGGGTCAAGCAGGTTTGAGAGTACCTGCTGGAAGTGCTACCATCCCAAAATATGATCACATATACTATTACAGAAATGTTTCTGAAAGTACGGGGGGTAGCTTTCAAAGTGAAGTTGCCGATGTTGATAGGATAATAAAGAAGTCTGGTAAACACGATTTAGTTCTAGTTGACGAGTTTTTAGATAAGGGAGATAATGAGGTTGCTGCTGCTTTCGGTCCAAAACTTTTAGATAGGTTTCTTCAAACTGATGCAACTGTTTTTGTTATATCCCATAGGAGTGAAGATTATAGAACATTAGAATCTAATGGATGGACTTTAATGACTCCTGATTATGCTGAGTTTGGTAGTGATGTTGTTCCGTTGAAAAGACTTAGGAGGGGGGCTCCAGATCCAGGAATTAATTTAAGATATATGGAACAAGTCCATAGAGATCTCATTCAATAATCTTGCCCAATAACCTTTTAAATGAAACTAATCTAATTTATTTAATGGCTCCATAGCTCAGTCTGGTTAGAGCACCGGCCTTTTAAGCCGGGTGTCGGGGGTTCAAATCCCCCTGGGGCCATTTTCTCTTATACTTTCTATAAGTAAAATCTTGGAAATCTTTTTGTTCTACTACTTCCCATTCATTCCAGTTAACTTCGGGGAAGAATACATTTCCTTGATGAGGATGTTTTATGTGAGAAATATGTAGATGTGTGGCTTTGGGTAGGAATTCTTTATAGACTGATGATCCGCCGATAATGAAAATGGGTTTGAGATATTCTTTTGCTTTTTCTATGGCTTGTTCTATTGAGTTACAGAAGTCTGTTATTGGATGGGTAGTTGATTGAGAGGTTATTACAATGTTATTTCTATTTGGTAGGGGTCTAAATTTTTCTGGTATTGATTCATAAGTCTTTCGGCCCATGATTACAGTATTATTTTCTGTGATTTTTTTGAAAAGTTTTAGGTCCTCTGGAATTCTCCAGGGTAATTGATTGTCATTTCCAATTACTCTTTCATCTGTCATACCCACTATGATTGAAATATCTTGCATTTTAAACAGCTATTGGGAAAGCTATCTTAGGATGGGATCTGTAGTTAATAAATTCTACTTGATCATGTTTCCAGTTTAGAATAGAATCGAAGTCTTTGATTTTTAATTCTGGAAGTGGAAGTGGTTTTCTTTTGATTTGTTCCATTGCTCCTTGAATATGATTTTTGTAAATGTGTGTATCTCCAAGATGAGCTGTTAGAAATCCTGGTTTTAGATTTGCTTCTTTTGCTAGTAAATGCAATAGTACTCCGTAACTTGCTATATTAAATGGAAGCCCAAGCATGGTATCTACAGACCGTTGGTTCCATTTTAGATTTAGTTTGCCGTTAAGAACATTGACTTCCCAAGAATAATGGCATGGATCTAAGGCCATCATGCGAGAGTCCATTGGGTTCCAAGCGCTTACTACCATTCTCCTACTATCTGGATCTTTTTTCAGAATTTCTATTACGTTCTTTAATTGATCTACTCCTTGACCCTGATAATTTGTATTGTAGTTTTTGTATTTAGCTCCTAAGTGTCTCCATTGAAATCCATATACTGGACCGAGGTCTCTTTCAGCTTTCATTTTTGCCCTTGTTTCTTCGTCGTGTTTGTATGGAACCTTATCAGGATTACACCATTCATTCCAGATATTGCACTTCCTATCTTGATACCATTTTTTATCTGTAATTGCGTTTAGAAATCCTTCTAATTCTACCAAGATAGCACGAGTGTACATTTTTTTAGAAGTTAATAATGGGAATCCTTTTGACATATCGTGTTTTAGTTGGACTCCAAATAATGCTCGAGTTCCAACTCCAGTCCTGTCATTTTTTTCTTTTCCATATTTTAGAATATCTCTTACTAAATTTAGATAGGGTCTCATCAGTCGTATACAGGGAATTCAGAGCATAGTGCTTTCACCTGATTTCTTACCTCATTTTGTAGATCTTTATTTTCTGGATCTTTGATTACTTTTGCCATCCAGTCTCCTAGTTGGTGCATTTCATGTTCTTTCATTCCCCTAGTAGTTAGTATCGGCGTTCCAATTCTTATTCCAGAAGGTTTGAACGGTGTTGAAGGATCGTATGGAACTGTATTACAATTTGTACAGATTCCTGCATTCTCTAAAGATTTAGCTATTGGTTTACCTAAGCCAATTCCAAATTTTCTTAAATCTATTAGAATAAGGTGGTTGTCTGTACCATTGGTTACTAGCTTGATGTCATTTTCCATTAAACTAGATGCTAAAGCTTTTGCGTTTCTTACAATTTGCTCTGAATAATTTTTAAAATCTGGT
Source organism: Candidatus Woesearchaeota archaeon (assembly GCA_964344105.1). Classification (GTDB taxonomy): domain Archaea; phylum Nanobdellota; class Nanobdellia; order Pacearchaeales; family GW2011-AR1; genus ARS1285. Next base: position 70,365 of record CAYFMD010000001.1, on the reverse strand, counting down.
TGAAGGGCTTCATTAAAAGCTATGGCTTTTCCTGCAATTATATGTTCATGAGGACCCCCCTGTAGTCCTGGGAAAACTGCCTTGTCTATTTTTTGTGCTAGGTTATTATCTTCTTCGCTGGTTGCTAATCTGTCAACTTTCTTACACATTATCATTGCTCCTCTTGGACCCCTCAGAGTTTTATGAGTGGTTGTCATAACTACATCAGTGAATGGGAATGGAGATGGATGTATATTTGTTGCAACTAGTCCTGCTATATGAGAAATGTCTGCTAGAGAGTATGCTCCAACTTCTTCGGCTATTTCATGGAATGCTTTAAAGTCTATTTTTCTTGGGTATGCAGTGGCTCCTGAAACTATTATTTGTGGCATTTCTTTCTTCGCTAAATTTCTTATTTGGTTCATATCAAGTAGTTCTGTTTCTTCGTCAACTGGATATTGAACTGATTGAAAGAATTTTGATGAAAAGTTCACTTTATGTCCATGAGTTAAATGGCCCCCCATGTCTAATCTCATTCCCATTATCTTTTGTCCTGGTTTTAATAGCGCACTGTAGATTGCCATGTTTGCTGGGCTTCCGGAATAAGGTTGGACATTGACATGCTCTGCTCCGAAAAGTTTCTTTGCTCTTTCAATAGCTAGGATTTCTATATCGTCTATGAATTCGTGTCCTTGGTAATAACGTTTCTTAGGATAACCTTCGGAGTATTTGTTGTTTAGAACTGATCCGCAAGCTTTGAGAACTTCTTTAGAAACATAGTTTTCTGAGGGAATAAGATTTAGGACTTCTTTTTGCCTTATTAGCTCTTTTTTTATTAGGTTATGAACCTCATGATCCTTCATTGTTTTTCCAAGATGATTGAGGTTATAAGGATTATTGGAATAGAGAAGATATAGAAATCTATTTAAGTAGAATATAAATTCAAAATAGATGACATTTGATGATTCAGGGGATTTCGATGAGGATGATTTTGATGATGAAGATGAGCCCTGGAAGCAAAGGCCCATCAGAGATGAAGATATAGATCATTTAACTAGTAGGAGCCCTGTAGAAAGAGAAACTTTTACGAGTGTTGGTGAATATTTAGAATTTCAACAGAAGCAGCAATGTAAGCCATATATTCCTTCTGATTTGGACGAAGCTGGAAAATGGAGAATAGTTTGTCGTGAAAGCGGTATTGAATATGTTAGAAAAACTGTTGAAGGGACATTTTCTGATGCTGTTGAGCAAGGAATCATCTTTCATGACTTTGAATTTGTTTATGGCGATTTAACTAACGATGTTCTTGATGAACCTCATTTCAGAGATAAAGAATTTGGTTATGGTCCCAATGATAGATATAGCTTTAGTTCCCGAAAGTCGAGGTTTGCTCCAGAACTATGTGAAATGCAAAGTAATGAATTTGAGGGAGAGTGGACTCCTGCAGAAATTGCATCTTATATGAAAGAGATTCGAATTGGGAGACGGGGAGATATTATGAGCGAAACAGCTTTAGTAAATTATCAATGTGTTGGAGGCTATATTTCCCGTTTTCATTCTGAAAGAGGAGGAGTTAATGCAGAAGTGGAAGTTAATTTTTTAATTGTTCATCCTCAGATGAGGAGGAGGGGGATTGGAACACAATTAGTTCAGAAGCTAATTGATTTTAGAAATCAGGGAGTTGAGTTAGGTAGGCCTGAAAAAGATTTGACTATTTGGACACATGAAAGAAATGAGGTTTCACATTATTTTTTAAGAGGCCATGAATTTCAGATGGAAGGTGATAAGTCGGATGGTAATGGGGAAAAGCTATATCAGTTTAGATATAGGCCAAACTAATTAATTATATAAAGAAGATATATGTTGATATTTTATGGCAGAGAATATATTATATGCTGACGAAGATATTGAAGTGGGATACTTACCTGATAGTCCTGAGGATAATTATATTGCATTTACTTCTGATGATCCTGGTAGGCAGGAATATCTTTTACAGAGAGGCATAGTTAGAGAATTGGCTGAAACTCCTAGAGGAGATGGATTGGCTCAAAAATTGAATAATGTTAATGATTTGATTTTGCTTGATGCTCGACAGAGAGGTTTGCATCAGAGTGATGTGCATGTTGCTATATGTCAGGCCTATAGAGAACAAGAAGAGAGATATCAAAGGTTTGCGACTGAGATGAGGGCTGATCAGGATAGAGAGGTTGACGGTACTGATATGGTTATATTGGGTGGGAAGTCTGATGGCGAATATAGGGTTCCCTAAATCCTAAGCGTAAAAAATCGAATATAGTCATTCGAAGTTACAAGTTATATATAAACTTTTATGAGATTTTTGGGAATTATATGCTTGAGAACAGAAAGCTTTATAAAGCATTTTTTAGATGTTTTAATAAGAAGTTATGAAGTATATGTTCAAATGATTATTTACTTGAAATAACTATCCAAAACCTCATAAAATGCATGCTCTACAACCGCAACACACGAAACTTAAAGAAGAAGAGGCTGAGAAGCTCGTGAAGGAGTTGAATATTTCTACGTCACAATTACCTAAAATTAAAGTTATTGACCCTGCATTAGATGACAGCTTCAAAGTTGGAGACGTTGTTAAGATTGAGAGAAAAGATCCTGAATCTGGCAAGACTATTATCTATTATAGGGTTGTAAGTGTATAATGAAACTAGAGCAAAGTCAGCAGAAGGAAGAACACTTGTTGGTTAAGAAGTATTTGGAAGATCATAGTTTGATAGAGTCAAATATTGTTAGTTTTAATAATTTCATCAATCACAGAATGCAAGAGATTGTTGATGAGTTGAATGAGACTATGACTAGTGATGATGAGGACATCGAGATCAAGTTAGGTAAGATTAAGGTTGGTAAGCCTGAGATTTTTGAGGCGGATGGAAGTAGCCATTTGATTATGCCAAGTGAGGCGAGAATTAGAGGGTTGACTTATTCTGCTCCAGTTCATGTTGAGATAACAATTAAGCAGGCAGGTCAATTGGATAGTCATGAGGTCGAGATTGGTAGAATGCCTATAATTGTTAAGAGTGATGTTTGTAATCTTAACAACTTGGATAAGGATCAATTGGTTGAAGAATATATTGATCCAAAGGATCCAGGCGGATACTTTATTATCAACGGTAATGAGAGAGTAATTGTCATGGCTGAGGACTTGGCTGAGAACCAGCCTTTTATTGAGAGTCCAAAGGGTGAGATTATGTTGAGGTTGTTTTCAAAAAGAGGAAGTTACAGAATTCCGATTTCTATTACAGACACCAAAGAGGGTATTGTTGAGGTAAGTTTTTCAAGATTCAAGAACATTCCAATTATTGTTATTCTAAAGGCACTAGGTTTGACTAAGGAAAGTGACATTGCTAAGTATGTTGGTAAGGAGAATGATAGTTTGATCGTTAACTTGTATGAGTATGCTAATATTACTAACGAGGAAGAGGCTATGATGGCTATTGCTGAGCAGACTTCACTTCAAGGTACTAAGAAGGAAATTTTAGATAGAATAAAGCAGAGACTTGATAGTTATTTCTTGCCACACATTGGTTTGAAGAAAGAGCATAGAATTGAGAAGGCTATTTCATTGTGTAAGTTCTTGAAGCAGTTCTTTGTTGCTAAGGAGAACCCAGATAACTTGACAGATAAGGATCACTATGCTAACAAGAGAGTTAGAATGAGTGGAGATCTTCTTGGAGATTTGTTCAGAATTAATATGAATATTTTGTTGAGAGATGTTCAGCATTCTTTGCAGAAGATTCAGAAGAGAAAGAAGTTTTATTCAATAAAGACAATTGCTAAGTCAACTTTGTTTACTCATAGAATTGAGTCAGCTATTGCAACTGGTAACTGGATTGGTGAAAGATCAGGAGTTACTCAGAATATGGATAAGACAAACTATCTAGCTATAATCAGTCAATTGCAGAGAGTTAGTTCGATGCTTCCTGGTGAGCAGGAGAATTTCTTGGCTAGAACATTGCATCCAACACACTACGGAAGATTCTGTCCTATTGAGACTCCAGAAGGAACTGAGATTGGATTGAGAAAGAATCTGGCTATTTTGTCTAAGATTTCAACAAGACCTTCATTAGATGATGAGAAGTTGATTAAGGTTCTAGATGATTATAATATGCATAAGGATATTGAAGGTGAGGGAAGTGATGTTTTCTTGAATGGTAGATTCGTTGGACATGTAGATGATGTTCAGAAGTTTGTTGCTGATTTGAGAGAGACTAGAAGGAAGGGAGATTTGCCTATTGAGTTGAGTATTAAAGATAATAAGGAATTAGGTAATGTTTTGTTGAGCACAGAAATTGGAAGAGTTATGAGGCCAGTTATTGTTGCTGATGGTGGAAAGTCAAGTTTGACTGAAGAGCATGAGAAGCTGTTGAGAGAAGGAAGTTTGAAGTGGGATGATTTGGTTAAGAATGGAGTTATTGAATATTTGGATGCTGCTGAGGAAGAAAATGCATTGGTTTCTTTAGAGAAAGATGGTTTGACTGAAGAACATAGTCACTTGGAGATTGATAAGATTGATTTGTTGGGTGTTGTAACTTCATTGGTTCCATATTCTAACTATGACCAGAGTTCAAGACTGAACAGAGGAAGTAAGACTCAGAAGCAGGCTTTGGGATTGTATGCTGCTAACTTCTTGAATAGAATTGATACTGATGTAAATATTTTGCACTATCCACAAGAGCCTATTGTTAAGAGCTTTGTTTATGATACTTTGAATGTTCACCCTGCTGGACAGAATGTTATCGTTGCTGTTATGACTCATGAAGGTTATAACATGGAGGACGCTTTGATTTTGAATAAGGGTAGTTTGGACAGAGGATTGGGAAGATCTACTTATTACAGACCCTACACTTCAGTTGAATTGAATTATGCTGGTGGATTGAAGGATGAGATTACTATTCCAGAGAAGGATGTAAGCGGTTATCGAACTGAAGAGAGTTACAGATTCTTGGAAGATGACGGTATTGTTTACCCAGAAGCTAAGTTGGAATCTGGTGAAGTAATGATTGGTAAGACAAGTCCTCCTAAGTTCTTGTCAGAAGTTAGAGAAATTTCTATTAAGACAAAGAAGGAAGCTAGCTCAGTAGTTAGACAAGAAGAGAAGGCTTTGATTGACGCTGTTTTCGTTACTGAAGATGGTCAAGGTAATAAGGTTGTAAGAGTTAGAACAAGAGACTTGAGAGTTCCAGAGCTTGGGGATAAGTTCGCTACTAGCCACGGTCAGAAGGGAGTTATTGGAGCAGTTATTCCAGAGAATGATGTACCTTTCACTTCTAAAGGAGTAAGACCTGACATGATTTTTAATCCACACTCTATCCCATCGAGAATGACAGTCGGTTATTTGATTGAATTGATGGCTGGAAAGCTAGCTTGTTTGGGTGGAAAGGTTTTGGATGGTACAGGATTTAGTGGTCAGAATATTAGAGATCTAGAGAAGCAAATGGAAGAGCTTGGATTCAGAGCTGATGGTAAGGAGACTTTGTATAACGGTATCACTGGAAAGATGATGAATGTTAAGATCTATGTTGGAAATATGTACTATTTGAAGTTGAAGTATATGGTAAGTAATAAGATGCACGCTAGAGCTTCTGGAAAGGTTACATTGTTGACTAGACAGCCAATTGAAGGTAGAGCTAAGGGTGGAGCATTGAGATTAGGAGAAATGGAGCAGCAAGCTTTGGTTGCTCACGGAGCTTCATTATTGTTGAAGGAAAGATATGATTCGGATAAGGTTGTATTGCCTATTTGTAGTAAGTGTGGAGCAGTTGCTATTGAAGATACAATTAGAGGAAAGGTAACTTGTCCTGTTTGTAATAGCCAAGATATCGAGCCTGTTGAGATAAGTTATGCTTTCAAGTTGTTGGTAGATGAGATCCAGTCATTGCATATTAAAACTAAATTTAATTTGAAGAATAAGTACGAATAAAATGAAAAGACCAGTAAAGAAAAAAGTTGAGAGTTTGCAGTTTACTTTGATTAGTCCTGATGAGATTAAGAAGATGAGTAAGGCGAAGATTATTACTCCAGAACTATATGACGTAGATGGTTATCCAGTTGATGGTGGTTTGATGGATTTAAGGTTGGGAGCTATTGATCCTGGTGTAAGATGTAGAACTTGTGGTGGTAGATTGAAGGAATGTTTAGGTCACCCAGGAAGTATTGAGTTGGCTAGACCTGTTTTCCATATTAAGTATATCCCAGTAGCTGAGTTGTTCTTGAGATGTTATTGTAGTGAATGTAGCAAGTTAATGGTTAAAGAGAAGGATATGGCTAAGTATAAAACTATCAAGGATAGATTGAAGAGAGCTAAGGACTCTAAGAAATGTCCTCATTGTAGTGCTGAGCAAGAGAAAGTTAAGTTGCATAAACCTACTACATTCAAGGTTGGAAAGAAAAGATTGTTCCCTGGAGAGATTAGGGATAGATTAGCTAGAATTCCAGATGAAGAAGTTAGATTGGCTGGAATGAATCCCGAGATTTTTAGACCTGAATGGTCAGTTCTTACTTTATTGTTGGTTCCACCTGTAACAGTTAGACCAAGTATTACTCTAGAAAGTGGTGAGAGATCAGAAGATGATTTGACCCACAAACTTTCAGATATTATAAGATCTAATCAGAGATTATGGGAGAACTTGAATGCTGGAGCTCCTGAAGTTATTATTGAAGATCTTTGGGATTTGATGCAGTATCATATTACTACATTCTTTGATAATTCAATTACAAAGATTCCTCCTGCAAGACACAGATCAGGACAGCCATTGAAGACTATTACTGAAAGAATAAAGGGTAAGGAAGGAAGAATTAGACACAATCTTGCTGGAAAGAGAGTTAATTTCTCGTCGAGAACTGTTGTTTCTCCAGATCCAAGCTTGCATTTGAATGAAGTTGGTGTTCCATATGAGATTGCTGAGTTATTGACAGTTAATGAGAAAGTTAACAGTATGAATATTGATAAGTTGAAGAAGATTATTTTGAATGAACATTATCCAACTGCTAATTATGTAATTAGACCTGATGGTAGAAGGAAGAGAATTACTCAGGATTTGAAGGAAGAGATTTTGGAAGAGTTGGAGATTGGTTATGTTGTTGAGAGACAGTTGATTGAAGGAGATGTTGTATTGTTTAATAGACACCCATCTTTGCATAAGGCTAGTTTAATGGCTCACTTTGTTAAGGTTCTTCCTTACAAGACATTTAGAGTTCATCCTGCTACTGTAAATCCATATAATGCGGACTTCGATGGTGACGAGATGAATATCCACGTTCCTCAGACTGAGGAAGCTAGAGCAGAAGCTAAGATCTTGATGGATGTTAATAAGAATTTGATGAGCTGTAAGGATAATAGTAACTTGTTAGGAAATATTGTTGATGCAGTTACTGGAAATTATTTGTTGAGTCAAGGCGGATTGAATAAGGCTGAAGCTAATCAGTTGTTGTTCCAGTCAGGAATTGAAGGGGAGTTTGGTAAGGATCCTAAGGGTAATGAAGTTATTAGTACATTGATTCCAAAGGTAGATTATAGTGCTAAGGCAAAGGATGGAAGTGCATTTAATGTTAAGGGTGGAAAGATTAGTGAGGGTATTGTTGATGAGAAGGTTTTCGGTGTAGAAGCTGGAGACATGTTGAAGTTTGTAGACAAGGATTTCGGTAGAGATGAAGCTATTAAAGTTCTAGAGACTTCTTCTGCACTAGGTACAAATTATTTGACTAATCATGGTTTTACAATTTCAGTTGATGACTTGAATGTTAGTGAGAAGGTTAAGAAAGAAACTGATCAAGTTGTTATGGATGCTGAGAAGGAAACTGAGAAGATTATTCAGGATTTCCACGAGGGTAATTTGGAGATTATTCCAGGTAAGACTGATGAAGAGACTAGAGAGATTAAGATTTTGCAGACTTTGAATGGTATTAGAACAAAGATTGGAAAGATTGTTGGTAGAGAAATTTACAAATCAAATCCAGTTAGTGTTATGATGACATCAGGATCTGGTGGAAGTGTATTGAATGTTACACAGATGGCATGTTGCGTTGGACAGCAGGCTTTGTGGGCTAAGAGAATTGGAATTGGATTTAATAATAGAACATTGAGTTTCTTTAAGGAGCACGATCTTACACCAAAGGCTAAAGGATTTATCTATAGTAGTTTCTTAGGTGGATTGAAACCATATGAGTTCTTCTTCGGAGCTATAACTGGAAGAGACGCGTTAATGGATACCGCTTTGAGAACACCTAGGTCAGGTTATCTATATAGAAGATTGGCTAATGCTCTACAAGACATTAGAGTTGAGTATGATAAGACAGTTAGAGATGGTAGTGGAAGAATTATTCAGTTCTTGTATGGAGAAGATGGAAAGGATGTAGCTAGATTGCATGAGGATAAAGATATTAGTGCTGGTGAGGCTATTGGAATTGTTACTGCTCAATCATTTGGAGAGCCATCAACTCAGATGGCATTGAATGTATTCCACTTCGCAGGAGTTGCTGAAATGCAGGTTACGAGTGGTCTTCCAAGATTGATAGAGATTTTTGACGCTAGAAGAACCCCTTCAACACCAGAAATGGAGATTCATTTGAATAAGCAGTATGATGATGAGAAGAATGCAAAGGTTTTGGCTGAGAAGATTAAAGAAGTTAAGTTGAAAGATATAATTAAGGAGATTAAGATTAATTTCTCAGATAAGAAGATTGAGGCTACGGTAGATAATGAGGCTGTTAAGAGGGTTCATTCAACTTTGGATACTATTGTTAAGAGATTGAATGATACTGGAAAGTTGGGAACTGCTAAGGTTAGTGGTAGTATGATTGTCTTTGATGGAAAGGATCTTGACTTTAAGGAGATCTATAAGTTGAAGGAGAAGGTTAAGGATACTCAGATTTCAGGTATTAAGGGGATTAGCCAAATTTTGGTTGTTAGGAGAGATACTGGTTATGTTATTTTGACTGCTGGAACAAACTTGGAAGAGATAATTAAGTTCAAGGAAGTTGATCCATCTAATACTGTAAGTAATGATATCCATGAAGTTGCAGATATCTTCGGTATTGAGGTTGCAAGAGCAGTTATTATTAGAGAAATTGGTAAGGTATTGAATTCTCAGGGACTTGATATTGATGGTAGACACTCTAAGTTGATAAGTGATGCTATGACTAATGAAGGTGTTGTTAAGGGTATTACTAGAATGGGTATTATCTCTCAGAAGTCATCTATTTTGGCTAGAGCTAGTTTCGAGACACCAATTAAGCAGTTTGTTAATGCTACTTTGAAGGATAATAAGGATGAGTTGAACTCGGTTATTGAGAATATTATCTTGAATCAGCCTGTTCCAGTAGGTACTGGATTACCTGGATTGATGGTAGAAGTTGCTGGTCCTTTGACAGATAGTAAGCCTAAGGCTGATAAGAGTGTTGCTAAGTTGACTAAGGATACAAAAGATACTTCTGAAAAGGCTAGTGAAGAGCCTAGTGCTGAATAATCGTTCTAGATATATTGGTAAGTGTTATTGGACTGAACGAAAGTCTCTTAGAATAAGCTTAAATATGAGATATTCTTTTTCTTGATATGAAAAAGGGGCAAGCGAGAATTATTGTTGTTGTATTAATTATATTGATAATATTGGCAACCATAATTATTTTGTATAATGTTGTGAATTTGTTTATTAGAGGTGCTGTAGATGAGGTTAGTGTTGACAGATATAGCACTGGGATAAATATTTTTCAGGCTGATCTTGATGCAGATGCGAGTTTTGTTTTGCTTAGAGTTGAGAAAGGAGCTAGACATATAGATGTGTTGAAGTTTGTTTTTTATAATGAGGAAGGGGAGACACATATAGTTGATAGAGATCCAGACGGTTTAGGAGATTTAGATGTCGGCATGTTTGGTTTCACTCACGATGATGTTAATACTGTGGATCTTTCTAAGATTGCAGTGGTTCCAGTTTTTGAGGGAGTGATAGGATTTGAAGCAGATTTTGATAATTATAATGATAATAGGGTTTTTGGTAGTGCCAATGATTTGAATGGCAGGTATTGTGAAAATAGTATTCAATGTACTTTAGATTCTGCTGGTGGAAGTCTTAATGAGCTAGAACAATTTAAGTGCGACTTTTATACTGAGAATTGTAATTTAAATTCTGGTTCATAATTTTATCGTCGGTGATTTCGTATTTTTGTGATAAAAAGGTTTTTAAACTAACTATACGATTGTTTTTCATAAACATTCTAATAATACAATGAAAGTTTTAGATATGAAGTTCATAAGGTATGCTAATCTTTTTAACAAGGTTACAAAGATTAGATGTACTCATTGTTTTGAGTATAATAATGCGATAGTTTTTGCTATCCCTAGACATTTCATTATGAAAGCTATTGGGAAGGATAATCAGAATTTGGAAAAGTTGAGCAAGGTTATTGGCAAGAGGATTAAGATTGTTGCTATTCCAAATGGTAAGGAAGATATTGAAGGATTTGTTAGCATGGTTACGAAGCCAATTAAGTTTAGTGGAATTGAGTTGAAAGGTGATGAGGCTATTATAACTGCAGGAATGCAAAGTAAAGCTGCTTTGATTGGAAGAGGGAAAGTTAGATTGAACGAGATGGAGAATATTCTTGGGCAGTATTTTGGTGTGAAGAGAGTTAGGATAAAGTAATAAGATTTTTATATTAGTTATTTCTGTAGTTCCGATGAGAGATGTTACACAAGAGGCGTTAAGTGGAAGGTTGGAGAAAATCTTTGTTGAGAGGTACATAAATGACAGATGTTCAGCGGCTAGATTAAATGGAGGAGAAGTTTTAGTAAATGGTGCTAGTGATTTAATTGGATCTGAAGTATTGGTAAGATTTGATCATAGAATTAAACCTGGTGCTAGTAACGCCATGTCTTATTTTGTTAGTACTGATGTTTCTCAAGTTGTGGATGATTTTGAGGGTTATGCTCCACAAGAATACGTTTTTTATGGGATGTGGCCATCAAACACAAATAGCAAAATGGCACCACATGGTTATGATGAATTTTCTAGTATTTTTGATCCTGGATTTACGGCTTTTGTTGTAGATATAGGAAATAGAAATGAACAGGATAGATATCTGATTTCTAGGCGTAATAAGACTCGCTTAAGAGACACAAATATGGATCTTATCATTAAGAACAGCCTGCCAGATTATGATAGATCTTGTAGAGTTATTATGGCTAAAGCGCATAAGGATAGAGCCCAGGTGCTTGAACGGTTAAGTGCATTAAGTCTCTACCCTATCGAATTGGAGCCTCGTGGAAACTAGTTTTGTAAAGATTTTTATATTCTTCTTGAGAACTTGTTTGTTATGGGAAGTCAAAATAATAATTATGGAAGAGACAGGGATAGGGATAGATTTATAGGAGCTGGATTAACACAATTTGAACTTAACGTTTATATGCTGACAACTGGTGCGGGAGATGGTAATGCCTATGATACTGGAATTGTGGCACGTAGGATACTTAAAGAACCTGAAATAGAAGTTATTGCTGCACGAAATAGTGCAATGAGAAAGTTGGGTGAGTTGTAATATACTAAAATTTTTATATTCTTTCGTTTATTGCTTTCTATGTATGAGAGGGACCTACCAGGTGAGGAGCATGATGTATTATCTAGATTACATCGTAATGAGAGAACAGTTTATGGTATGCTTGAAGGATTAGATGGATATGTTTATTCTGTTCATGAGATCTCAATATTTACTGGGATGAGTTCATCCATTGTTAGAGCTATTTCTAAGAGTATTGATGAAAAGCTGGCTAAATAATTTTACCATGCGAACCTTTTTAAACCCTTTTTATCTCAGTAATTTAACACACCACACACTATGTGTGTGGGAATTACTGATGATCCTAAAAACAAGGTCTTTGAGACCATTGTTTTTTTGATGATAGGTTATTGTTACTCAAAACATATTTGAGTGGCTTTAGATAATATTTACGAGTTAAGGTGGTCTTGTACAGACTTGTTTCTCGTAAATTAATTAGTACAAATGGGACTAAGAAATGCAACAAAACTATTGAAGAATCGAAGGAAATTTCGATGGAGAGATCGTAAGTATAAAGTGAAGACTCTTGATTTGTTTAAGAAATCGGATCCTTTAGGTGGTAAGAACCAGGCTAAGGGAATTGTTACGGAGAAGGTTCAAAAGGAAGCGAAGCAGCCAAACTCTGCTATGAGAAAGTGTTGCAAGGTTCAGTTGATTAAGAATTCTAAGGTTGTTACAGCGTTTATTCCTGGAAATTTGGCTCAGAAGTTTATTGATGAGCACGATGAAGTTATGATTGAGAGAATTGGTGGTAAGCAGGGAAGATCTAAGGGAGATATTCCTGGTGTTAGATGGAAAGTTACAAAAGTAAATGATCAGCCGTTGTCTAGATTGTGGACTGGTAAGATCGAGAAGGGAAGGAGATAGGATGTCTAGTGGAAGTGTAATTTTGACAAGAGACCCCCATGTTGGTAGCATTGACGCTAGATTTGCTTTTATTGATGCTCTTGGCGAGGGTTTGTTACGTTCATACACCAGTAACCATAGTTCTTCTGGAAATACCAGTTGTTTAATAGATGAAACATCAAGTAATGCTTTCCATAATTTAATAATGGAACCTCTTTTTAGAGGTAGCTCTAAACTATATGCAGAATTTTTCGGGCTTATTCGAACATTACATCTTCCAGATTTAGTAAATCCTGAGAGAAGATATGTAGGATACCAATTGGATGATTGCCATGTTCTTTTGGATCATAGACCGATGAATACATGTTCTATTGATATTACTAATAGAGATGAATTAAAAAGATTTGAGGCTATAGATAAAATTGGAAGATATTTAACCGAGTATCATTCAGAGAGGGATAATTAAAATGGAAACAGAACAAAGTAATGAAATATATGGAAATTTATCCTTTTCGGATTTTGACTATGGAGGTGTTGTTTCTGCTTATAAATCTGGAAATAGTACTGCGGATGAATTTTCAGATGTTAGAGGAGCATTTGCAAGACATATTTTAAACCCTATTAGATGTGCTGCCATTAATCATAGTAATGATTCTATTAAGGTAATCATGGAAACTAATGGCGCCCAAGGGTATGTTGGAGCATTTTTAGTTGAAGGAGTTGGTGTTAGTATTACATATGGATCAGAAAAAGCAAAGATAGGATATGAAGTTAATGGTGAAGAAGGCAATAGGATTGCTGATGCTCGTAATATCTTAGAAGAAATTGTTAGGGAGGCTATTGAATAAAATGAATAATTATGATTTAATTAGAGATTCTGATGGAAATAAAATGGTTTTGAGACCTCATGCATTTAATTTGGCTGATGCGGAAAGTTCTGATTATATTGGTGGAGATATGGCTAGTTATGTTGCTGAAGAATCTGCTAGAAATACTGCAAATATTCTGGGAAAACTATCTCAAATTGGTAGTGCAGTAAGAGATCCAAATCTAGACCCTAATGTTAGGGAAAATGTTATTCGTGATCTAAATCAATTAAATGAAACTTTTAAGATAGCTGCAGGTGCTGAGAGCATAGATCTTAGTCAGGATCATCTAGATAGTATTTTAGGATTTTAAGATGGCAGAACAAGAAGTACAAATGGAAGAAGGGACAGCAGGTACATCATCTGAAGATGATGCAGGTCACATGGAAGACGAAGTAATTGACCATATGGCAGAAATTGAAAAAGATAAAAATAATTTTAAATTGTTTGGTCTTTGGGATGTTAGTGATATTAAGATTGTTGACCCTGGTATGAAGAGATATTTTAATCTAGAGCCTAAGTTGATGGTTAAGAGTCATGGTAGAGTTAGAGAGAAGTTTGGAAAGTCTAAGATTAATCTTTTGGAGATTTTTGCTAACCTAGTTGCAGTTCCTGGACATAGAGGAAAGAAGCACAAGATTCAAACTGGATGGAAGACAGGTAAGTATAGTCAGAATATGAAGATAGTTGTTGAGACTTTGAAGATTATTGAGGATAAGATGAAGATGAATCCTGTTCAAGTTTTGGTAACTGCTTTGGAGAATTCAGCTCCGATGGATGGAGTTACAGTAATTGAGTATGGTGGTGCGAGATATCCTCAAGCTGTTGATATCAGTCCATTGAGAAGAGTTACAATGACTTTGAGACATATGGTTCAAGGTTCTTATGATAAGAGTTTTAATAAAAAGACTAGTATTGAGCAAGCATTGTCTGCTGAGATAATGAAGGCTTACAATAAGGATATGGATAGTTCTGCTATGTCTAAGAAGAGAGATAGTGAGAAGCAAGCTGATTCAGCTAGATAATTTTAATAATCTTTAAACAACTGCAGGATTTCTTTCACATCTATTTTGATTGCAAATGTATTGGAAGCCATCTCCGCAGTCTCCGTTTAATACACACTCTACACATCTGTAGAAGTGGCATATATCTCCATCAGATAGAGGGTTATTTATGCAATGGCTATTTGTAGGAGATTTGTCTAGAGTGTCTGAAGCAATGAATCCTTCTGAATTGCATTCTACACATAAGCTCTCCTTACCTGTACTTCTCTTTTGTCTGAATGATTGATGTTCTGAGCTACAAACTGGGGCCGTTGCAGGGCATCCAGTGTCTGGAGTAATACTTACATCGTTACCATCATCGTTCTTACATACTTGACATGATCCATCTGGGTCACAAATGCTCTTACCAATATCAAAGAATTTATTACATTGGGCATCATCTTGGCAACCTTTCTCACATAATCCTGAAGCGCTGCAAGTAGGTTTGTTTGGACTCTTACAATCATCATCAGTTTGACAAATTCCGGCTAAATCTTCTAGACTAGGAGTTCCAGGATCTCCAACAAAACCCAATAGTGCTGCAAAGTCAACTCCTGATTGTGCTAGGCCTTCTTCATCAGTTGAAGTTCCAGCTGTGAAGATTATTATTGCTGCTACAACTATTATGAAAATTATTAATAGGTTTCTGTTTGAAAATAAATCTTTCACCATCTTTTATTTTACTAGATATTTTAGATATATAAATTTAGTGTTAGGGTTTTGCTTTTACAGTTAGTGCGGTTTCTAATAAGTCATATCCTGCTTCAGCTCCAGGTCTGCCTTTCAAAGCTAACCTCCAATTGATAGCACAATTCTGTTCAGTCATTCCTCTGTAAAGATCTGCTATTACACAATGTGTATTGAAAGTGTCCCTATCTCCAACATATCTATTTGCTCCATCTTCTGTATGATATAGGTAAGTTACGGTGTATGTTCTGCATCCCATTGTTTCTGGCTTACTAGGATCAGCTTTGAATATCCCATACCTTTTTACTGTTGGATCGAATCCATTTATCTCAAATATGTGATGGCCATCAGGATCAGTCCACTGTAATAAACTTGTTATTAATTCTGTTAGGCCCCTATGTACATCTTTTTTGTCTACTAGCATAATTGTTTGAAGCAAGAGAACTATATAAAAATTGGTGGATAATTTTATATAGATTTTTTTATTGTTAGAATTATGAAAAAGTGGTTGTATTGGACTTTAATTGTATTGATAGTTTTAGTGGTTTTGTCTATAATTTATGGGTTGGTTTTTGGATTTGGTGGAGAAGGTAGTAATATCCTTTTAGGCAATATAAGTGAAGATAGCATGATTGGGAGAGTTCTCACTTGGGTTGAAAAAATATTCAATTAAAAATATTACAGAAATTAAAAATTTCTGCCTCTTAAACTTCAAAGAAGTTAAAGAAAATAAAAAAATAAAAATTTAAGCTACAGAAGCTTTTCTAACTCTTCTGTAAGATGGTGAACTGTGACCTGCAGATAATAGTGCGCTAGTTGTTGGAGCGTCTATATATGCTTGACCAGTGTAAGCAGCGTTGAAAGCTGTAGCAAACTGTCCAACAGCTCTATTCTCAGCCATTCTTGGAGCATATTCTGTTACATTT
Source organism: Candidatus Woesearchaeota archaeon (assembly GCA_964344105.1). Taxonomy (GTDB): domain Archaea; phylum Nanobdellota; class Nanobdellia; order Pacearchaeales; family GW2011-AR1; genus ARS1285. Next base: position 54,435 of record CAYFMD010000001.1, on the reverse strand, counting down.
ATAGTAAATTCTGTTGAATCTCTATCTGCAATAGCTCTAACTAAAGCTGAACCTTCAGCACTATCTAGGATAGCTGCATGCTCTCTACTTATTCTTTCCTTTCTTTTCATTCTTTTTATAACCTCCTTGTAGTGTTATTATTTAATAATAGTGACAAATAGTAGTATTTAAATGTTTGCTTTTATCATTAGGAAGATTTAAAAAGCGAATTTTGCATGAATAAACTATAATAACAGACCTCAAAAACCAGCGAAACCCTTCGGGTTTGATTGGTAGGTTTTTGAGATTCTGAAATCAAAGATTTCAGACTGTTATATATCAGAGATATACAACATGGCAACAAAAGAGACGCCCTTTGAGAAGATTGTAAGACTAGTAAAAAGTCAGGATACAATAAGAAACATAGCGACAAGCGCGCACATTCACCACGGTAAGACTGCTTTGACTGATAATCTATTGGCTGCAGCTGGTATGATGAATGAGAAGTTGGCTGGAGATCTAGATGGTGGAATGGCAACTTGGGGTCACGCAGACGAGCAGGAGAGATTATTGACTGTTGATGCGGCTAATGTTAGTATGGCTCACGAGCTTGAGGGTAAGGAATACTTAGTTAATTTAATTGATACACCAGGTCACGTTGATTTTGGTGGAAATGTTACTAGAGCTATGAGAGCTATTGACGGTACAATTGTTTTGGCTTGTGCTATTGAGGGAATAATGCCACAGACTGAGACTGTTATGAAGCAAGCTTTGAGAGAAAGAGTTAAGCCTATTTTGTTTATTAATAAGGTTGATAGAATGATTACTGAGTTGAAACTTACACCAGAGGCTATGCAGGAAAGATTCATGAAGATTATTGATCACTTTAATATTTTGATCGAGCAGATTGCTGAGCCAGAGTATGCTCAGAAGTGGAAGGTTAGTGTTGCTGATGGGTCAGTTATTTTTGGTAGTGCTAGAGAGAATTGGGCATTGAGTGCTAAGTTCATGCAGAAGAAGGGAGTTGGATTTAAGGATGTTATTGAGAATCAGAATAAAGAGGATAAGGAAGCTAAGAAGGATTGGTTCTGGGAGAATGCCCCATTGTTTGAGGTTCTTTTGGATTCGGTAATTACTCACTTGCCTTCACCTGTTGAAGCTCAGAAATATAGAATTCCAAAGATATGGCAAGGAGATTTAGAGAGCGACTTCGGTAAGCAGTTATTGAGTTGTGATCCAAATGGAGAGCCTGCTTTCGTTATTACCAATACTGTTATTGATCCAAGATCAGGTAAGGAAGTTAGTGCTGGTAGATTGTTCTCAGGAACTTTGAAGCCAGGTATGGAGGTTTATTTGAATGGAGATAAGAAGAAGCAGAGAATTCAGCAAGTTTTAGTTTACAACGGAGTTAAGCCTGAACAGTTGGAGGTAGTTCCTGCTGGAAATGTTTTAGCTATTACAGGATTAACTTCACAGCCTGGAGAGACAGTTACAAGTTCTCCTCAAGAAGCTTTTGAAAATATTAAGCACATCTTTGATCCAGTTATTACAAAATCTATTAGTGTTCCAAAGCCACAAGATCTACCTAAGTTGATTGAGGTTTTGAAGAAGGTTGCTAAGGAAGATCCTTCATTGCATATTGAGATTAATGAGGAGACTGGTGAGAACTTGATTTCAGGTATGGGAGAGTTGCACTTGGAAATTATTGAGAACAGAATTAAGACAGAGAAGGGAGTTGATGTTAAGACTGGAGATCCTATTGTTGTTTACAGAGAGACTGTAAGTAAGAAGGGTAATACTGGAGAAGGAAAGTCGCCAAACAAGCACAACTTGTTCTGGATTGAAGTTGAGCCTTTGGAGGATTCTGTATATGATGCTATTAAGGCTGGGGAGATTCCAGAAGGTAGAACTAAGAAGAAGAATGAAGAGCTTTGGGCTAAGTTGAATGAATGTGGAGTTAGCAATGAGGAAGCTAGACAGTATAGAGATATTTACAACGATTGTGTATTCTTAGATAAGACTAAGGGAGAGGTTCACATCGGTGAAGTTATTGAAATGGTAATGGATGGTGTTGAGCAAGTTATTGATGCTGGTACTTTGGCTAGAGAGCCATGTGCTAAGTTGAAGATTAGTCTTGTTGATTTGAAGTTGCACGAAGACGCGATTCACAGAGGTCCTGCTCAGGTTTATCCAGCTATTAGAGATTCGGTAAGAGGAAGTATTGATACTGCCGGTCCAACGTTGTTAGAGCCGTTGCAGACTTTGTTGTTAGAAGCTCCATTGGATTATATGGGAGAGCTGACTAAGCTAGTTAGTGCTAAGAGAGGACAAGTTATTGATATTGATCAAACTTCAGGACAAGTTTCTGTTAAGGCGAAGATGCCAGTTGCGGAGATGATTGGATTGAGTTCAGATATTAGATCGGCTACTGAAGGTAAGGGTGGATTTAGTATGGTTGATCAGAGCTTTGAGAAGGTTCCTGCTCAGTTGCAGCAAGAGATTGTTAAGAAAGTTAGACAGAGAAAGGGTCTAGCTGACAATGAATAATTTTAAGATGAATTTAGATTCTTTATTTTTTGCTAAACCCCCTAGTGAATCAGAGATTGTTGATGGAGTTTTGGCAGATAATCCAGGTAGTGTTGATTTTTTACTTCTAGCTTACATATATGGTTTTGGAAAGGAGACTCATGGTGTAGAAGTTTCTGGGCATGTTAGTTATGAGGTTCCATTTTTTAGTGAGAGATTTTCTAAACCTAGATTTATGAGGCCATTTAGAGGTTTGAAACGTAGTAAGGGATTCTGGGTAGGTACTCATTATAACAAGAAATGTAGTTCTGGAGATCAAGTTACTCTTTATGGCGCTGCTTCTAGAATTACTCCCACAGTTGAAAGGATCTCAAGAAGGCTTGTTGATGCAGGTGTTGGAGTTCAGTTTTATTGCGAAACTGTTGCTAGATATAAAGATCCTCCAGTGATACCCCTAGAGAATGTTGGTTTAGGTTGATAGATAGATTTTTATAGTATTTTTCTTAAGAAAAATTATCCTTGGGAAAGAGAGTTCTTGATATTACAATAAGATGATAGATTTTAGCTTTGATGGAAGAGTTAGCAGATTGGCTATGGAGTGCGCCGATGATGGTTTAGCCTTGCAAGGTGGTGTGGCTGTTTTAAGGACTAGGGCTAGATTAGAATTCGCTAGAAGCGGAGAAGAATCATCAAGAGCTTGGGGATATTTGGCTGATGCCTATACTAATTTAGCAGCTATTGCAGAAGTTAAAGGAGATATGGGCCAGAGAGAGGATTATATTAGTGTTGCAAGGGATTTTGCTAAGTTGAGAAGGAAGTATGAGTAGTTCTTATTCGCCAAATCCAGATATGCATGCACCATCTCTGCACCCGGTTTTACAAGTGTGTTCAAGTATGAAATAATGAGAGGGAGGGGAATTGGAACATTTATATTGTATCACCTTGGCGCTCTCGCATCTATCAAAAATAGGATCTCCATCGTTTGGATCGTTAATGTAATCTATTATTAATTCTCCCTTAAGATGAATATCGTTTGCAGTATCAGTATCTGTACAGGTGAACAATACTCCTAAATTTGGTGAGTCTGGATCTAACCTGTAGATAGTTGTTTCATAATAATCGGTACAAGTTAGAGTTTCGGGATCGCAATATTTCCCCATAAATAGGCCATCACAATCTGAGTTAGTTCCATCGCCTAAAATTGGATCATCTCTATTATTTGATAAGTCACAGGTTCCAGGCGTTCTTGGACCTGCAAAAGGATCTTCATTTTCTTCTGGTCCGAATAGTTCCAAAAAACCATATGCAAATCCAGAATTGGCTAGTCCCTCTTCATTCACTTGATTGTAATCTCCATAGTAAAATGCGAAGATGAATAGTAGGATTATTACTGCTATTCCAATGTATAAATTTCTGTTAGAGTTGTTCTGGTTTTTCTTTTTCCTCTTTTTCATATTGATGTTAATTAAATTACGTATATAAATATTGTTAATCGGTAGGTTTTTAAACCAAAAATTATCTTTTTTATTATGAAAACATTACAATTGTTAAAGAGCAAGGCAATACCTTTGGCTTAATTGTAATTGTGTTATTTTTCTAAATTCTTTGTAAGATGAAAACTGTTAAAGATTTTTTATGGAAACCTGGTATGACCGTTAGGGAATTGGTCGATGATTTTGGTAGTTTAGGTTATCAGAGTATTGAGTTGAATAAGGCTTCAGATGTTGTTATGAAGATGAAGCAAGAGGGTGCTAAGATCTATTTGACTTTTACATCGAATATGGTTACTAGTGGTTTGAGAGGGTTCTTTGCTCAGATGGTTAAGTTGAAGATGGCTGACGTTCTTGTGACTACTAGTGCAAGTATTGAGGAGGATATTATAAAGGCCATGGGAGATGGGATTGAGGTTAGTAATTTTGGTGCTGATGATTTGGCTATGAGAGAGAAAGGTGAAAATAGAATTGGTAATTTGTTAATTAGAAATGAGAGTTATATGAAATTTGAAGATAAGATGAAGGAATATTTGGAAGATATTTATTCGAGGCATAAGAGGATTGATGTTAGTACATTGTTGTATGAATTAGGACTTTTGATAAAAGATGAGAATTCTATTTTGTATCAGGCTGCTAAGAATAATGTTCCTATTTTTTGTCCGGGAATTGCAGATTCGGCTATTGGATTTCATTTGTATATGTTCCAAGAAAAGAATAAGGATTTCTTTGTTGATGTTATTAGAGATGTGAAGAATGTTATATTTGCTAGTAATCATGATGAGAAGAAGGGATTGATTAGTTTAGGTGGTTCGATTTCAAAGCACTATGCGGTTTTTAGTGGGTTATTGAATGGAGGATTTGATTATGCAGTTTACCTTACTACTAGCCATTCAAGTTCAGGAAGTATGAGTGGTGCTACAACCAAGGAGGCTATGAGTTGGGGAAAGTTGAAAGATACTGCTGCAGGAGTTACTGTTAATGGAGATGTTACTATTACTTATCCATTGGTTATGATAAGGGCTATTGAAAAGTTGAGGGAGATGGGAGTTTTGAAAGATGAATAAGGCTAAGTTTATCTTGAGTAAGAGCAAAGTTGTTGAGCAATATAATCAGTTAAAGGATCTGGGGATAAATGTTAGCTATAGTTATAAGACAAATAATGAGGTTGGGCATGTTCTTGAGGAGATGACTGATAGTGAGTTCTCGATACATGCAGGTGCAGAGGTTGATTCGATTAATGATAAAGGTAAGATCTGGTTTTTTATGCAGGCAAATTCTGATGATGAGATCTGTGAGTTGATTGATAAAGGTGTTAGGAAGTTTGTTATTGATAATGAGATTGATTTAGAGAAGGTTTTGGTAGCTGCTAAAACTAAGGGGGTAGTTATTGATCTCTTGCTGCGAATGAAATTTCAAGAGCATAGGATTACTGCTGGGAAATATTTCATTTATGGTCTTCCAGCAAACAAGGTAAACGAGATAATATTAGATATTAAAGATAATGAAAGTGTGGGTAGGCTAGGCGTGCATATTCATAGAAAAAGTCAGAATGCTAGTGAATGGGAGATTAAGGATGAGCTTGTTGATAGTTTGAGTGAAGAGAGTTTGGATAGATTGGATATAATTAATATTGGTGGAGGATTGCCTATCAGATATAGAACTTATACTTCGGAGATAATGCCTTATATATTTGATAAGATTAAGGAAGTTAAGGAGTGGTTTGATGGAGAGGTTTATTGTGAGCCAGGAAGGTTTATTGCAGGTCCTGCTGTTAAGTTAGTTTGTAATGTTATTCAGATTCAAGAAGGTACTTTGATTGTTAATACTTCTGTTTATAATGGGGTTTTGGATGCGCATATAACTGATATTAGATTGTTGGTTGATGGAGAGCTTTCTGATTCTGAGGAAGGTACTGATTATAAAATTAAAGGGGATACCCCTACAAGAGATGATATATTTAGGTATAAGGTTAGATTGAGGGATGTTAAGGTGGGAGATGAGATTGTTTTTTTAAATGCTGGTGCTTATAATTATACAACTGACTTTTGTAGTTTGGAGAAGTTGGAGATAATTTGGGAAGGGGCATGAGCGATGGGTGGATTTACCTAAAAGGAGATTATGGAGATAATATTGGCGAGGATAAAACTGGAGGGCATTTTTTTCTTCCAGATAAGAGAGTTTATCAATCTATGGGATTACCAGGCCTTGCGATACTAAATAGAGCTATTGCTTAGTTTTAAATATAAGAAATCCCTTCTAAGGCAAAGTGGTGAAGAAACATTCTAGAAAGAAAGAGAATCTTAATTATTGGGTAATTGGCATTTTTGTTGCAGTCATTGTTTTAGGAATTGTAGCTAGCCAATCTAGTGATTTAGAGGGCTTATTGGGTAGATTAAATCAGGAAGGTGTTATGCCTACGCTTGCAGAACCTGAACCGGCTGTACCGGAACTAGCAGATCCTACTGAGAATGAAGCTTTATCTGAATGCAATTATAATGATATTTGCGAGCCTCATGAAGATATTAGCACCTGCCCTGCAGATTGTGATACTTTCTGTGGAGATAATAAATGCGGGCCTGGAGAGGAGATCGGGGGAATATTTGAGTGTCCGGCAGATTGTATTTGTAATGAAGATGATGATTGTAATAGTCTGAATTCAGATATTGAATTATTTTGTTATGAAGGTAAATGCGTGACTAAGGAATGTACTGGGAGAATTGATTGTACGGAATTATTTAATTGTGATCCCGATAATCAGCACCTTTGTTTTTCAGGAGTTTTTTGTGATGAGAATATTTACACGTGCATTAGAGGATGCAGATTTAGAGCAGACTGTTATGATGGACTAATATGTAATATCCCCCTAGGTGGTGAAACTGGAAATTGCGAATATTGTAAAATTGATAATGATTGCAGTCCTGGAGGGATAGATGAATATTGTGATAAGCCTTCTGGAAGATGCCTAAGGAGATTAGAACCTATTGCTTAGTTTTAAATAGGGTTAATTTTTGTTTTTAGTATGGCAAATAAGAAAGTTATTGTAATTCCTTCTTCGCAAGGATGTTTGGGTAAGAATGTTGGATGTGAAGATGGCGGGAAGGCTGTTTGTGAGGAAGCTGGAGTTGAGTTTGAGGTAGCTGAGGTTTCTGATTCGGACTTTGGTGAGACAACTGAGATGATTGCAGGTTTAGATGGAGATGTTTTTGTTGGGGGCGATCATTCAGTTACATATGGAACTTTCAAAAGTAGTGGTTGCGATAGTTTGATTATATTTGATGCACATGCGGATTGTGTTAATAATTTTAGTCCGCCAACCCATGAGGATTTTGTTAGAGTGTTGATTGAGGAAGGTCATGTTGATCCTTCGAATGTTTTTATTGTTGGGTTGAGAAATGTTGATCCTATTGAGAAAGAATATTTGAAGGAGAAGGGGATTAAGCATCATTATTGGGGAGAAGAGATGGCAAGTCCATTATCTGAAGATAATGGAACAGGAATTCTAGCTGTTATTAGAGATTTTTTAGAAGGTTGTGAGAAAGTTTATCTTTCTGTTGATATAGATGCGCTTGATGGTGAGAAGTATGTTGGAACAGGTTATCCTGAGAAGGAAGGGTTTAGTTTGGATCAGTTGAAGGAATTTGTTAAGGATGTTCTTAGAAGTGGGAAAGTTGTTAGATCGGATCTGGTTGAGGTTAATCCTAGTAAAGATAAAGATGGTGAGACAGTTAAGGCAGGTGGAGAATTGCTGAAGATTTTATCTGCTTCTAACATTTGATCTAACTGCATGCATAGATCTGTGCTGGATGTTGCCCCCAGTTGTTTGATCACCATCACTCAGATTATTGAAAACTATTCTGAAATCTTGAGATCCTGTTTGGAATCTATAGGAACTATTTGCTGACGCTGTTAGTCCTACAAATGGTTCGTAAATGTCCGCCCTTAATTCAGGTCTAAACAATAGTAATGAGAAATCAGATCCATTTGCTCTTGCATATGATGCTTCGTCTCCCGCATATACTGCGTTAGGACTAGATATATCCATTTGCCTTTTTAGAGATAGGTTTGCTCTGACTAATTCTGGATGTGCTAGTGCTTCTAGAACTCTTTGGGCTGTGTCGTGAGGTGCATCTCTTCCTCTTCTAAAATCTGCATATAGGTCAGTTCTCCTTGGATTTCCAAAAAGAAGTTCTGCTACTTGTCTTTCATAATCGCCCATGAGGGTTTACAATTAGTTGGAGTTTATAAATATTTTGTTAGACTGCAGTTGGGAAACCGGTTCTAGGTCTTGATTCAGATCTTGGTTTCTTTCCGCTTCCACCTCTTGGTCCAACTATGAATGGACGGTCTCCTCCACGATCATCGTCTCCACCACCTCCACCCTCGCCAGTTTCCGGTGTAATGAATCTACTTAATAACAGCCAACTTACTCCAGTCATTTCGACGTAACTCATTAAACTTCTTCCAGGGCTTCCTGTATAAGAATCTGTGAATAAGTCATAGGCTACTGCTCCAATTGCTGCTGCAGAAGATAATGCTAATCCTGCCATGCCCCTATTGATACCTCTTTTAGATAGATGGTATCCGGCAACTATTCCCGCTGATGCTGCAACGTTATTACCAATGGTATCCCATTGGCCTAATGGAATATAGTCAGCTAAATAATGAAATCCTAAGGCTCCTGCAGTTGTGTAAGCTGCAGTTACAGAAACATCTCTTATGATAGACCTCAACCTCATCAAGAATATATTTGTTTGTAGTTAATAAATTTAATTCTTATCTGGCGAAGGTAGTGCGTTCCAAATTGCATATCCGACTTTTCCGATTACTCTTCCAGCATAAGGTAACAATAATCCTCCAAGTCCCCATGCTGCAGTTTTTCCTGCTTCTATGGCTGGTTCTAAGGACTCTGAGATATCTGAAAATACGTATTTTGCAGTGGTTAGAGCTGCGATGTAAGCTATAGATCTTCTGAAAGCTCTCGTTTGCCTTTCATCTTGTGAAGTTGTTTGAGCAGTTTCTCTCCATTTATGGTTGTAACCACCCCATAATCCATGGGCTCCTGCAGTTACATCTGTACCAAGTGATATCCAGCTTGCTATACTTGCCACTGTTTCTACAGCAGCTTCCTTATTAACATATTCCATAGGATAGCCCCCTCTCTCTATACGATCAGTTAACCTTTTCATAATTGCCATTTTCTTAATCTAATATTCTTCTTTATAATTTTATGGTTCCCTTATATTACAGGTAGTTGATTTTGAGTTATTAGATTACTGCCTTATATTTACGGGTTTGATACTAGCTCTATTTTGTACATATTTTTATAAATAGTATCTAGCTTCTTTTTTTATGAATAGTAGAATGGTTGGGGTGATGGTGGTTGCAATGATTCTTTTGCTTGCTAGTGTTAGTGTTGTTAGTGCTGGCTATTCTACTGCTGAGTTCAATCACAGATATCAAGGACCACACGGTTCTAGTAGTTCTAATTATTATTACAAAAGTTCTAATGATGGTAGTGGATATTACGATTATAGGGGAAATTATAGATATCCAATCAAGCAACATGCTAATACTCCAATCTTTAAAGGAAGTTATGGAAATTATAGATATCAAATGTATGATGCTGGAGATGTTAGACCTAGCTTCTTTTTTGTAGATTATCCTGAAAGTTTTAATAGACCTTATTTTAGTAGCGGAGTAGGTACTGCTGGTTTGACTTATGGTGGTTGGAATAGAGGCTTTGGAGGTTGGGGAGGCTATGGTGGTTTTTATGGTGGAGGATTAGGAATAAGTAGATATCAGCCTTATTACAGTTACAATAATTATGGAAATGCTTTTGTTCCAGGTTATACATATTTAGGAGGATGTGGAGTTAGTTATTGTTAAGATGGAAATGAAAAGATTAGGATTATTTGTTGGAATGTTTTTGATGGTTTTGTTGCTTGGAAGTGGATTTGTTAGTGCTAGTTATTATAGTAGCCATTACCGAGGTAATTACGGTTATGAATATTATGATAGCTATGATTATAGGCATAGTTATGGTAATAGCCGTCCTAATTATAGGTGGCAACCTAATTTGATTTCTGTAAGTTCCAAGGATAGATATGACGATGGCTGGGTTTATAGGAGCAGAGATAGCAGTTACAGATCGTATAGTAGTTATTATCCAGGTTATAGTGGTCAGAAATACCAAGATAGAGAGTATGTGATTGACAGATATTATCCTTATTACAGTTATGTTAGAGAGAATAATCATTACGAAAGTAGCAGTCCTTATAGCTATAATAAACATAGTGAGAATAGTGTTAGGCTATTGAGCAGGCCTGAGCATTATTTGGTGCTATGGTCTTACAGGTGAGTATAATAATCTTTAAATAATTAAAATGATGAGAAAAATGATGAACAAAAAATTATTGATGTTTCTTTTTGGAATAGTGTTAGTTGTTGGAGCTGTTAGTGCTGTTGATGCTGCGCTTTGTAGAGGCTTTGATGGATATTATCATGATTGTGGTTACACATATGGACATAATAGTTATGGTAAGGGGTACCATGGACATCAGTATGGCAAGCACGTGATTACACTTGGAGGAGTTAAGAAATACAATCCAATAAATGATTATTATATTTATTCAGGTCCTGGATATCAAAGGGCTTACAAGGATGCTAGGTTGAAATACGTTCCTTACAAACACAAGACAAAAACTAAGGTAGTTTATGTTAGAGATCATGAGCCTGAAGTTAGAAAGGTTAGATACATTAGAGATGAGAGGCGCTATGAGCCAAGGTATCATTCTGATGATAAGAAGTTTACAATAAAGTTGATTGGAGCTGGTTATGATAGTGGACATAAGCAGAGTGTTAAGACTCCATGTGGTGTTGTTACAAATAATCATTACAGAGAGCATTCGCACAGTTGTGGCGGAGAGGTTATTACATTGGGAGGAAGCAATGATAATATTTGGCATGATGGGAATCCGTATCATCATGTAAGTGATCATGATCATAATGTTCAGAGCTGGAAGCTGAAAGGCGAGAAGAGTTGTGTTGATGGGTTTGTTTGTGTTTCTGGTGATTTTTATTAAATTATTTTAGAGGTTTTTATGGCAGGTAATGATAAGTTGTACCTTGGAGCAGTCTCTGTATTTGGTGAGAGATTTGTTGCAGGTAATTGGTACAAGTCCTTAGCAAGCTCTGCACATAATTGCGGATTGGTACCAGATCATATTGCTGTTGGATCTGGGCTCAAGAATACTCACAATACTGAATTTATAGATGGAGTCTACTTTTATTCTGAAGATAAATGTAGGGGAAAATATATTTCTATTGATGCATATGTTTCTATGGGAAGACCTACTGAAATCTAGTTCAATAAAATATATATAGATGTGTTACTTAGTTATATTGAAATGGTAAAGGTTAAGACTGCCGGTTTCAGTGTTCTTGGTGATAATGATAGGGAGAGTTTTGACAAATTGTTCAATGAGCATTTTGGGAGGATTCAGAATAAGGTGAAGAATATTTCGGAGATGATTTTCCATCTTAGAGAGTATAAGAAAGATGGTAAGAGGGAGAAGTTTAGTTTGCATACTAGAATAGCATTGCCTAGCAAAGTTATTGAAGCTGATGCTCATGATTGGGATTTTAAGAAAGCTGTAGAGAAGTCATTTAAGAAGATGGAAGAGGAAATTGAACATAAGTTTCATCTGAAAGGTCATCACGGCCATGGAGATAAGAAAGGCAGTATGATGTTTGATGCTAAAGGGTTTGATGAGTTGATTAGTTCTTTTTAGGCTGTAATAGTTTTATATAGTAAATTTTCCTTTATTCTTAATGCAAAATAGAGGTAAAAGGGCACAAGTTGCCTTGATAATAATCATAGCTATAGTTTTGGTAGTAGGAGTAATTTTAGTGGTTTTGTTTAGGTCTGGAGATAGTTTTAGATCTGGTAATTTTGAGGAGATTGGAGATATCGATAGAGCAATAAGAGAATGTTTTAATCAAAGGACAATTGATGCGGCTAGGTTGGTAGGATTGCAGGGAGGATATGTCAATTTGCCTGAAGACCACTATAGGGATGGGGATAATGGGATTGCTTATGGAGTTAGGAATGGGGAGGATGTATTAATTAGTGTTCCTGAATTGGAAGATGAAATTGCGAGATACTTAGAAATTACAATGCCTTTTTGTTTGGAGGATGAATTTGTTGGATTAGATATAACCCTAGATATTGAAGAGGCTGATATTAAGGTGAGGGATGATTTTGTAGATATAGATAATTTAGTTTTTGTTAGTGCTAGTAAAGAAATAGAGACCTTTACTATGGAGGATAGTTATGAGGTTACGTTGAAGATCAATCTAGGAAATATGCATGATGCTGCAGAAGATATTGTGAGTAAACATGTTTCTGATCCGGAGTTTGTTGATTTGAGCTATTTGACTAGCTTGAATTATGATGTTGCCTTTGTTCCTATTGGGGATGGTAGATTGATTTATACAATAACAGATTATGATAATGAATTGCAGGAGGTTCCATACAGTTTTGTATTTGTCGTTGGATGAAAAGTAGATTCTTTTTAGCAGTTCTTATAATATTATTCATTGGAGGAGTTTATGGGGCAGGCCTAGTTGATAAGAGTTTTTTGGAAGATAAAAATGATCCAAACTATGAGCTCTATAGCGGACTTGATAAGATTGCTAAAGAACAGGATATAAGTATTAATTACAAGATACAAAATGATGGGACTAAAATAATAGAGGATGATAAGGGCAATGTGATTGGGAGAGTCCCACTTGGATATAGGTTAAATTATGCTGAAGACGAGTTAAGAGTTTCTGGTAAATCTAGCAAGGATTTAAGTTTGTTTGGGTTTGATGTTTCATCTGATCAAGATGTTAGTTTAAGTTTGACCTTTAATGAAGATGGAAAAGAGATAAGGCTTAATCAAGGAGTGGCGGACGTCAAGGTCGGCGGGAGAACTCTTAAGGGTGTAACTAGGACTAGTGAATTTATCTCTCCAGGAGTGCCAATTCAATATGAAGATGCTGTTGTTAGGGTTAATAAGGATGATGAGATAGTTTATGCTAGGTTTAAATCAGCTAAGGGAGGCAGCTATAGTTTTACCTATAGCGGTAGAAATTATGTTTTTGATGTGGGGGAGGGCGGCGGAACAGTATTATTTGATCCAGCAAATAATGTGGTTAGTGGAGAGGATGTGGATATAGATTATTCCCATATTGACTCAGAAGGAAGGATATCAAGACAGATATTCTCTGGAGAGAAGGTTGAAATAAAACTTAATTCAGAAGGCAATGTTGTAGAGATTGTCATTACTGACGGAGTTTTTGATGGAGAATTTTTTGGGGGAAATCAGATTTTTTCTTCAGAGGGAGAATTCACAATATTCCTTGACGGGAGAGATATATCAGATTTTGATGGGAATGCAATTTCTATTGATGAGGGTAATAGAAAAATAAATATCCATGGAGAGCTTAGTGCTAGGAATTTGAAGGGATCTTTAAGCTATAGAGGAATAAGTAAAGATGCTTATGCAGAGTTTTATTTTGATGGTGCAAAAAAAGATGGCGTACCATATATTGATGTTAAGACAGGATTTGCCGAGATAGATAATCGTAAACATCTTATTCAGATTGTTAATGGGAATGCTAAATTAAGAATTAAGAATGGGGATTTAGATTCTGCTACAGGTTTTAGATTTAGATCAGGTATTTTAGAAGGTTATGTAGATGAGGAGAATGGATTGTATCACTTAATCTCTACGAGATCTAGTGGTGACTACACTACTACTAGCGTTCCACTTAATACCTATAAGGAATTGTCTTCAAATAATTTGATAGCTCAACAATTAAGGGCGGAACAGATTGAAAGCGAAGTTAGGAGTAATCTGGCATCAATAAGGAGTAATATTGATTCAGGAGAATTTGAAGGAAGAGACCTGCAGGCATTGAAGCATTTAGAACTTGTTAATCAGTATAGGATAGATATAATTGAGGGGAATGATCTTGATCAGTCTATTGCCAGAGCCAATGCGCTTTTAGGAGAAAAGCTTGATCCAAAAATAGAAATTGCTACTAGAGGCCTTCTTGCTGAGATGAGATTGCAAAACGCTCAAGGCCTAGATGCTGAAGGGGCTGGATTAAATTATTTGTATTCTAGAAATTCATATAGTAGAAATATTGAACGGATAGGAGAACTTGAAAATGCTGCTAGAAGAGATTTGTCCTCTGATGCCTTAGATAGGGAATTGAGATCTTTGAGAGAATTAAGAGTGCAATCAGAGATGGGATTATTGAGAGCATATATGCTAGATGAAAGAGACCAATATGTTGATAGCAGAGGAGAAACTATTAGTTTGGCTTTCTCTAGAGAAAAATTCCTTAAAAGCTATAATCCTACAGATCCTGAAGGGATCAGATTGAAGGCTCTTGCTGAGAATAGATATATTTATCCAAATGATTTTTTAGAAAGATCTAATGGTTTGAGAAGGACTCTGGTTAGTTTAAGAGATGCTGAACTTAGTGGTGGAGGAGATCAGGCAACAGCCTCTAGGGTACAATTTGAATTATCTTTGATTGATAATAGGTTGAGGCAATATGGTGCAGAGGGAGGAAGGTTGTTGGATGATATTTATGGTATTATTGGGGATGAGTCTGAAGAAATATGGTATAACAAAATGCAGAGACCCATAACAGAAATAAGGCATTTCTTGTCATCTGATAGATTAGATCAGATAGCAGGTCAGCAAGCTGTTTTCTTAGATGAAGACGAACAAGGATTTAGTTTGATAGATAGAAGAAGGATAGGGCTTTCAGGAATGAGAGATCTAGTAGCTAGCGGAGTAGATATGAAAGATTATTTTGCTTCTGATAATTTAGGCAGACTTCACAGGATTATAGATATTGGAGGCTTTGATGATTATGTCACTGCTCAACAATTTAGAGACTACTCAGATAGATTGGGATTAACTTTTGAAAATTCAAGGATTGATAGTGATACTAGAAGATTATTTGCGGCAATTTCTCAAGATAGAGGGGATGCTATCGGCAGTAGATTCTCTAGAGATTTTAGTAGTGCTGTATTGCGTATGGATATGATTGATAGAGCTGTCTCTAATGATCCTGTTATCTGGAATATTGCAGGTCATGGGTCTGATATAGGTGTTGAGTATACAGGAGATATTCCATTGGTTGGTGCATTTGGTTTAGACAGGGTAGGGAATCCTATTGAGAAAAGTGCTGGGGACTATATTCTCCAGGGGGCTGACTTTGCTACGGTCCTTGCTGCTCCTGCAGGTGCAGGTAGAATATTGGCAGGAGGTGCTAAATTGCTCAGGGCTGAAAGGGCATTAGAAGTAGTTAGGGCTGGATTGACAAGTGAGACTTTGTTCACATCTTACTTAGGAGAAGGACTTTCAGCAACTGCTTATGGAGCAATTACAGATACTGCTTTAGTTTTAAGTGCTTCAGCAGCTCTTAGTGAGGATACAGCAGGATTTATAGATACAGTCAGCATGTTGGGAGCCGTACCATCAGCAGCTAGAGGTATTAAAGCTGGATTGAAATCTATAGGTGTTGTTGAGGATGCATTAGGAAATAGACAAGCATTGGGCATTGTTGATCGACAATTGTTTGATGAATTAAGAAAATCTGGGAATTTTAGGGCATTAGATAATGGAATTTTGTTGGGGAAGAATGGGGAGAGGTTTGCAGTAGAAGTTCCTGCAGGTCTTAGGGAAGTTGATATTGCCCCTGCCAATAGGGTTTTATCAGAAGATGCGTTAAGAAGATTTAATCGTTATGCTAGCAGTAATGATCTGCCGGTATATCAAAGAAGAGATATTTTTGTTGAATCGGATAATGAGATCTTGGCAGACGATAGATTGTGGGTTGATCCATCAACGGGAAGAACAGTGCCTCTGAATGAAAGAAGTGAGAGTTTGTTGTTTGAACTAGAGAGTAGAAGGAATCCTTTGACAACTGGAGAGGTCTCATCAAGACTAGATAAAAATGGATTGTTCTTAGAGAATGGAAGACCTGCTAATGGCAGATATATGTGGACAATTGATGAAAGTGGTGAGTTTAATTTTAGGAAACTCGAGGGCTTAGAGGTAGGAAGATCTAGTAGAGACTTTCCACATAGCTTTCTGTCTAGAGGGAACGGAGTTAGAGGTGCTGGAGAAGTAGAGATAACAGATGGCAGGTTTAACCTGCATGTAGTTGATGAAAATGGCAGGGCCATTGGATCTAGAACAGGTCACTTCCTTGATGGTAGTGATCCTAATTTTGATGAAAATGTGTTAGAGGCATTTAATGAAAGAGCTAGAGGATTAGGTTGGAGACCAGTTAGTGGTGATTCTCCTGTATCTCATTCTGTTAGTAGTACATTAGATCAACAAAGTCAACAAATAAGGCAGAGGGCGTCTAATGTTGCTGGGATTAATCCTGTGCATAGGCAAATGGGAGATTTGGTTGGAACAGGTAGTGCTGCTGATGAAGCCATTATTGCGGAATTTGGTCCAGGGGTTAGGTTTGCTAGGAATAGAGGACTGGAAGATGCTCAGAGAGGAGTTGCAGTTTTTGATACATCTGGTGGGAAAAATCCAGATGTTGAAAGATTTTATAGAATTGATAATGTAGATGGTCTTTTTGGAAATACGCCTAATATAAACTTGGCCTCATTTAGACAAGAGGTTGGAGAACTTGCTGGTGATCCAGATCTATTAGAGATAGTTCAGACAACATATGGTCCAAGGCTTCTTAGATCTTATGAGTTGGCAGATGACAATCAAAGAAGGATAATGGCCCAATTTATGGACGCTATAGGGGTTGAAGTTCCTTCAGTTAATACTGCAGTAACTTTATCTAGGAGAGATAAGGAATCTCTTAAGGCTGCGTTTAAGGGAGGATGGTCAGGATCGTTTTCTAGGAAGCAAGTTAAGGAACTAGAAAGGTTTGGACTAGGTGCTAGGAAAACAGGAGGGGGGCACATAGAGATATTTAGAAGTTCTGATGGTAGTCAAGTTTATACTACCTCTAGTACTCCTGGCGATAATAGAGGCCCTTTGAATATGGTTCAAGATCTTATTAGCCAGTTAGAAAGATCATAATTATTCATAAAGGCTAATAAATTCTAAATCAGATTTTGAGTAAAGACCTGCTAGAGTACCATATTCTTGCCAATGTGTAAGATGGAATGCAGTTTCGTCTCTGTTCCTTGTTAGATGTGATAAAACTAATAAGAATTTGTCTGTCGGTGATCTATTCCCATTAAATCCTTCATTTATGCTTATGCCCCTTCTACGACAGTATTCTTCTACAGCATCGAAATTTGTCATAGAGTCTGTAAATAAAGTTCCTATTTCAGTTTCTCCGTGTGCTTGCGATAGTTTTCTCAGAATCTCGACGTCCATTCCTATATTGAAATCTAATGAAGGTGCTGCTAAATATATTCTTGCCATCTTATAAAAATTGGTCGAGATTGCCAATTTTAAACCTTTGTATTGGAGTTATTTCTTAGAAATCACATAATAGATTTCGTTGTCAGTTTCTATTAGTTCATAGGCTAATTGATTTCTATCTAGCATCATTTCAAAGCCAATCCTCCTTGGTAATTTCATGGATTTTCTAGTTAGAGTTTTAGTTGCGAAGCTTGCTACTAGGTGGTTGGTTTTTGTCATTAGAAGGTTGATTATTTCTTCTCCAATTTTTTTTAGTTTACGGTTCTTTGGGACAATTAGATCGTAAAGTTTGAACATGAAGATAACATCTGATTTTGATAGTTTGGCTAATTCATCTAGATCTCTAGCGTCGAGGATTTTTGCTTTTCCATCAACATTAATCTTCTTGAAAAGCTTATTCAAGAAAACTATATCGCTCTCATCTATATCGTAGCAGTGATATTTTATTGATGATAAGTTCATGTAAGGGATGCTTACAGGATTTAGACCACAGCCCAAGTCGATGATTGATTTAGGGTTACCAGTGATTTTGAAAATCTTTTGGTAGATTGTTGAATAATTTGGCATTCGTTCTTTTGTTGCCAAAGTTGTTTCTAGAATTTTGTTGATAGTTGATAGATCATCTTTTTTAAGATTCTTAAGAATTTCATCTCTTTTCTTCTTTCCTTTAGTTTGATAGCTGCTGTAAAGTCTATGAAGTTCTTTTCTGATTACCTTAATTGCGAACTTGTCATCATAGATTTCATCAGTGTCAGCCTGATATTTTCGCATATAGTTTTGGATTTCTTTTATCACTATATCGTCGCTGATTGACTGATATTTTTTGTTTTCTTTTATTTTCTCAATAAATTCTTTTGGGATTTTATTTTCCATTTTATATTTATCGGAAGATAGAAAGGTTTATAAACCTCTTTTTTTAGTACATACTATTATGGCAGCAGAAAAACCAACAATGAATGTTGTATTTGTAGGTCACGTAGACCATGGAAAGTCAACTTGTGTAGGTCAGCTTATGTTTCAGAGCGGAGTTATCCCAGAGCAGGAGATGAAGAAGCTTAAGGAAGAGGCTGAGAAGCAAGGTAAACCTG
The DNA here is from genome assembly GCA_964344105.1 of Candidatus Woesearchaeota archaeon. Lineage (GTDB taxonomy): Archaea > Nanobdellota > Nanobdellia > Pacearchaeales > GW2011-AR1 > ARS1285. The sequence goes on along the minus strand of CAYFMD010000001.1, from coordinate 35,874 downwards.
GTTTCGAGTTTGCTTATATTATGGATCATATTAAGGAAGAGAGAGAAAGAGGAGTTACTATCGATTTGGCTTATAAGAAAGTTATAACACCAAAGAGACAGATTACAATTATTGACGCTCCTGGTCACAAGGATTTTGTTAAGAACATGATTACTGGTGCTTCACAAGCTGACGCGGCTTTTTTGACTATTGCTGCTAAGGAAGGTGTACAGCCACAGACTAAGGAACACCTATGGTTGCTAAGAACTATGGGAGTTAAGGAGATTTGTGTGAATATTAACAAGATGGATACTGTAGATTACAAGGAAGATGCTTTCAATAAGGCTAAGGAGGATGTTTCAGCTCTTTTGAAGGTTGTTGGAATTGACCCTGCTGGAGTTACTTTTATTGCAGCTTCAGGTTTGAAGGGAGATAATGTTAAGGAAAAATCACCAAACATGCCTTGGTACAAGGGACCAACTCTATGGGAACAATTGGATCTTTTCGAAGAGCCTAAGAAACCTACAGACTTGCCTATGAGAATGCCAATTCAGGATGTTTATGAAATTACAGGTATCGGTACTGTTCCAGTAGGAAAGATCGAGACTGGAATTATGAAGGTGGGACAGAAGGTAATAGTTCTTCCAGGGAGAAGCGGTACAGGTGTAGAAGGGGAAGTTAAGAGTATAGAAATGCATCACGAGCAGCATCAAGAAGCTCCAGCTGGATTTAATGTTGGTATCAACGTTAGAGGAGTTGGAAAGAAAGATATTGCTAGAGGAGACGTTATCTGTGCAGCTGATAAGCCAGCTACAATAGCTGAAGAGTTTACAGCACAAATCGCAATAATTAACCACCCAACTGTTGTTGCTAAGGGTTACACACCAGTATTCCACGTACACACAGCTCAGGTTCCTTGCCAATTAACTGAAATTTTGCATAAAATAGATCCTACAAGTGGACAACCTTCAGATGAGAAGGCTGACTTCTTGAAGAACGGAGATGTTGCAATGGTTAAGTTCAAGCCAATGGGTAATTTAGTTATTGAGAGTTCAAAGGAGAACCCTCACATGGCTAGATTCGCTATCAGAGACGCTGGTGCTACTGTAGCTGCTGGAGTTTGTACTGAGTTGACTGAGAAGAAGCTTGGATAATTCTTTTGATATTTTAAAATCATAGTTTAACAGTTACTGTTAAGTTTTTTTAGAGAAATGTTTAAATAGTTGTTAGATGTAGATTTGCTATGAGTCAAGCTGATAAAGTTAAAGCGATTTAAAAGGGAAGGAGTCATAGAGTTGAGTCTCTTTGTGGGTTAGGAGCAGTTGTTGCTTTCTTTGGCTTTATTACTGCAGATGAGTGGGCTCCTGCTTTGAGGGATTCTTATGTTGCTACTGCGAATGCTTATGCTGAAGGTAAGAGGGCCGAGGCAGGTTTTAATCTTCAAAGAGGAGATTATAATGGGAATACTCAAATGGATACATTTTATCAAGTGGGAGATAAGAAGATTCCTGTAGAAGTTGATGGAAGACCAGTTCATGAATATTTTCCGGGTGCGAAAAGATAGTTATTAATTTTGTTTTAATTTTATAGAATGGTAAGATTAACTGATGCTAGTGATTTTGTTGGAGAAAGGGTTTTTATAGGAGGATCTAGAGATCATGATGGAGTCTTGGTATCTGATAATAATATAAGTGGCATTGGTTTTGTGGAGCCGATTATTTCTGGAGGAGATAGAATATTGCATGTTTATCATCAAGTTGATAGACAGACTAATTACCCAGGTAGAGTTGATGGATTACCAACTTTTAGTTCTAGAGGATTAGATGCCGAAAATAGTTTAGAAATTGTGAGAGCTGACAACATGAGATATGTTTTATATTTAGGAAAGCTAAGAAAAGCAGGATTTGAATTTGGGTTTTAGAATTGGAAATATTTAAAATTCTAGGGATTTGTCGACGGTGTTAGGTGCAATCTTCCTATCATTTCTGGAGAACTGAATTAATTAAAAAAATGGAAACTTACTCATCAAGTTCTTCTAGATCCAGGCTATCTAGATTGTCGTCAAATTCATCAACCTCAACCATCTTTATTTATCCCTCGTTTTTTATTGGTTCTATATTGAGTAAATTCTTTATAAACTTTTTCGTTATATTTTCTTTGTAATTTATTGGAACAATATTTATAAAGAATAGAGAGTTTCCAAATGTGTTCCTAACTTTTCTAGTTTATTGACCCAAAGGTTTATAAGTTAAATAATTGTGTAATAGGTATCAGAATATTAAGAGATTAACAAAGAATATTAGTTTAATCACATCACAATCATGTTCAATATAGAACGTTTATGATAGGGGCGGAGGAAGAGAATTAGAGGTTCTCTGGACTAATTTTTCTTGATTTTCTTTGGATGTTTTGTATATGGAGAAAAGATAAAAAATGGCAAAAATATCACCTGTATCGATAAAGTATATCATACATGCAAAGTTTGAAGCTAGCGGAGCTATTGAGAAGCCTGATATGATCGGAGCTGTTTTCGGACAGACTGAAGGTCTTTTGGGAGATGATCTTGAAATGAGAGAGCTTCAGAAGAGCGGAAAGATAGGTAGAATTGAAGTTAATGTTGATTATGGAGAAGGTAAAACAACTGGAGAGATTGAAGTTCCTACAGCAATGGATAAGACTGAAACAACTATAATTGCAGCTGCTTTAGAAACAATTGAGAGAGTTGGTCCTACAGATACTAAGATTACAATTGAAGAGATTGAAGATGTTAGAGGAAGTAAGAGAGATTACATTCTTGATAGAGCTAAGAAACTAATGGCTAAGTTTGGTAGTGATGATATGGAAGTTGATGAGATGAGTGAAGAGATTAAGGATTCAGCTAAATTGTCTAAGATGCAGAGTTATGGTACTGAGAATATTCCTTGCGGGGACATTAGTGGAGATGAGTTGATAATTGTTGAAGGAAGAGCAGATGTTGTTAATATGTTGAAGAAAGGTATTAAGAATGTTATAGCTATGAATGGTACAAAGTTGCCTGAAAGTGTTGTTGAGCTTAGTAAAGAAAAAGAAACTGTAATCTTGTTCGTTGACGGAGACAGAGGCGGAAACTTGATTATTAAGAATGTTACAGAAAATGCTAAGATTGATTTTATTGCAATGGCTCCTGATGGAAAGGAAGTTGAAGAGTTAACTGGAAAAGAAGCTCTACAAGCTTTGAGAAAAAAAGTTCCTGCCAAGGGTTATAAGCCAGATAATAGAGGCAGAGGAAGAAGCTATGAGGATAGAGGAAGGAGAAGTTATGATAGAGACGATAGAAGAGGTTCTAGGGACAGAGATGATAGGAGATCAAGTTATAGAGATAGAGAGGAGAAACCTAAAGTTGACAGATCTGATAGAAAGGTTAAGAAAATGACTGCTAAGGAGAAGGAAGAAGTTAAGGGTAAGATTGGAGATTTGGTTGGTACTAAGGGTGCTTTGATATTTAACGAGAAATTGGAAGAGATTAAGAAAGTTCCGGCAGGTAGATTAGGAAGTGTTGATTTGGATGAAAATGCTTATATTATTGCAATTGATGGTGCTGCAACTCCAAGATTGATTGAGAATTGCGAGAAGCTAGGTTGTAGTAATTTAATTGCTAGTAATTTCGTAAGTGCTGATACAGATATTAATTTGGTTAGTTTGTAAAATAGTCTTTCTAAAATAACATTTATATAGTTATTTTTGTTTTTCAGGTCATGAAAAAGAGAATCAGAAAACGTAGTGGTACTCACAAGTCTGAATTTAGAAAGTTGGTGTCGAGTGGCTCTATAATTGCTTCTATTGTTATTATTTTGGTAGGATTGGGATTCTTGTATTACTTTATGATTTATGGTTCGGTTACTGAATGTGGAGATTTTGCTTGTTATCAGGAATATTTGATGAGTTGTAAGAAGAGTTTTTTGGTTATTGAAGATGATAATTATGTTTATAGGTATGAGATACTTAGTAAGAATGGGAATAGTTATTGTAATGTTGATGTTAGATTAATGAGGGTTAAAGATGGAGGGGATGATGCGGAAAGTTTAGAAGGATTGAATATGATTTGTAAGGTCAACAAGTTTGAGGACATAAGGCCGGAGAAAGATATGTTGGCTTGTAGTGGAAGGTTGAGAGAAGAATTGCAAGAGATAATTATAGATAGGTTGCATAATCAGATATTGAATAATTTGGGGCAGATAAAAGCTGAGTTGGGATGATTCAATTACCAATAGATTTTAATATTATTCTAAGCATTTTAATTTAGGAGAAAATCAAGATGGGATCTGTTAGATTTGGGCCTGCTGGTCTTGGGCCGGTTAAGGATGCAGTTGCGAATTTAGAAGAATATGCTAGACTGGGCTTTAAAGCTTGCGAGATAGCATTTACTTATAGTGTTTATATCAAGAAGGATGAAGATATTAAGATGATTAGAGAGGCTGCCGAGAGATTAGATATTAAGTTAAGTATTCATGCTCCATACTTTGTTAATCTTAATAGTAAGGAGCCTGAAAAGATAGAGAATAGTAAGAAAAGGATATTGGCTTGTTGTGAGGTTGGTGAGAAGCTGGGTTGTTATAGAGTTGTTTTTCATCCAGGATATTATAGTGGGATGAGTGAAGAGGATGCTTACAATAATGTCAGGGATGCTGTTCAAGATATTATGGATACTATAAAGGAAAAGGGGTGGAAGATAAAGATTGCTCCGGAGACTATGGGAAAGGTTAATGTATTTGGTAGCTTTGATCAGATTTATAGATTGACAGAAGATACTGGTTGTGAGTTCTGTATAGATTTTGCCCACATATTAGCTAGAGATAAACAGGTTGATTATCCTGCCTTGAGGAAATTGTTTAAGAAGAAAAATTGGCATTGCCATTTTACAGGGATTGTTTATGGAGATAAGGGTGAGAAGCATCATAAGAAGACAGAGACTGAAGATTGGAAGGGAATGTTAAAAGAGTTGCCAGAGGATAAGGATATTGTAATAATAAACGAAAGTCCGAATATGGTGGATGATTCGGTAGAGGGGTTGGAGATTTATGCGAAATCCAAAAGCTCTTAGTTCTAACGAAAAAAGGAGAATAAGAAGATTACATGATTCTGGGCATGATAATACTGCTATTGCAGGAAGAATAAATAGAGGCAGAACTACTGTTAGAAGATATCTAGAAAGTATTGGAAGGTCAAGTGCAAGTGATAGGTATCTATCTGAGGAAGATGATGCATTAATTCAATACCTAAATTCTCAAGGTCTTAATTTTCAACAAATTGCAGATGTTATGGATCTACATAGATGTACAATAGACCGAAATAAGGGCAGATTAAATCTTGTAGTCATTGGGAATAATGAGTTATCTATTGAGAGGCAAAAAGAATCTTATAGGAGAACTATGCAAGCAGAGACTATGGGGACCAATAGCTACTCTGAAAGAAACAATAGATTGAGGGCTGCATCAATTGGATGGGAAGGACGTAACTTGAATCAGGCTTTGATATTATATGTTCTTGCAATGGATGGTGAATTGGAAACTCCTAAGATTATTGATAGAGTTGTTGCAGAGAAAAAGGCCAGAGATTGGAAACCTGCTTCAATGGTTCGTAGAACATTTTATGATCATGTTAACATTGTTAAAGGTGAAGGATTAGTTTATGTTACGTATAGAGGAAATATTCCTGCAGTTTATGGGTTAACAGATGATGCCCAAGATCAGTTTAAGAAAAGAGTAAAAAATAGGATTGATTATGATAGATTGGAACGGGTTTTGGCAGGAGATAATTAGTTATCATCACTTGATTTTTCATCACCATCTTCAGATGCCTTTTGGTATACCTTGTTATACTGATCTTTATCTTTTCTTGATCTATCAATCTTGTTCATAAGGCTTCTAGCTCTCTGAGGATTTGTCTTGCTTGTGTTTAGAATAAATAGGATTTTTCGTAAGATTTCTTCGTAAGATTCTCTGTCGCTTTCCTTTAATCTATCTAATCTTTCCTTTGTTTCCTTTTGTATTTTTATCGTCGTGGTGGGTTGTTTTTTCATCTTATTCTTGATTTGGTATACCAAATCATACCAACTTATACTATTTAAGCATTTCTATTATTGTTCTTATTATATAGTTACTACAATATGGAAAGCTTTATAAAGCAAAATAGGATGTTTTTAGTAATTAAATTAAGGAAACTTATAACATGAAAAGTAAAGCGCTTTTGGTTTCATTTGTAGCATTATTTGCTATAACATTTGCCCTAAGTACAGTTGTTGCACAAGGTTTTGTAGATATCACTGATGTTGAATTCAATGGTATTTCTATGAATCTTGACAATGTTGCTAACGCAGTAGCAGTTGACGCTTCTGAGACAGTTCCAGTAGAAGTTAAGTTTAACTCTCTTGGAGAAGTTGAAGATGTTAGAGTTAAGGTTTACATTGAAGGTTTCAAGAACGATATTGAGGACGAAAGTTCAAGATTTTTGATTCTTGATGGTAACACTTATGTGAAGAGATTCACATTGAAGATGCCTTCAACTGAAGACTTTGATGATTTGTCAGATGATGTTACTTTGCTTGTTAGATTCAGCGCTAACGGTGAGAGTTCACAAGAATACGAAATTCCATTGACTATTCAGAGAGAACTTCACAGTTTGAATCTATTGAGTATTGATCTATCTGATGTTGTTGTTGCTGGTAACAGTGTAGCTGTTGATGTTGTTGTTGAAAACAACGGATACGACAGACTTGACAACGTTTATGTTAAAGCCTCTATCCCTGGTCTAGGAGTTTCAAGAAAGGTATACGCTGGAGATTTAGCTCCATCTGTAGACGAATTTGACGATGACATCAATGATGCTGTTGTTAAGAGAGTTTACTTGACTATACCAAATAATGCCGCTCCAGGTAACTATGAGATAGAAGTTGAAGCATACAACTATGATGCTAGTATTACTGCTCTGGGAAGAGTTGTTATTGAGGATGTTCAAGGTGGAGTAATTCCATCAGCAACTTCAAAGACAATCTCACCTGGACAAGAGACAAGTTTTGACTTGGTTCTTGTTAACCCAAGCAACAGAATGGTTGTTTACAATATAATGCCTGAAGATACTTCTGGTGTTCTTGTAGACGTATCTGAATCTGTTGTTGCAGTAGCTGCTGACTCAAGTAGAACTGTAAAGGTTGATGTAAAGGCTACTAAGAATACTGATGAAGGTACATATGTAGTTACTCTAAACGCTAATACTGATACTGGTGCTGCAAAGCAAGTTAGTTTCAGTGTTAACGTAGAAGAGCCTTCTAGAGTAGGTGTTACTGGTAAGGCAGTTGACGGAACAGATAATACTGTTGTTTTGACTGTAGTTCTAGTAATTATCTTTGTAGTATTGCTAATCGTTTTGATAGTTTTGCTATCAAGAAGACCTGCAGAAGCTGAAGAATTTGGAGAAACAAACTACTACTAATTAGTAAGGTTTGAATCTTAATTTTTTCTTTTTTTCTTTCTCCTTTTTTCTTCTTTTTTAAATATTAGAGGTGGTTGATTTTAATATGGATCGTCCAAGATATCTTTGTTTAATTAGAGGAGGAGAGATAGTTGTTAATGATGATGGTAATATACTAACTCTAGAAGATACGGGGGGTAGGATGGATAGGCGAGAGAAATTGATGGATAACTATAGAATTACCGAACATCCTCATGATTATATGCTTAGAGTATATGACTCTTTTGATGCCATACCAGTACCTGATAATGGAGAGGTGGTTGATCTAGAAGGGACTCTTGATTTTGATGATTGAGTGTAATTATTCTTAAAAAGAAGTTAGATATTGTATTTTCAGGTGAGAAATGTTATTGAAAAAGCTAGTAATTGAGAACTTGCGTAGTTATGAGAATCAGGTGGTGGAGTTTCCTAAGGGGAGTATTTTGTTGTCTGGAGATATTGGTAGTGGGAAGACTACGATTCTTTTGGCGGTTGAGTTTGCGTTGTTTGGCCTTCAGCCAAGTCAGAAAGGCAATAGTTTATTGCGAAATGGGTGTGATGAAGGGAAGGTTATTCTGGAGTTTGAAATTGAAGGCAAAGAGATTGTTGTTGAGCGTACATTAAAGCGTAAAAAGAGTTCTATCAATCAAGACTATGTTTCTATTACTATTGATAACGAGAAGTTTGAAGAGAGTGTGAGTGAAGTTAAGGCTAAGATATTGGATTTGTTGAATTATCCTGGAGAGTTTGCAAAGAAGACTAACCTTTTGTACAAATTTACTGTTTATACGCCTCAGGAAGAGATGAAGGAGATTATTATGGAGAGTAAGGATGTTAGGTTGAATACTCTAAGGCATGTCTTTGGTATTGATAAGTATAAGAGGATACAGGAGAATGCTAAGATCTTAAATGGAAAGTTGAGAGAGAAGGTTAAGATAAATGAGGCTTTGTATGGTGATTTGGATGAATTGAAGTCTGGATTGTTGGAGAAGGAGAGTAGTTTGATTGAAAGTAAGGAAAATATGATTAGTTCTGAGGAAGATTATATTAATGCCTTTAGGGATAGAGAGGTTAGAGAGAAAAACCTGGAAGAGGTAAAAGAGAAAATTGATGAGAAGAAGAAATTTGAAGGTGATAAGGATAAGAATATTATGTTGATTGATGAGAAGAAGAGTCAGATAGCTAGAAATGAGGTTGATGTGAAGGCTTTGAAAGATCAGTTAGAGGAAGTTGAGAAGTTAAAGTTTAGTGAGGATGAGTATAATTCTGTTGGACAGAGGATTGTTGTTCAGAATAATAAGCATGAGGAGTTGCATGGAGAGTATGTTGAGTTGATAGGTAAGATGAAGGCTTTAGAAGGTAAGAAGGAAGAGGCTGGTAGTTTAGTTAGACAGATAAGTGGTTTGGATAAATGTCCTACTTGTTTGCAAGCAGTTAGTAATGAGTATAAGGATGGCATGTTGGAGAATGCTAAGAAAGTTATTGATGATGTTGATAATAATATCTATGGTTATGATAAGAGGAAGAAAGATTTGATTGAGAAGATTAATGTTGTTAAGGATTTGATAGGGAAGTTTGAGAAACAGAAGAATGATATGGATTTGTTGAAGGTTAAGATTGATAGTTTTAAGGAAAAGGAAAGTAGGATTAGTGAGATAGAGAAGCAGATTGTTGGTTTGAATGAAGATGTTTTGATGCTTAGTCAGCAGAATGGAAGATTGGATGAGGAGATAAAGAGTTATGATAAGTATGATGTTGTATTTAGTGAGAGGAGTGCTGATCTTGAGAAAGCTAAAGAAAAGGAGAAGAATGCTAGTATTAGGAAGGCTGAGATAGGAAAGGAAGTTGAGTTCTTAGAAACTCAGATTAAGGAGTTAGGAGAGAGGATTAGTAAGAAGGAGAAGTTGAAAGAGGATACTGATCAGCTTAAAGGGCTAGAGGATTGGATTTCTGGGAAGTTCTTGGAGATTGTTTTGTTTACTGAGAAGCAAGTTATGAGTACTTTGAAGCATGAGTTTTCTCATCTTTTCTCTAGCTGGTTTGCGAGTTTGGTTTCAGATAGCTTAAGTGCTAGGTTGGAGGATGATTTTAGTCCAGTAATAGAACAGAATGGATTTGAGATAGACTATCAGTTCTTATCTGGAGGGGAGAGAACAGCTATTGCTTTAGCTTATAGGTTATCTTTGAATCAAGTTATCAATAGTTTAATGAGCAATATCAAGACAAGTAATTTAGTGATATTGGATGAGCCTACGGATGGTTTCTCGGCTCAGCAGTTAGAGAAGATGCGAGAGGTTTTAGAACAATTAGAAACTGAGCAATTGATAATGGTTAGCCATGAGCAGAAGATGGAAGATTTTGTAGATAATATTGTGAAGATTAAGAAAGAGGAGGGGATTAGTAAGACTGAGTAATAAAAAACTTTATAAACCCAAACTGCTAGTAGATATTATAAATTCTAAGTTTTGGTGTATTGTTAGAATATTATTAAGATGAATAAACAAGAATTAGAGCAAAATTTTCTGCATTCTGGTACGACGCTAGTTGGTATAGTTTGTAAAGACGGAGTTGTTATGGGGGCTGATAGGCAAAGTACTGCTGGGAATTTAGTTGTTGGTAAGAATGTTCAGAAAGCTGTTAAGATTAATGATTATATTGTGATTAGTGCAACTGGAATGGTTGCAGATATTGAGTTGCAGAAGAAAGTTATTAGAGCTGAGTTGAGATTAAAGGAATTAAAGAGTAAGAGAAGGCCTACGGTAAGAGAAGCGGCTAATTTGATTGGTATGTTGACTTATAGAAATATTAGACAGCCCTCAATGGTGCCTTCAATTGTTGGTACTTTGGTTGCTGGATTTAATGAAGATGGTACTGCTGAGCTTTACACTATTGAACCTGCTGGAACAGCTATGAAAGTAGAAGATTATGATGCTAACTTTGGTTCAGGTATGCCTTATGTTTTAGGATTCTTGGAGAGGGAATGGAAGAAAGATATTACTTGTGAAGAAGGAGTTAAGATGGCTGTTGAGTCTTTGAAGTCAAGTACTCAGAGAGATACTGGAAGCGGTTTTGGAATTGATGTTTTTTCTATTAAAGATAACAAGATTGAGCATGAGGTTGCGCAAGAGATTGCAGCAGAGTATAAAGACAAAGAAGGAATGAAGAGATAAACTATCATACTAAATTAATACGAGAGGTTGTATTTTAATTTTAGAAAATTAATATGGCGGACATTTTGAAAGACGTTCAGAAAGACTTACCTAAAGTAATTAGTAGTGCGAACTTTGAGGGAGCTAATATAGTTCTTTATACTGATGATATGGATTTCTTTAGAGATAATGATGGAAAGATTAGAGAGTTAGTTGGGAAGTTTAAGAAGAGAATTGAGTTGAGAGCAGATAGCAAGTTGTTAAAATCTGAAGAGGAGACTGAGCAGATAATTAAGGATACGGTGCCAGAGGATGCTGAAGTTACTAATGTCTTGTTTGATCCTCAGAGAAGTATTGTTGTTATTGAGGCTAAGAGGCCTGGGTTAGTAATTGGTAAGGATGGTTCTATATTGAAAGAAGTTAAGGATCAAAGTTTTTGGATACCTCAGATTCAGAGAAGTCCTGCTATTGAATCTAAGATTACTGAGAGTATTAGGGCTGTTCTTTATGCAAATAATAATACTAGAAAGAGATTCTTGAATTCTGTTGGTAAGAAGATTTACAAGGAATGGAATCCGGAGAAAATGGAAGAGTGGATTAGAGTTACTTTCTTAGGTGGAGGAAGACAAGTTGGTAGAAGTTGTATTTTGTTGCAGACTCCTAATACTAAAATATTGATGGATTGTGGAATGAATCCAGCAGTTAGTGGTAGAGAAAGATTTCCATATTTAGATGCTGCAGAGTTTAAGATAAATGAAATTGATGCTATAATTTTGAGTCATGCTCATCTAGATCACTCTGCTATAATTCCTTATTTGTTTAAGATGGGTTATAGAGGTCCAGTTTATATGACTGCACCAACTCGTGATTTGGCTGCCATATTGGCTTTGGATTTTATTGGTGTTGCTTACAAGCAAGCTTCTAGTCCATTGTATAGTTCGGTAGATGTTAAGGAGATGGTTAAACATACTATTTGTTTGGATTATAACGAGGTTACTGATATTGCTCCTGATGTTAGAATTACTTTCTATAACGCAGGACACTGTTTAGGATCGGCCATTACTCATATTAATATTGGGAATGGTGCACATAATTTGGTTTATTCTGGAGATATTAAGTATGTTAATTCTAGATTGTTGAATAGAGCTAACGATAAGTTCCCTAGAATGGAGACATTGATTATGGAAGCTACGTATGGTGGAAAGAATAATGTGTTGCCCCCTAGAAGGGAAGCTGAGGAGAATTTGATTAGAGAAATTACTGAGACTATTGATAAAGGCGGTAAGATTTTGATTCCGGAATTGGGATTGGGAAGAGCTCAAGAGTCTATGATTATTTTGGAAGAAGCTATGAGAAATGGTAAGATGCCAAAGGTTCCTATTTACATTGACGGTATGATCTGGGATATGAATGGTATTCATACTGCTTATCCTGATTTTTTGCATCATCAAGTTAAGAAGGATGTTTTTGCAAATAAGAATCCGTTCCTGTCTGATATTTTCCAGAGAGTTGGAAGTCCCCAGGAAAGAAAAGCTGTTGTTGAAGGAGGCCCTTGTGTAGTTCTTGCTACTAGCGGTATGTTGGTTGGTGGAGCTAGTGTTGAGTACTTTAAGCATTTTGCTCAGGGTAAGAAGAATAAGGTTTGTTTTGTTTGTTATCAGGGCGCTGGAAGCTTAGGAAAGCAAGTACAAGAGGGTTTGAAGACTGTTATGATGAGCAATGAGGGTAAGGAAGAGTTGATTGATATTAATCTAGAAGTTTCTACTGTAGAAGGATTGGGAGCTCATGCTGGTAGAAATGAATTGTTAGAGTTTGCTAATAGAACTCAGCCTAGAGCAAATAAGATAATTATGAATCACGGAGAGCAGAGTAGATGCTTGGATTTGGCAAGTAGCATTTACAAGTTGCATCATATTGAAACTAATGTTCCAAAGAATTTGGAAACTATTAGGTTGAGATAGTTATCTAATTTAAATGTGAATGATCTGTTACTAAGAGATATAACCTGTAGGAATAATGTTTATAAACTAATTTGTTATCTTTATTCATGGCCAAGCGATTGATTGAACATGTTTTAGGATCAGAAGAGAGGCACAATCCTAGAGAAGGTGTAGGAGATCCTAATAGATTTATTTTATTACCCGGTACTGATTTTATGATTTCTAAATTTCCAGATAAGTGTGTGGATCGGGATCATACAGAGGCTCATAGGAGATTAGTTATGGATGGACTGATGGGAGCTACCTTACCAATTTATATACAATTCCTCAACGAATTAAATAAATGGGCATGCGGCAAATATAATTTAAGAAATGGATATGGGGATATCATTCCAAATAGAGAGGCAAAAAATATCGTTGATATTACTAGAGGGTTTAATGAGGGAGGGATCTTCAATGGAGCTTATGCTAGATTAAATTGTGCAGTATTTAAAGAAAGAGATGGATTAGAAATTGAAGTTATTGAAGATATTGAAGGATCTGAACTCGTTAGATCTAGGGAAAGAGTAGAAAGATGGGAGGGCAGTGGTTATTTCCTTCTATCTGAACTGAGTGCCCAAGGATTTCCAGTGAGAACATATAGAAATCCACCTACAAATTCTCTTTGTACATATCACTTTGATGCTAAGGAATTAGGGTATATCGAGGAAGGTAGTAGGGAAGGGTTATCCCTAGTGGTAAATTCTAATGATGGAATTCAGATGATGCTCCGCCCTATGAGGGATGAAATATATTTTGGCACTTATGTATGTCAAAAATCTGATTCATAGTGTTTTTTCAATAGAGACTGTCATTATTTATTTAGTTACCAAGATTTAAATAGCTATCTCTCTACATGTTAAAAAAGAGATACATATTATGAAACACAATACCAGAGTAACCATTATCTTAATTTGCATGTTCTTAGTTACACAATTGATAGGATTGTGGGTTGTTGCGAGTTATGCTGATGGATTGAGTTTGCCTTTTGGTATGGAGCCTCCGGAAGGGATTGAAGAGGCTAGCTTGACAGGAGGATTGAGTAGCATAGTCTCAGCTTTTGTTGTGGCAATATTATTGTTCTTCTTGTTAATGAAAATAAATGCTCAGACGTTTATTCGTTTGTGGTATTTCTTTGTAACAGTTCTTGCTTTAGGGTTAAGTCTTTTTGTTATTTTAATCAAGTTAGGAGTTGATATGCAAGTTGTTGCTTTGGCTATTGCGTTGCCACTTGCATATTTCAAAGTCTTTAGAAGAAATCTTTATGTTCATAATATTACAGAACTTTTGATTTATCCAGGTATTGCTGCGGTGTTTATTAGTTTCTTGAATAATGTTTTTGGTAGTAGAGTTTTGATTGCTACTGCAATCTTGTTGTTTGTAATTTCGCTTTATGATATGTGGGCCGTTTGGCAGAGTCAGTTTATGCAGAAGATGGCAGAGTTCCAGATGAATAATTTGAAGTTCTTTACTGGCTTTTTTGTTCCTTACGCAGATAAGAAGAATAAACAGAAGATTAGAATGATTAAAGAGAAGTATAAGAATGATGATGAGAAGCTTGAGAAGGAGTTTAAGAAGTCAAAGATAAAAGTTAATCTGGCTATTTTGGGCGGAGGAGATATTATCTTTCCAATAATAACTGCAGGAGTTTTCTATCAGGCTTTTGGATTGATCTCAGCTTTGATGATTGCTTGTTTTAGTACTGTTGCTCTTGCTTTGTTGTTTATACTAGCTAAGAAAGGTAGGTATTATCCTGCTATGCCTTTCATAACTGCTGGATTGTATTTGGGGATGGGGTTGAGTTGGTGGTTGTTTTGATAGTTTTATATATTTGATATCACTAGTTATCTTATGACTACATTAGAGGTTGATTTGAGTGAAGCTAGGGCTAAATTTGAACGTATGGGAGAATGTGCAGATAGGGGTCATCCATATCCAAGTGTTGTTGCTGTTCAATATCAACCAGGCAGAGATGTATTAGTTAACTGTACTAATTGCGGTATGCCTTATGAGCGACCAGCGACGGGAAAAGAAAGATCTGATTATAGCGATTTGTTTAAGTTGGAGTTTAATATTTAGAGTTTGGGATAAGAGTTAATTAGGCCCTTATTCTAGCCAGAATTTTATCATTTCCTCTCGCAGTTTGTATTGCAGTTATTACATCTCCAATTCTATAAGAGTGTTGTCTTTTTCTAACATTTCCTTGTTCTATTGAACTCCTTATGAATCCTCCATCTACTCTCTCTAAATGAGTTTCTAATTCAGATAAATTTGCGTAAGAATCTCCTAACTGATGAAACCACTGTCTTATATTTTGTCTATTTTTCTCAGGACCATCATCTCCCCTGGCCATAGAAAGGGTTGTTGCATAAGTATGCACTCTTGATGCAACAGTTTGATCTAAAAGATATAATTCATTATCCGCAGTTTCATCCGTAAAACAGTATACAAAAGGTCTTGAATTATCTGCAGCATGATCAAGTACCAATTTAGTTTTTCTTATTCTATCTTGCGTTCCTTCAGAAGATTCTCTATTACATAAATCTACTAATGATATAAATCCATCTAGCCCCCCTACCACCCCTTCATATGCAGACCCCCTTATTTTTCCGCTACTTATATCCTTGTTTCTTATTATGCCTACTGCAATCATATCTTTTAGAGTATTACCCCCAAAGATACCTAATCTTCCCAATTCTTTTGGCTCATAGAATAAATTAGGAGAGATTTCTGGACCGCTAGAGACTACACCTCCCTCTCCAATTCCCTTTAGTTGCTTCCATAATTTTCTTTGTTCATCTAGGTATGCATAAAGAGTTCCCCCACGACTATCTGCGCCATGTTGTGCTAATACTCCAATTGCTGCATCTAATAAGGCCTGTTCATATTGGGCTGCATTCATACTTCCAGATACTATGACTTGAGGGTGATTCCTATTTATTGTTAACGTATTTCTTGAAAGATCGAAAGCTCCTACATTTTCTGAATCTCCTGTATCTAACAAAACTACCGTTTCAGCATCTACGGGCCCAACTCTTGCCTTAGTCAATCTGAATTGAACGTTTTCTGCTAATGTATCTGCTTTTCTGGATACTGCAGCAATACTCTTACCCGCACTATCTTCTTTTGAGAATCTTGCAACCTCCCTTAGAGATTTTTCTAAAATTGATTCAAATTCTGCATATGCTGTAGTGTTCTCTCTAAAGGCTGTTCTTCCAAAATCTATTGAATCTGCTAATCCATCAGCATTTATGAAAGCAACAGTCCTTCCTAGCATAGAAGTCCTATTAGCATATTTTTTTAAAAGAGCTTTTGGATCTCCTACCCTTCTGTTGTTTACTCTAATATGTATTCCAGAACTACCTGAAGTTTTACCTGTATAGTAGATCGTCCCGGTTACTTCTCCAACATTATCCCCCGTAGCATCTACTGAAAATTCCTTTCCAGTTTCGATAGCTCTCGGTTGAATTTCCTCTCCATTAATATGTACTCTAAAATCAGGAGTTAATTCTAGTTCCCATTGATAAGTCCTTATTACATCTTCTATTTCAAAATCATTTCTATTTCCAAATTTTAACCCCCTCATAGTTATCTTTGTACCATGTAATTCTGGATCAACATCTATTTCAGTACCATCAGCCAGCTTTGGAATGCCATCTCCAAATCTTTCTGGCACCGTTGTTTCTATACCCTCTTTAGTTGTTACTAGTTCGTATTCACTTGATAATCTGCCTACTAAAATTGCTCCAACCCCATAATTACCCATAAATTTACGTCCTCCTTCAGTACGGTCTAAATCTCTTTTCTTACTACCCCCCATTCTAAAAAAACCATCTATCTCCTTGCCAATCATCCCCCTCCCATCATCTTCAATAATTAATAAATCTCCAGGTTTATCATAGGTTATCCAAACATTATTTGCATCTGCATCTGATGAATTTGCAATTAGTTCCTCCACAGAATGTATTGGCCCTCTATCAATGAATTCAGCAACTAATTCATCAAGATTATCTGCATGTTCTCTGGAAAATTGAACTGGCCTTGGTTCGCTAGTTTTTTCTCTTTTTGTGGCCACCTTTCTTGTCGCTTTTTTTCTTGCCATTACTGTGATATATCAGGGTAATTTTACTTAAAAACATATAGATTTTTTATTTATCACCGAAGGTGGATGAAGATAATGCTTGTTAAGGGATATTTGTTCTGATTCTTGAGTGACAACAATCGATACCTTTATAAAGGGTTTTTTGTTCGCTTTTTTATAATAGTTAGAAGATAAAATGGCAAAAAGATTAAAACTTGATGAGTTGAGTGTAGGAGATTTTGTTAGCGTTGCATTAGATACTGAGGCTACTGGCTATAAGGCTAGTCTTGGCGAGAATGCAGGAGATTATAGGATAGGAGTAGTAGAAGATGCTGGATTTAGAATATTCAATAGATTTTATCCCTCAGGAACTCCAGATGGTGAAGTTGAAGCAGGTACTGCCTTGAGAATTGGAACAGAAAATTCAAATCTATATATTTTTAGTAGATTGACTAAAACAAGTGTTAAAGGGATGAAGGTATATGTTCCGGCACATGTAGGAGTAGTTAAATAAAATGATAATTAAACAAGAATTAGTTAATCAAATTAAGGATCATTTTGCCTTAAACATCTATGAAACTAAGGTTTGGTTGGCTCTTTTAGGAAAGGGTTTGGCTAGTGCTGGAGAGATTGCAGAAGTTAGTGGTGTTCCGAGAAGTCGAACTTATGATGTACTTGAGAGTTTGGAGAAGAGAGGATTCGCTATTATGAAGCTAGGTAAGCCAGTTAAATACATAGCTGTTAAGCCTAATATAATTATTGAGAAGCTTAAGTCTAACACTCAGAAGGAAGCCAATGAGAGAATTGATAATATAAGTAAGTTGAGAGATACTAATGAGTATAAGGAGCTTGAGCAGTTGTACAATGTTGGTATTCAGCCTATAAAGCAAGAGGATATTAGTGGTTCAATTAAAGGTAAGCTAACAATATATAATCATATTAAGGAGTTGTTAGAGAATGCTGCTAAGGAAGTTATAATTTGTACTTCAGTTCAAGAGATTCAGAGTAAATCAAGATTCTTTAGTTTGGTTTTTGATAGATTGAATAAGGCTAATATTAAGATCAAGATCGCTTTGAACGGTGAAGAGAAAGATATTAAGAAGATAAATACTAAGTTTAAGATCAAGGCTAAGAAGATAGATGTTGATACTAGATTCTTTATTTCAGATTCAGAACAAGTATTGTTCATGATTTCTAAAACTGGAATGCCTGAAGAAGAAATTGCTGTTTGGTTGAATACTCCATTCTTTGCAAGTTCTTTGACTTATATGTTTGAGCAGGCTGTTGGGAAGGAATAAAATGAGTGCTAACGGAAAAAGTATTCTTGGAGGAGATAGGAAAGAGAAAAAGACCCAGTCAATTAGATATCATGTTTTTCAAGATACAGGAGTTAGCCCTGGTGCTATTCACGGTTCATATATAGCCAAAGGTTATGGAGGAGTTCTTAGGGCGAATAGTTTGGATTCTTTAGCAGAAAGATTGTCTAGAAGAGATAGTGCAAATTCTTTGCGTGCAGTTTCATTTGATTCCCCTAGAGATACAAATAGAACATATTCAGTTTTAGTTCCAGGAGATGAGTTTGCAGAATCTGCTGAAGGAAGAGAGGATAGGATTGATTGGTATCACAGTAGGGCTCTTGAAATCGTGCAATTAGTAGAATTTACTAGAGCATATAATGATGCCTATGGTGCTGAGTGATTTTAGTTAGTTAGACTAGTTATTCCCATATCCTTAATGATCTTCTTATCATCTTTTTTGAATTTAGTGAACCATTCCTTGAAAGTTAGATTATGTTTTAGAGTTGCGTAGGCAAAATGGTTTTTGATTATTGCTTTCGGATGGGCTTTTTTGAAGTTAGTTAGATTATGGATTGCTGTAACTGGGGGACCTTTTACGGTTTCATCTGGCTTTTTTGCTAGTATGAAATAGAATCTTGATATGTTTTCTTTTTCTTCATATTCAAAACCTTCTTTCTTTATTGTGAATTCTTTCTTTAATCTAGATATTAAGAAGTCAAAGAACTTTTTGCTTTTGGTTCCAGATATGTCTCCTGCTTGTTTATTCGTTTTTACAGTTAGAATAGTTGGGTTTTTGTTTTTGAATTCATCTTTAACATGTTTCTGTTTAAAAGCTTGTTTTGATGGCTTTTTTAGAAATGATCTGCAGTGGTTTTGGAATTTGTAGAAGGTATCATTAGAAAGGCTTGATGAAGCGTTTCTTTCTTTGTTTGTAGGATCAATAAGAATTATTGGAGATATTTGTTTAGATTTATTTAGATTAGTTAGAACTTCATTATCATTTTTATAGAATTTTTCTTGATCAATTACTAGCTTTCCTTTTTTTGGATCCCATTTAGAAATTTCTTCTAAAAATTTAGTGAATGATTTGTAATGGCTGACTAGAAGCTCTAATGCATAGCCCGAGAAACCATGGATATATGATTCAGCGCCGTAAACATTTTGGGCGTGAGCAAAAGTTTTTGCGAGTTGAATTTCTTGAGTTAGATTTTTGTGTTTTTTTATTTGAGTTAACATGTAGTTAACGTGGAAGTAGCTTAGATCAGTTACATTTGTTGCCTGATCTGGTTTTGAAATTTTTATTGTAGGTATGATTTCAACAATAATCTTGTTTACTTTTTGTTGATAGTAATCTCGAGATCCATGAACTCTTTTAGCATCTGGTAAGGCCTTTCCTAGAAGGTTTGAGATATCTTTGTCTTTGTAAGAGGGATCGAATCTCACGAAAATGTCTATGTCATATGGGTCTTTTTTTACTAAGGTGTTTTTAGCTAGAGAGCCTCCAAGAAATACTTGTGCTTTTATTTTTAGTTTTTTTAGGTTGTTAGTTAAAGTTTCCTGGAATTCTTTGCTAATTTTATTGATTTTTTCTAGATCACTAGCTGGAGGAGATATTTCTTTTAGTTGTGCATCTAATATTTCTTTAACACCCTTTTCCATGTATGAGAGAAGTAGTGAGGTTATTTAAGGTTTTTCTGGTACTGGTAGTCTATAGAACTAGAGAGTATTTATTTGGTTAAATCGTTAATTTGAGTGTTAATAAGAGGTTATTCACTATTGTTTTCAATAGTTTCATCTTCCTCTTCATCCTCTTCCTTGGTTTCAATCTCTAGAACCCTTCTTGATTCTAATTGCTGTTCAGTATTGGCTGCTAAGGTAGATGCTAAGTCAATTACATACTTACCTTCTTCTAATTTATAGATTAGAGGCCGGTGTTTTGAGAAAAGGTTTACTATATCTATCTCGAATTTTCCTGGTTTTAATACTCTGACAGATTCTAAATCTAAGATCACAGGTTCATCTGGTTTTTTATCTAGTCCAGTTAGTTCTCTGATATCTTTTTCTATTTGTTTTTTATCGGCTCTATCAAGTTCTTCCATTACTTGATCTTTTTCTTCCTGTAATTGTTCAAACTTTTCTTGTCTAATATAATAGAAAAAGCGGCTGCTGCATACGCATCCTTTTAGAAGCTCTTCTGATGCATCGGGATAAACTTTACCACATTTGGTACATTGGTGAGGCATGATCTAATAAGTTGAGGGTTGTTAATAAGGATTGTTATTATTTATGGAATGCTTATATATTGATTATTTCTGATATTTTTATGAGACTTAGGAAGAAAATTATAATTACAGAGTATAAAGGCCGTCTTTTATTTGCAAAGAGATATAACCCAAATTGGGGATTTAGTTTTGGATATCAGGATATAAACTCGCATACAGATGATTGTGCAGATATCACAGGAGGAGTAAATCTTGATGGAGAGCATTATTTATTAACAACTAAATATACAACTGAAGAACTGATTGATGGATTACCAAGAAGGAGAGCAACTAAAGCTTGGAGAATGATTTGGTATAATAAACAAAAAGAATTTGCTGCTGGATTGGAGATTAAGGATTCGCATCTAATTCACGCCATAAATGAAGGTATAGATATATTTGAAGATCAGATAGAATAACTATCTCATCATTACTTCTAGTTTTTTAGGATCTTTCTTCATTTCCTTTACTACAGAAGCGGGTCCAATGATTGTTATTGCGTTTTGTTGTCCAGCGATTGCTTTTGCTAAACCATGTCTCATTTTTTGCATGAAAGTTTTTTCTTCGGTGTCTTCAACTACTGCTAGTTCAACTCCCTTGAATCCTTTGATGTTTCCAATCATTATCATAGTATCTTCAATCAATCTAGATTCTTCATCTGATTTTAATCTTCCTTGGAGAACAATTACTTTGTTGTCTAAAACTATCTTAAGGAGTTTTTTTATCCTTTCTACACTGGATAGAGTTGCTATTTCAGAATAAGGTATGAACTGTAATGTTAGTCCGTTGTTTTTCTTTTTTGCGATTTTGTGTGTATTGGTATCTGATAATACTAAGAGTTATTTGTTTTAGTTATCGCTTACCTATCCTCCTTTTTGTTATCTGTATAAGCCATTATATACTTTTAAGCGTTATGCTCTCTTTGCAAGTTTGAAAACGGATTCGTAGAACTCGTCCATGTTCTTTCCTTGCTTTGCAGATATTCCTACTACCTCATAGTCTGGGAATGCTGCTTCAATTTTTTTAGTGTCCGATTTTTTTAGATCTATTTTGTTTGCTACAACTAATACTGGGATGTCTCTTGCTACTAGATTACCTACTATTGTTAGATTTACTTGTGAATAAGGGTTTTCTGTAGAGTCTAAGACAACGATTACTGCATCCATGTCGTCCAACCATCTAATCGCCTCTACAATGCCTTGTGTGGCCTCCTTAGCGCGTTTCTGAGCCTGTTTTTTCTTCATCTTGGCCTTCATGAAGTCTTCGTAATCTACCTTCGTAGCGATTCCAGGAGTGTCTACAAGTTTGAATTTTAGAGATTTTTCTTTATACTTAATTTCTACCTCTTCTTTGAATTGAACATTACGAGTTTCATGGGCCATCTTACTGACCTTTCCAATATCCTCTCCAGTCCAGTCCTTACAAATTCTATTTGCTAGACTTGTCTTACCTGCATTAGGTGGACCATAGAAACCAAGGCTGATCTCTCTATTTCTTCTAAAAAATAGATTAAACATCCTCTTTGTGAAGTCTTTCAATATCTTCATGGTAAGAATTAGGAGAAATTGTTTATTAAGGTTTCTGTGATTGAATGCTGTATTTGAATAATGTTTAAATATCAATTCATATTGGTAGGTCGATGCCTTTGGATCGAGATATTGTGTTAGTTGATATGCCAGTACAAGATGAGTTTAAATTAGTACAGCTGATGTTGGATGGTGAGCCCATTATGGTTTGTGGGCCTACAAGAGGTACAGAAGCATTTCATCGTAAAATACTTGCAAGGTTTTTGGGTGATAGAGGAGTTGATTATGATACAGATCCTGTTAAGAAAACTATGCCATTACCAAAAGGAGATAGATATGAAGTTGTTGGATGTGGAACTGGTGCGAGATATACTGATTGGAATCTTTTTCAATTACCTTATGGTGGAAGTCATGATTATAGAATGAGGCCCAATCCAGATTTTACAGATAGATTAAGAATTATGTTTAAGGGATGGGATTTTTAAGCTAGCCCTAGAGCTTTTCTTTTAGCCATTTCCTTTTTCATCTTTCGTTTTTCGAAAGGTCTTAGGATTGGGATTTCAAACATTCCGGTTCTTTTATTGTGAAGTTTTTTCCAAGCATAGTTTAGTTGTTCTTTACTCCACTTTCTATCTTTAAGCTGGTTAAAGATTTGTGACTTTGAAAGCTTCTGGTTTACTCCGTTACCCATGAAAGTTACTAGATTGTAAAGTTCATTTGGAGATTTGAATAAGCTCTTCTGATAGTTTCTCTTATACCATTCTTGTAGCACTATATAGATTATGAAAGCCACAATAAGTAAGATTACTAAGAAGATTATTGTTCTAGTTACAGGTTTACAATCTGCCCTACAGTTGTCAGAGTTTTCACCACCACTACAGATACCATCATTATTACAAACTCCTGCACTGAATCCTAGCTCTAAAAATCTGTATTCCGGAGATACAAATATTGGAAGGTTAGTTGGTTCAATTTTTTCTGGATGAAGGAATTCAATTGTTTGAGTTACTTCGGGCTCTAGATTTCTTATAGTTATACCGAAATGGTTTGGATCTATTTCTCTTTCTGAATAATCTCCAATGAACTTTATGCTATTAGTGTCGCCTTCAATTACCATATAGAATTCATCTGTTGCTCTCTTAGGAGTTAATTCCATCTTCACATGAGTTACAGCCACTTGTTCAGTTCCATCAACTAGATAGAATGAATATGTCTTTGACTCCATCTTGATATCTAAATTTTCTTCTAGCCACAATCTTATTGCATTTGGATATGCGTCAGATCGATCTAAATCCACGCTTCCTGCCCCGAATTCGCCTATTAGATCTAAGTCTAATCTAGATGAGCTCTGGAAGAAAGGAGAAGATTTTATTTCTTGTGAAGTGTCAAATGATTCAGGAATGTTTAGCTCATTTAGTTGCTTCATTAATTTGATTAGCTCTTCACTTTCTGTTTCAAATAGCTCTTTGTATTGCTCATCTATTCTGTTTATTGCACTAGTTAGATCTGCTGTGTCTATGACCTTAGCTACTCTTTCTTTAATTTTATCTGAAAGTAAGAATATCTTATCATCAATTGCCTTTAATTTAGATCTATAGCCATTTATTGTTGTTCTAATTGCGTTAAAAGGTGCTAGAACATTTACAGTTACAATTTTTGAAGTTGTACCTTGTTCATTTGTTATATTTACTGAAAGTTGAAATGATCCTGTTGTCGCATAAGTGTGTTCTATTGAGTTCTTTGATGTAGATTGTATTTGCGAGCCGTCTCCAAAGTTCCAGGTGTAAGTTAGATTTTCATCCCCAGTAGTTATTGCATAAAATCTTGTTTTTACTAATGCTGCAACACTCGTAGGAATTATACTAGATACCCCTGTTATGTTTATTAGAGAAATGTTGTTTTCTAAAGTTTCATCACCTATTGTTAGTTGAAAGGTTTCATCATCTGTAGATAGTGGAGTGAATAGTTCAAGATCGTCTAGATTGTATTCGATGAATGGTGTTGCGTATAATACTTCCGTAGATTCTATGTCGTATATTTGAGTAGCTTCTGAGCCAGTTGGGTTTAATCCATTCACATCGTAATCCATGAAGATGTCTTTAACAGTAATTACTTGGTTTAATCCTGAACTGATTCTTATTGGGATTATACATTCGTTATCACAAGTTGAATCGTATCTGTTTTCTAAATAAGTGAAAACTTGTGCAGATAAGTTTGTATCGTCATCAAAAAGCTCATCATAGAAAGATAGATCTCCAGGGGCTGCATATTTTAGAGGCTTTGCAAATATTTCAAAATCATGAGGAGTTTTATCAAGATCATCTATAAACCCGCAAGTGTTATTATCTTCAAAGTTTATTTTATATTTATCTTCGCTAATTCCTTCTTGTGCTGAGATACAAACTTCTAGTTCCCTATTTGGCTCTGTTTCTGATTCTAACATTACGTTACATGAGATTTCTCCAGATCCATCAATGTTATTTATTTGGCATTCGTTAGCATTGATACTCATTATGAAGCTTGCTGTTCCAGTTCCATCAATCACTGCTCCTATTTTAAATCCCTTAGCAGAAGGAACAGTTATTTTTTCACATAAAGGAGTTGTTCCAATTGTAGTGTTTCCTGAAACTTCTTCTGGATTAAAGCATCCCCAAGGGCTTTCAATGAAGCAAGTTTCATCTGTTACATTTGTTATTCTAAGATCTATAGAACCATCGTCTAATAAGTCAACTAGTAATGGGTTTGTACATGAAGAAGCTGCATTAGAAGAGATATTAAATCTGAAATCTGATACCTTTGTAACGTTTTCATCTATCCTTATTCCGAAGGTTTCTGATTGTAGTAATCCTAGAGAATATGTTTTTGATGATTCACCAGAGTTTAATGTGTTGTAGCCAGGTTGGCAGTCAGAAGGAAGGCAGGTACATTCGTAAGGATTTGGGAAAGTGCAGGAAACATCATTAGCTTCAAGAAGGTCTCGAATAGTTACAGAGTTGTCGAAGGCTGTGATTAAAGTATCTGCAGGCTCATCTTCCATGCTGAAGTTTATCCATCCCTTTAATGCGGCTCCAGGAACGTAACTTTCCTCAATGTTATGAGATAGATTTCCAATTTCAATTGTAGCAGATACTACGTTTATTGCCATTAGGGCTACTATCAATAGGAATAGATTTTTTTTCATTTCTTATGATCTTTGTCTCTCAAGATAAACCAATAGATTAGTACTAAGAGGATTATCGCTACGATTATGTTCTGGAAACTGAAGAAAGGCAATCTGATTACTCTTTCACAAGGTATTATTTCTGAACCAGGAGCGCAGTATCCTAAAGGGTCACTAAATGATGCATCCGTGTTATCGTATTGTGCAGTCCAAGATCTTGTTACAAATTCAGCCCCATCTATGCAACTTCCAGTGTATTCAAAATTGAACGTACAGGCACCAGTTCTTTCTCTTCCAGGTTCGCTACAAGCTGCGTTGATTTCTGAAGTTTGATCTTCAACACTCCACATATCTCCTGAAGGGATGTGTTCAACTGTCTCATTATATCTTGCTAAGCATAATCCATCATCTCCTTCATCAGGGTCCCATACACATCTACAATCTACAAAGTTTCTACATTGATTATCGTTTCCGAATAATTCGTTGTTGAAACATCCTTGAGGGAAGTCATCCATGAAGTCTCCTAGTGATTCTAAGATTTCTGATGCTTCTCCTGGATGTCCTGAGTCTGCACCACATTCTTCAGGTGTTTCATATTGCTGGCACCCTGTAATCTCTACTAAAAGTGCACATTCATTATCTGAGTTACATGAGTAACCATCAGGACAGCAAGTAGTTCTAGGTTGACCGTTTGGATCGACACCATCTAGTCGCCTACAATCCTGGACAGAATTCTTGAAAGTTTCATCTTCTCTCCAGTAGCTTGCTCCAATAATTAAGTCAGAGAAGTCATTTGCTTGTTGTGCAGATATTTGTGGATAACAAGTTGGACTTTCGAAGTCTACATTGAAGTCTACTTCCGCTGATGAGCTAGGATTGATAGAGGCTGTTAGTGAGGCAGTGTAGAAATCTGCTATTGGGAATGATTGTGTGAATGCTACATTTCCAGCTCCATTTCCAGATCTTTTTAGTTCAAGACCGTGAGTATTTCTAAATGTCCAGTTGAAAGTTATTGGTACATGGTCTCTTGGAGCATTTTGCACGGTTATTGGACAAGTATTTGTATCAAAGTTACATCCTAGTGAAGCTGAAGTTGGGCAACCTCTTGTTTCTGATGGGCAATTTCCAGCTAGACAGATGATTTCTTTTGTACAAGTCCCATCTGCTGCAATATTAGTTGATGAGCTAACTGCATAAGTGCTAGATGCATCAAAATCTACTTGTCTGCCGAATGAACCACCATCTGCCGGTTGGTCTATGTAAGTTAGGATGAATGTTGAGTTTATTACTAAGATTGAAACTGAATCTTGAGAGCCTAATCCTCGATCATCTGTAACATATAGCTTTATGTTTTGTTGGCCAAGGTTTTCTTCTCCAGTGTAAGTGTGAGTGAAATTATAGTTCTCATAATTTGAAGTATTCCCTTCTTTTACAGTACCGTCTCCTAGTTCCCATCTATATGAGAATCCATCATCTATATCGAAGCTAGCTTGCTCGAAGTAAATTGGTGAATCTATGAAATATATTTGCTTATCCTCTGGGAAAGTTATTAGTGCAGTCGGAGGATTGTTAACTTGTGTGTTTGATACTTCTAAATATCTGTAGTTTTCATCAGGATTATTTGAAGTGTCAAATTCTAATCCTAAGGAATCTATTTTTACAATGAAATAGTATTCTCCACCCTGTAAGTCTCCATTCTCATCTTTTCCCGCCCTCCATGTTGGGAATCCTTCTTCAGATCCAGCCATTATAGTTCTGTCAGGAATTAGGAAGTCTAAGAATCCTCCAGTCCTTCTTTTTATTGTGTAGTCTACAGTTTTATCTTCTAATTTAATTCCACCCATTCTTAATCTTACTAAAGAATTTAGGTCTGTAGAATTTATTCTCATGTCTCTGAAAGGCTCTGACCAGTAAGCACCCGTTATTTCTGGGTTAACTATCTTACAGCAGATTTGTACTGGTAATGAAGATGAAGCGTTTCCTATTGTTGCTTCAGTTGCTGCTGAAAGCCTTACTGTTGTGAATTCATCTACTGCACAAGATCCTGCTGAGATCGATCTACATTCTAGATTATCGTAGCAGATGTCTGTGTAGTTTGTTACTGCTCCCACGCAATTTGCAAATTCAGGTGTATCTCCATGACCTACTGAACCACTATTATCTCTGTCTGCCCAACTGCATTCTGGATTTGTTGTTGTTGATTTTCCAAAACAAGCAGCATATGCATCTTGATCAGCTCCAGGAGAATCCACAACACCGCTATTATCCCTATCAGCCCAAGCGCAAGCATCATTATTTGCAGTTTCAGGGATAGAGGCGAATCCTGTTACAGGGTTTACCTTTAATACCACATTGTCTCCAGTACACATTGTTGCGTTAGGATCCGTATTATTAGTGTTAAAAATATAATCGTAGCAAATTCTTGTTCCTTCAGAATCTTCATGAACTGGTAAGATTGAGCCATCGTGATCGATAATTAGAATTGTTTGATTTAGGTCGCAAAGTGGATCGGCTGGAGGATCTGGTGTTACAGTAGGGCCACCTTCATCGTCGTCTTTGATATCAGTACATTGAGGATCGTGAGGGTATTCTGATGTATCATATCTTGATTCACAATCAGGGTCACAATCTATTGGATCGCTACAAGTTAAGGTGGTTACATGAGTTCCGCCATTATAGCAGCCTCCACCATTTACAAAGTTATTCTCGCTAGAAGACCAGTACCAATTATCATTATCGCCACAACTAGACCAGGTTCTGGAATTATGTGAACTTACAGTATTATATCCCTTAAGGTTACAAATTTTCTGCAAGGTTGCATCATCATCATTTAATCCACCATTAATGGTCCTATATCCAAATGTGTTTAGAAAAGGAACCATTGTTGTTGAATAGTGGTCTTCAAAAGTGAATGTTGAGGGGGCATTTGGAGTGACACAAAAGTCTTTTTTTCCATCGTTATCTTCATTATCTATTCCATCCCAACAAGCGCTAGGTATTGGATTTGTACATAGTACTTTCTTTAGCCCCCTTTTTCCTTGCTCTGCACTTATTCTTACTAAGTTTCCAGAGTACCCTCCATTTGGATTTGCTGCATCAGGATCCCATAACGCGAAGTGATTGTCAGAATTGCTGTGGAATCCCACACAGCTACTATCTGAGTTACACTTGTTTCTAGAACATTCAGTTCTTGTTACTTCGCCTACAGACCTTAAATTAATTATTTCGTAATCAGAGTATCCTTTTAATTCGCAAAGTTTATCTGCATCTAATTCATTACAAAAATATGCGCCATCGGTCCCTATATCATCATATTCGTGAAAGGAATCTATATAATCGTTGATCTCATGACTATCAGTTCTTCCAAAGTAATATGAATGCCCATACCTATCACAATTGTCTTCTCCGTTGCTGTAAGTTATATCTGCACAATTATTTTCTGGTATGAATTCTTGTAATGCGTCTATTCCTCCGCCTGAATTAAGATCGTTGTCATTGTCTATATCATCAAAGCATTGTATAGGGATGCAAGCATCTATTGATAGATCAAATGCGTAATTCAATGAACTTTCTCTGTCAGTGTTAGTTAGATAAAACCTTAGTTTGTTCTCTCCTGATATAAATCCTGTATTGAAATTCTCTGTTACAAATCCTCCCTCGAAAGGTTGATTTAAATCCTCTAAAATTAAGTCTGTGTCTCCATTGATGTAAGCCCTTACTTGATCATTTCCGGCAGCCCTTATTGTTGCAGAGATTGTAGGAGTCCCTAGAAGGTAAATAGAAGGTATGTTAAAATCTCTTTGTACCCAGTAAGGGGTACTTCTATCTTGTGTTGGATGCCTAAGCCACTTTGTGGATGCTCCTATAGCTGGCAATCTTGAATCTCCCGTTATGTAGAATTCAGGAGTTTGATCTGCGACAGTGCTACCAGGATTGCTTATTTTTGTATCAGGAGATTCTGCAATTAAATTCAAATCATAAGTACTTCCTGCGGCCTCATCAACTATGCCATCGCAATCGTTATCTATTCCATCACAGAATTCTGTTGGGGGCACTGTAGGGACACATTGAGCCAGAAGCATAGGGCTGAGTAGTATGATTGAAATTAACGTACAAATTACTAGCCCTCTTTTTGATGCCACCTTACCTTTAAATGTGATTTTAAGTATTTAAATCCTTACCTCCATATAAAAAATCTGAATTTTTTTGATTTAGTTCTTGTGGTTAGCGAGGATGAAATTATAGATTCACTTACGTAAACATCTCTATCTTCTACAGTTACAGGGTTACATATCCGATCTATTTCAGTTATGCAGGTTTCGAAGTTCCAGGAATTTGGGAGATTTTTTCTTATGAAATCGTTTGCAAGAGTTGTTTCATTGTTTAGAATTTGTTGTCTTATCTCTTCATTGTTTGATATTACATCTAAAATATATCTTTGTTTTTCATGAGCAGCTTCAGAAATATCTGATGTTTTTACGTTATTTGAGATTACTATTAAGACTGCTCCCATTATAATTAAAATAGCAAATATTGCTTCAATTATCCTTATGAATCCTTTTTTGTTTCTCATCTCCATGCCTTTATGTTTAATATTCTGTTAGTCATTTGTGCATTTGCATCTATAACTCTTACTGGGAAATCTTTTGAAATTATATCGACGTTCTCAGGGATTTTTCCCCTTACACTTAGAGCTTCAATTATTTCGTTGTTTTCATCTCTAAATTCGAATGCAAAGTTATCTACTCCAAGGTCTTGTTTTAATGCTGAATAGTCAGTCTCATATTCATTCACTAGTAAAGTTATGTTAGTGTCAATTACGAGCTTTTCTTCGATGTATCCTCCGAGGGTGAAGTTTTCATTTGCTTTTGCACAAGTAATTGGGTTTTTGTTAAAGAAATGTCCATAATATATTGTATATCTTCCAGGATTGGAAGGGTCGCTTACAGATCTAAAGTCAGTCCCATATTCATCCTCTACAGCGTCTAAATTGAAGCAGGCTCGTGAACCGTCAGCTAATGTTCCTACAATAACAGATAGCTTTCCCACTTCTTGTTGAGTTCTTTCAAGTATCTCTCTTTGGATTTCATCGGTAGGAATCTCTTGGGTTGTCTTTAACGAAGATCTTAGGAAAATAAATACGAAGATTAGGAATCCTATGAATAGAGTTGTTGCTAAAATCATCTCTACGTGTGCTTGCGAGCGTTTGGACTTTGTGAAGTTACTGCCAGTAGCAAAGTTCAAATGCGAGTTGCTTTTCTTAGAATTTGTTATCATCTCTTTTTAAGGCTAAGGGGGAAATGTTAATAAAGGTAACTGAGGAGGAAATTTTATGGATAATGCTAGAATTACCTATCCAAAAAATTATCATCCTACTAAAGGAGAGATAGATATTATGACGCTAGGTTTTATTTTAGGTAATGATCATAGATTAAATATCATTTACTATCTTGCGCATAATGAAAGGCCTTATATTGGTGAAGTTACTAGATTCTTAGGAATTGCAAGTCAGGATACATACCACCACTTAGATATTTTGAGAGATCATGGAATAGTCAGTATGGAGAAAGATGGTCATCACAATTATGTAATTCTTAAGCGAGATGGAATCTACGATAGGTTGCGGAGCTTTTTAGAAGAAGATGGTGCTGAAGATCTTTTAGGATTAAGGAGAGATAAGAAAAAGCATAGGATAAAGGCTAGTAGGAGATAGTTTTATTAACAAATAATTTGTTGGATATATATGTTATACTTGATAGGTTTGGGATTGAATGAGAAAGGCATTTCTGTAGAAGGTAGGGAGGCTGTTAAGAAATGTAAGAAAGTTTATTTGGAGAATTATACTGTAGAGTTTCCTTATGATACTAAAAAGTTGGATAAGGTTGTTGGGAAGAAGGTTGTTAGTTTGGGAAGAGGAGAAGTTGAGAGTATGAGGTTGGTGGAGGAGAGTAAGAAGGAAGATGTAGCCCTTCTGGTTTCTGGTTGCCCTTTATTTGCTACGACACATGTTAGTTTGTTGGAAGACTGTAAGAAGAATAAGACTAAGTATAAGATAATTTATGCAGCTTCTGTTTTTGATGCTGTTGCTGAAAGTGGATTGCAATTGTATAAGTTTGGTAAAGTTTCTTCGATGCCTGCATGGCAGAAGAATTTTGAGCCAGATAGCTTTTTGGATTTTGTTAAGGAGAATAAGAGTATAGGTGCTCATTCATTGATATTGATTGATATTGGTCTTTCTTTTAATGATGCTTTGGATCAATTGGTTAAAGCTAGTAAGAGTAAGAAATTGAAGTTGGACAAGATATTGGTTTGTAGCCAACTAGGATTTAATGGAAAGTTTTTTTATAATTCAGTTAGTAAGTTGAAAGGTAAGAAAGTTAAGAATCCTTTTTGTTTAGTTATTCCGGGTAAGATGCATTTCTTGGAAGAAGAAGTAGTTTCTAGTTTTAGTTGATTGTTGAAGTATTAACTAGGTAATCTATTCCAGAATAATCTTGGCTAGTAATTACATGTTGTTCAGGAACATATATTGATGCATTAGGATGCTTAAGAAAGGATCTTCTGCAAAATCTATTAACTTGTGCTATTGGTAGATCATCTGCTTCATATCCTGAGATTATTGGCATATATCCTGTTACCCTTCTTTCTTTAATGAAAGGGATATCTCTTTTCATCATTCCACTCCTAAGATGAAACCCTACAAATACCCTTTCTGCTCCCTTGAATATCCCATTTAGTAATCCTTGAATAAAATCGGTTTCCATTTCAATCTCTCTAGCAGTATATAGTGCAATAAGATTTGTTTTCCTAGATTTAGATACCAATTCGGTTAACCTCTTTATTCCGGAAGAATACGAAAGATTTTGTGTCATTTTACCTAACTGCTACTTTCATTATGTCTTCTCTACCTAAATATTCTTCCATATAGAGGTTGAAGAATAGTAAGAAGTATGCTATTAGAAGAGGTCCGATAAAAATTCCTACGATTCCGAATTGAGAGATTCCTATGAATATTCCGATGATTGAAACTAGAGGATGGATTGATCCATATCTTTGGTTGATTAATGGCCTTAGGATATTATCTATAAGACTTATGAACATTCCTACAACTATTAGTGCTACTCCGATGTTTGTGTTTCCAGTTATTAGTTGGATTACTGCCGCAGGCACCCAGATTACTGGAGCTCCAATTATTGGTAGGAAAGATAGAACCATTGCCACTGCTCCCCAGAAAAGTGCGTTAGGAATTCCTAGAAGCCAAAAGTTTAGAGCTAAAAGTCCTCCCTGGATTATTGCGATAAGGAAAGTTCCAACAATTGTTGCATAAGTTATTTCCTTGAATTTTTCTATAATTATTAGGTTGTTTTTTCTGGTGAAAGGTAAGTATTCCATTATGATTTTTTTGATATTATCATAGTAAAGGATAAGGTAGTACATTACGAAGAATAGTAGAAATAGGATTCCGAAAAGTGAAAGAATGTTTGTGAATGCTGGTTGGATTGAACTAGTTAAGATTGGGACTATCTGATCAGCTATTTGCTGTTCGTTCATTTCGATTTCTATTGGGAGAACTTCTTCAATTCTATCTTTCAGTAATCTTATGTTTTCTATTTGTTCTGGAAGTAATGCTACCTGATCGATTAGACCGTTGATTATGAAGATTAATGGAATTATAATTAGGATAAGTGCTATAGCCAAGATTATTGCTGCTGAGAGAGATGGTGAGACAAATTTCTTAAGCCTCTTATCTACGGGTCTGAAAATAAATGCTAAAATTACTGCTCCAAAGAATGCACTCAGATAAGGGATTGATGCATATAGAATGAATACTAGTAAGACTACAGTTATTATACCTGCCATTAGCTTTTTGTTTTTTAGGAAATCTGATAGCATTCTTACTAAATCGAGGAGGATTTGGCTATTTAAATGCTTTGTTGTGTTGTATCTAAGAAGTGGTGAATAGAGCTATTGTAAAGATTTAAATTTTCAAGGTAATTAGATTTAAATATGTCAGATGGATTGAAAGAATATGGTACTTGATTTTAAAGGTATTGAAGAGAAAGCTAGAAAGGTTTGGAAGAAATATGATAAACAAATAGCTGATGCTGTTCAAGATGATAAGAAGAAGAAATTGTTTAGTTTTTTAGAGGGCCCACCTACAGCAAATGCTCCTCCTGGATTGCATCATCTTGAAGTTAGGACGTTTAAGGATTTGATTTGTAAATATCATTTTATGAAAGGTCAATCTGTTCCAAGACAAGGTGGTTGGGATTGTCATGGTTTGCCAGTAGAAGTTCAGGTTGAGAAGGCTCTTGGATTAGATAGTAAGAAAGATATTGAGAAGTACGGAATGGATAAATTTATTCAGAAAGCTAGAGATAGTGTTTTTTCTAACATTAAAGAATGGGAAGCTTCGACTCAGGAGTTAGATTATTGGATTGATTTGGATAAGCCCTATGTTACATTAGATAATAATTATGTTGAAAGTGTTTGGTGGAGTTTGAAAGAATTGTATAAGAAGAAATTGTTGTATGAGGGATATAAGGTTGTGCCTTTTTGTCCTAGATGTGGGACTCCGCTTAGTAGTCATGAAGTTTCTCAAGGATATAAGGATATTAAGGAAGATAGTGTTTACATAGCATTCAAGGTTAAAGACGCTCATAATTCTTCAAAGAAGAATTCTGACGCCACTGAATCAACAGATTCAGTTGGTAAGCCTGGCGAGTATATATTAGCTTGGACAACAACTCCTTGGACATTACCAGGAAATGTTGGTTTGGCTGTTGGTAAAGATATTGATTATGTTAAGGTCAAGTTAGAGGATGGAGATTTCGCTTATGTTGCTAAAGATAGATTAGAGATCGTTAGAGGAAAGTATGAAGTTGTGGAGAAGATGAAGGGTAGTAAGTTGGTTGGAATGGAATATGAGCCATTGTATGATATTAAGGAATTGCAGAATGAGAATTCACATAAGATAATCTTGGCTGACTTTGTTACAACAGAAAGTGGTACAGGAATTGTTCATACTGCTGGAATGTATGGTGAAGATGACTATGTTGTTTGTGTTGAAGAAGATTTGCCTTTGGCCCATACTGTTGATCAGAATGGAGAGTTTAATGATTTGGTTCCTAAATGGAAGGGCAAGTTTGTTAAGAGTGTTGAGCAAGACATAATTAAGGATTTGATAGAGAGAGGTTTATTGTATAAGAAGGAAAAGAATGAACATACATATCCTTTCTGTTGGAGATGTGATTCTCCTTTATTGTATTATGCGATTAATTCGTGGTTCATTAAAGTTAGTAGTGTTAGAGATAAATTGGTTAAGAAGAATAAGGAGATTAATTGGTATCCGGGGCATATTAAGGAAGGAAGGTTTGGTAAGTGGTTGGAAGGTGCTAAAGATTGGTCACTTTCTCGTTTTAAATATTGGGGAACTCCGTTGCCAATTTGGAGATGTGAATGTGGCAAGGATAAAGTAATTGGAAGTGTGGAAGAGTTAAGGAAAGAAAGTTTGAAGAAATTTACAACCTATGATTTGCATAGGCCTTGGATTGATGATATTAAGTTAAAGTGTGAATGTGGGAAGCACATGTATAGAATTCCTGATGTGATTGATTGTTGGTATGATTCTGGTAGTGCTAGTTTTGCACAGTTCCATTATCCATTCGAAAATAAGGAGAAGTTTGAGAGAAGGTTTCCTTATGATTACATTGCTGAAGCGATAGATCAGACTAGGGGATGGTTCTATACATTGCATGTTCTTGGGGTTTTGTTATTTGATAAGCCTGCATATAAGAATGTAATTTGTGCAGGACATATTGTTGATGAGAATAATGAGAAGATGAGTAAATCTAAGGGGAATATAATTAAGCCTAGAGATATAATTGACAAGACAGGTGTTGATGCGGTTAGAATGCAGTTCTGCACTACTGATGTTGGGAATTTTAAGAGATTCTCTCATGAGTTAATGAGAGAGAGTGTTTTACCTTTCTTGACTGTTTTAGATAATACTCATAGGTATTATGGCCAATTGAATGAACATAAGTGTTCTATGAAGATTGAAGATAAATGGATATTAAGTAGGTTAAATACTGTGATTGAAAATTGTACGAAGCATTTGGATGATTATAAGTTGGATCTTGCTTTGAAGGAAATTATGGATTTTGTTGTTAATGATTTTTCTAGAGCTTACATTAAGTTTACTAGAGATAGAGACGATACTAAGGAAGTTTTGGGAGAAGTTTTGGAAAAAGTTAGTTTGTTGTTGGCACCCTATGCTCCTTACATTTCTGAATATATTTATAGTGATTTTAATAGTGAAAGTGTTCACCTGAGTAGTTGGCCGAAGCCAGATAAGAAGAAAGTTGATGGAAAGTTGGAAGAGAATTTCAAGGTTATGTTGGAAGTTATAGAGAGAGGGCTTAGTGAGAGGGATAGAGAGAAGGTTGGATTGAAGTGGCCATTGAGTAAGGCAGAAGTTAGTGGAGCTAAGTTGAATGATGATTTGGTTGAGATAGTTAAGGCTCAGTTGAATGTTAAAAATATTAAGTCTAAGGCAAGTGGGAAAGAAGTTGAAGTTAAGTTAGATACAACTATGACTCCGGAATTGGAAGCTGAAGGGTATGCTAGAGAGATAAGTAGAAAGGTTCAGGCTATGAGGAAGAATGCTGGGCTTGTTAAGGAAGATAAGATTAATTTAGCTATTAGTGGAGAAGTTGCAGATTTGGCTGAAAGTTGGAAGGAGTTGATTGTTGATAGAGTTGGTGCTGTTGATATTGATTTTAATGAAGGGGATTATGATCATATTGAGGTGAGTAAGGTGAAGGGGAAGGATCTTTGGATAGGGTTTAGTAAAATCTAAGATTTTTCTAACCTGTAAAAATTAAAAATTTATCCAGTTTAGGAACGTGTCTAACAATTAATATCTCAACACAAATTTTTCCACCCCTGCACCTT